>NZ_JBVIFS010000006.1:0-354461 GCF_055571215.1 Streptomyces sp. NPDC030995
CAGCCCGCTGGGCATCGGTCACCGACAACGGCGGAATCTTCGGACCCGGACGACTCATACCGAACTAACGACAAACCTCCGACTCAGGTCACTAGAGGAGCCTCACTGATTCTTGGCGCCCAGGACGAAGAGGAGGTAGACGAAGAAGGCGAAGAGGTGGCCAACGAACAGGTAGGCGATCAGCCGGATCACCAGACCGCGCGGGAACTTCGATTCGATGCGCGCCCGCAGGGTCACGGGGTTCTCTCCTTGGGACATCACTACGGCTCCTCGGCTATCGGTGGTGCGTGGACGTGGGGGCTCCGCCGAGGCACAGCCCGGCGAGGCTGCTCTGCAGCAGGGTGTGGACGAACAGCAGGTCGGCTCCGCCCGGGGAGGCCGCCGCGATCCGGTGCGGGGTGAGCGAGTCGAAGTGGGCGCTGTCCCCGGGCTCCAGGAGGTACTCGGCCTCCCCCAGGTGCAGCCGCAGCCGCCCCTGGAGGACGTACAGCCATTCCTCGCCGGGATGTACGCGGACGAGCTCGCCCTGGCTGCGGCCGTGGGGGACGTGCACGCGCAGCGCCTGCATCCCGCGCCCGGAGCCGCCCGCCTGCCAGTACGTCCACCCGTCGGCCTCGCGGGCGCCCGGACCACCGGCCCGTACGATGGGATCGGCGACGGCGGGGGTTTCGCCGAGCAGCTCGGAGACCGTCGTACCGTAGGTGCGGGCGAGCCCGAGCAGCAGCGGCAGCGAGGGCTGGCGGCGGCCGGTCTCCAGCCGGGACAGGTGGGCGGGCGAGAGCCGGGCCCGGGCGGCGGCGGCTTCCAGGGTGAGTCCGGCGCGGCGGCGCAGTTCGCGCAGTTGCGGGGCCACGGCGGGCAGTTCGTCGGCCGCGTCTTCGGGGCCGGGGGCAGGGCCGGGGTCAGGACCGGGATTCATGCCCCGATTGAGCCAGAGCTTTACCTTTCTGGCAATTCATCTTGCCTCTGAGGCAAATCCATCCGCGTCCGCGTGTGCCCGCACCCGCACTACCCCTCGGTGCCCGCGCCCGCACTACCCTTCGCTTCCGCTGCCGAGCACCGTCTCGACGGTGTCGGCCTCCTCCGCCCTCTTGTCCGGGCGGTGCCTGAGCACGCGCGCGAAGCGCAGGGCCACCCCGGCCGGGTAGCGCGGGGAGCGCTGCAGCCCGTCGTAGGCGATCTCCACCACCAGTTCGGGCCGCACGCGTACGGTGAAGCCGTCGTCCGAGGTCGCCAGTGCGCGCAGAGCTCCGGTCTGCCAGCGCAGCATCTCGTCGGTGAGTCCCTTGAAGGTCTTGCCGAGCATGGCGTACGTACCGTCGGCGGCCCGCGCCCCGAGGTGCAGGTTGGACAGCAGTCCGGTGCGCCGCCCGTGACCCCATTCGGCGGCGAGGACCACCAGGTCCAGGGTGTGCACCGGTTTCACCTTCAGCCAGTGTTTGCCGCGCCGCCCGGCCGCGTAGGCCGAGTCCAGTGCCTTGACCATGACCCCCTCGTGGCCGCGGCGCAGGGTCTCGGCCCAGAACTCCTCGGCTTCGGCCCCTTGCGCCGGCGGGTCCTCCACGGCGAGGCGGCGGACCCGGGCGCTCTCGGGCACGAGCGCGGCGAGGGCCTCGTACCGCTCGCGGACCGGGAGGTCGAGGAGGACTTCGTCGCCCGCGGCCAGGATGTCGAAGAAGTGGGCGACGACCGGGAGCGTCCGCCGGGCGGTCTCGACGTCGACCCGGGAGCCGACCCGGCTCGCGATCTCCTGGAAGGGGACGGGGCGGCCGTCCGCCGCCCGGCCGATGACCTCGCCGTCGAGGATGAACCGCTCCCCCGGCAGCGACCGGGCCAGTTCCGCCACCTCCGGCAGGCGTGCCGTGATCTCGTCCAGGGAGCGCGTGAACACCCGTACGCCGTCGCCGTCGCGGTGGACCTGCACCCGGATCCCGTCGAGCTTCTCCTCCACCGCGCACGGCCCGAGGGTCGCGAGGGCCTCGGCGACCGACGGGGCGGTGCCCGCCAGCATCGGCTGTACGGGCTGCCCGACGCGCAGGGTGACGGAGCGCAGCGCCGCCGCCCCCTCGGCGAGCACCGCCGCCGCGACCCGGGGCAGCGAGCCGTCCAGCATCACCGCGCGGCGCAGCTCCGCGGCCGGGACTCCGGCGGCCGCGGCCACGCCCTCCAGGGCCACCGCGTCGAGTGCGCCCTGGCGTACCTCGCCGGACAGCAGGCGGCGCAGGAACGCCTGCTCGGCCTCGGTGGCCGCGCCCAGCAGGGCGTCGAGGATCCGGCGCCGCCGGGCCGCGGCGCCGGCGCCCGCGACGGCGGCGAGCTCGGTCACGGCCGCGTCGACCGCGCCGACGGTCAGGGTGGGTTCCGGCGCCGGTTCGGTGTCCTGGCCGAGGGCGCGCCAGCCGACGCCCGGACGGCCCTGTGGGAGGCGGCCTGCGAGGTAGGAGACGACCAGGCCGGCCTCTTCGGCGGGCGCGGCGGCGAAGAGCTCCGCGAGCAGGGCGGTCTTGCGGGACCGGGAGGACGTGCCGGCGACCTCCAGGGACACGCGCACGACCTCGGCCAGCAGCATGCGGCCATCCTCCCGCCGACCCGCGCGCCGCGCAGGTCGGGGCGCGTACCGCGGCTGCGGTACACACGGACGGCCGCGTACGCCTGGAGAAGGGCGGGACATCCCCCTTCGGGCGCTCGGGCTCGGGGCCCCGGGGCGTCTAGGGTTCCCGTATGAAGATCCGAATGCCACGGCGCCGCCGAGACCGCCTCCTCGCGGGCGCCGCCGCGCTCGCCGTCGTCGCGGGAGCCGGTACGTGGACGGCCGCGGCCGTCGGCGGTGACGCGCCGCCCGTGCACCGCGAGGACCGGGTGATCGACATGCCCGACGTCGGCATCGACACCTCGTTCTTCACCACCGGCGACGGGAAGAAACGTCCCGCTGTGCTCCTCGGGCACGGTTTCGGCGGCAGCAAGGGCGACGTCCGCAAGCAGGCCGAGCAGCTGGCCCGCGACGGGTACGCCGTCCTGACGTGGTCGGCGCGCGGTTTCGGCGCTTCCGGCGGCCGGATCGGCCTGAACGACCCCGAGCACGAGGTCAAGGACGTCTCCCGGCTCATCGACTGGCTCGCGGCCCGGCCCGAGGTGCAGCTCGACGCGGCCGGCGATCCGCGCGTGGGCCTGACCGGGGCCTCCTACGGCGGGGCGGCCTCGCTGCTCGCCGCCGGGTACGACCGGCGCGTGGACGCGATCGCCCCGCAGATCACCTACTGGAACCTCGCGGACTCCCTCTTCCCGAACGGCGTCTTCAAGAAGCTCTGGTCCGGCATCTTCTTCACCACCGGCTCCTCCGGCGGGATGGGGCAGCAGGCCCGGCCGGTGTCGCGGCAGGACCCGGCGGCCGCCCCCGGCTGCGGACGGTTCCAGCCCGAGCTCTGCGCGATGTACGAACGCGTCGCGGTGGCCGGGAAGCCCGACCCCGAGGCCGTCGCACTGCTGGAGCAGCGCAGTCCGTCGGCCGTCGGCGCCAAGATCAAGGTGCCGACCCTCATCGTGCAGGGCCAGGACGACTCGCTCTTCCCGCTGGACCAGGCCGACGCGATGGCCCGGGCCATCGCGGCGAACGGTGCACCCGTCTCCGTGGACTGGGCGGCCGGCGGGCACGACGGCGGCATGCGCGAGGCGGACCGGGTCGGGGCCCGGGTGACGGCCTGGTTCGACCGCCACCTCAAGGGCGACGAGGGCGCGGACACCGGACCGGCGTTCCGGGTCTCGCGCTCCGGCGGCATCGACTCCACGGACGGAGAGGTGAAGCTGCGCGGCGCGAGCGGCGATCGGTATCCCGGGCTCACCGCGGGGCCGCGGGAGTTCGCCCTGACGGGACGGGAGCAGAGCTTCGCCAATCCGGCGGGCGGCGCGCCTCCCGCGCTGTCCTCGCTGCCCGGCATCGGCGGCCAGCTCGCCGCCTTCGGAGCCGGGCTCTCGCTGGACTTCCCCGGGCAGAACGCCGCGTTCGAGTCGGCGCCGCTGGCCGAGGACGTACGGATCACCGGCACCCCGACCATCACCCTGAACGTGAGGTCGACGGCTGCGGACGGTTCGGCCGTGCTGTTCGGCAAGGTGTACGACGTGGGGCCCGACGGGCAGCAGCAGGTGCTGCCCAACCAGCTGGTCGCCCCGGTGCGGGTGGAGAACGCGCAGCTGGGTGCGCGCGTGGAGCTGAAGCTGCCCGCGATCGACCATTCCGCCGCGGCCGGACACCGGCTGCGGCTGGTGGTCGCCTCGACCGATCTCGGCTTCGCGACCCCGGCCGCGCCGGCCACCTACACCGTCGCGGTGGAGAGCCCCCTGGCCGTGCCCGTCGCGGCCGGGGTACGGACCGCCTCGGCGGGGCTGCCCGCCTGGACGTGGTGGCTGCCGCTGGGCGCACTGGCGCTGGCCGCGGCGCTGCTCGGGATCCGGCGGACCGGGCGGGGGGCCGCGGGGACGCGGGCCGGCGTACCGCAGCCGGAGGCCGCGCTGGCCGACGTACCGCTGGAAATCACGGGACTGACGAAGCGGTACGCGAAGGCGCAGGACCGGTACGCGGTACGGGACCTGTCGTTCCGGGTGGAGAAGGGGCAGGTGCTGGGGCTGCTCGGGCCCAACGGCGCCGGGAAGACCACCACCCTGCGGATGCTGATGGGGCTGATCTCGCCGGACGCCGGCGAGATCCGGGTGTTCGGGCACGCGGTGCGCGCCGGGGCGCCGGTGCTGTCGCGGGTCGGGGCCTTCGTGGAGGGCGCGGGATTCCTGCCGCACCTGACGGGCCGGGCGAACCTGGAGCTGTACTGGCAGGCCACCGGCCGGCCGGCCGAGGACTCGCACATGGCGGAGGCCTTGGAGATCGCCGGGCTCGGCGACGCGCTGGAGCGCGCGGTGCGCACGTACTCGCAGGGCATGCGCCAGCGGCTCGCGATCGCGCAGGCCATGCTCGGGATGCCGGATCTGCTGATCCTCGACGAGCCGACGAACGGTCTGGACCCGCCGCAGATCCGGGAGATGCGGGACGTGATGATCCGCTACGCGGCGGGCGGGCGGACGGTCATCGTCTCCAGTCACCTGCTGTCGGAGGTGGAGCAGTCCTGTACGCACCTGGTGGTGATGGACCGCGGGCAGCGGGTCGCCGCGGGCGAGGTCGCGGAGATCACCGGTGGCGGGGACACCCTGCTGGTGACGCTGGCGGAGCCGGTGGACGAGGCGGGCCTGGAGAAGGTGGCGGCGCTGGAGGGAGTGGGTTCGGTGGCGGCCACCGAAGACGGGCTGCTCGTACGGCTGGAAGGTGCGACGGCCGCGGGGCTGATCGCCGAACTCGTACGGCTGGAGGTGCCGGTGACCGGAGTGGGGCCGCACCGGAGGCTTGAGGACGCGTTCCTCACCCTGATCGGAGGTCCGGCATGACCGCGGTGCAAGAGGTGGCCCCGGGCTACCGGGCGAACCGGACGCTGCCCCTGCGCGTGGAGGCGCTGCGGCAGTGGCGCCGGCGGCGGACGCTGGTGATGGGCGGGGTGCTGGCCGCGCTGCCCTTCATCCTGATGATCGCGTTCGCGGTGGGTGGCGGGCCGGGCAGCAGGGGCGGCGGGAACGACCGGATCACCCTGATCGACACGGCCACGGCGTCGGGTGCGAACTTCGCCGCGACCTGCCTGTTCGTCTCGGCCGGATTCCTGCTGGTGGTGCCGGTGGCGCTGTTCTGCGGGGACACGGTGGCGTCGGAGGCGAGCTGGTCCTCGCTGCGCTATCTGCTGGCCTCGCCCGTGCCGCGGGCGCGACTGCTGTGGAGCAAGCTGGTGGTGGCGCTGGGCTTCAGCCTGGCGGCGATGGTGCTGCTGCCGGTGGTGGCACTGGCGGCGGGCACGGCCGCGTACGGGTGGGGGCCGCTGAAGCTCCCGGCGGGCGGGGCGCTGGCGGCCGGGGACACCGTGCCGCGGCTGGCTCTGGCGGTGGCCTTCGTCTTCGTGTCGCAGCTGGTGACGGCGGGCCTGGCCTTCTGGCTGTCCACGCGGACGGACGCGCCGCTGGGCGCGGTGGGCGGGGCGGTCGGGCTGACGATCGTCGGCAATGTGCTGGACGCGGTGACGGCGCTCGGCTCGTGGCGCGAGTTCCTGCCGGCGCACTGGCAGTTCGCGTGGGCGGACGCGCTGCAGCCGCAGCTGGAGTGGGGCGGGATGGTGAAGGGGGCGGTGGTGTCGGTGTCGTACGCGCTGGTGCTGTTCGCCCTCGCCTTCCGGGGGTTCTCCCGCAAGGACATCGTGTCGTAAACGGAGGGACCCCGGGCTCGGCCCGGATGATTTCGGGGCCCGGCCGGGACATGGCCTTGAGTCTCCAGTGACTGGAGACAGCAGAGTGGGGGACATGGACGTGACGACCCTCTACTCGATCGGGGAGCTTTCCCGGCGGACCGGCTTGCCCGTGAGGACCATCCGGTTCTACTCCGATTCGGGGGTGGTGGCGCCGACCACCCGAAGTCCCGCCGGCTATCGGCTCTACGACCTCGACGCACTGCTTCGTCTGGAACTCCTGCGCACACTGCGCGAGCTGGGCATGGACCTGGCCACGATCCAACGGGTGTTGGACCGCGAGCTCTCGGTGGCGGAAGTCGCCGCGGCGCACGCCGATGCCATGGACGTCCAGATCCGGGTGCTGCAACTGCGTCGGAGCGTTCTGCGAGCCGTGGCCGGACGCGGACTTCCGGGCCCGGATGCGCCGGACGGCCAGGTGCCGGGCCGCCGGGCGCACGCTCGGCATCGAGAGCGAGGCCGGCGAGGAACTGATGGAGTTCACCCGCCAGAAGGTGGCCGAGGCCATGGAGTCGGGCATCGACCCGCTCAGCGACAGCGGCGCACCCGTCGTCGACGACCTCGTGGACCGCTTCGCCGAGGTGTTCGCGCGCACCCCTGACACGGAATTCCGGGACTGGATGGCCCAGCAGTTCGAAGAAGCACACGATCCCCGGGTGGACCGATACTGGCGGCTGGTGTGGATCATCAACGGCTGGCAGGTGGTACCGGACCTGATCCCGGTGTACCCCTGGCTCATCCAGGCCCTGCGAAATGACCGTGCCGCATGGTCACCGCAGTGGGCTCCGCCCCGGATTCATCCGGTACGGCGAGGTCGGGGGTCGTGCGGAGAACCTGTGGCGTCCGCCGGCGTCCGCCATTCGAAGGAAACTGCCCACACGGGCGGCGGCTCCGCGCCCGGCCCGTGGGGTTGCTGGCATCTTGAGGGTTCATGCAAGCACCCACCGGCAACGCCGCCACACTCCCACCGCAGCAGTCCGGTACCGAGGAACGGGCGGCTCCCGAGCCGGCCGCCGGAAGCGGCCCCGGGGCCACCTGGTGGATCTGGGCCATGGCGGGAGCGCTGTTCTTCGCCTACACGGCCTTGTCCCTGCGGATCCACGAGCATCTGCTCTCCCACTCCTTCGACCTGGGGATCTTCGTACAGGTCGTGCGGTCCTACGCGGACGGGCACCTGCCCGTCTCCGAGGTCAAGGGACCGGACTTCCCCGTTCTGGGCGACCACTTCTCGCCCATCCTGGCCGTTCTGGCACCGCTGTACTGGCTGTGGCCGTCGGTGAAACTGCTGCTCGTCGCGCAGGCCGCACTGGTCGCCGCGAGCGTGCTGCCGCTGGCCTTCTGGGCCCGCAGGACACTCGGCTCCGCGGCCGCCGTGGTCATCGGCACCTGTTACGCCGTCTCGTGGGGCATCGCGAGCGGGGTTGCCTACGACTTCCACGAATGGGCCTTCGCCGTTCCGCTGCTCGCCTTCTCCCTGACCGCCCTCGGCAGCGGCCGGCTGCGGGCCGCCGCGTACTGGGCGCTGCCGCTCGTGCTGGTGAAGGAGGACCTCGGCCTCACGGTGGCCGTGATCGGCCTGGTGATCGCGTGGCGGGGTGGGCGCGGGGGGCGCAGGCTGGGGATCGTCACGGCCGCGGCCGGGCTGGCCGCGAGCGCGCTCGCCGTGCTGACGCTGGCCTCCTTCCATCCGGGCGGGTTCGACGGCTATTTCGCCTCCCACAATCCCGGCGCCGGCGGTGCGGACAGCGGGTCG
Source organism: Streptomyces sp. NPDC030995 (assembly GCF_055571215.1). Lineage (NCBI taxonomy): Bacteria > Bacillati > Actinomycetota > Actinomycetes > Kitasatosporales > Streptomycetaceae > Streptomyces > Streptomyces sp. NPDC030995. The sequence goes on from NZ_JBVIFS010000006.1 coordinate 8,080, forward strand.
GGCGGCGGCCTGGTGGAGCTCCTCCACCAGGGGACGCTCGGTCTCATCACCCCGCAGGAGAAGGTCACGACCCTCATCCTCATGCTGGCCCCCACCCTGTTCCTGGCGCTGCGCTCGCCGCTCCTTCTGATCGCGCTGCCCACCGTGTTGTGGCGCCTCGCCTCGGATTACCCGGCCCACTGGGGCACCAGCTACCACTACGGGCTGCTGATCATGCCGATCGTCTTCGCGGCATTCATCGACGCCCTGCACCGGCGGGGTGCGAGCGGCCGCAGCCTGTACCGCTACCTGGCGGGCTCCGCGGCGGTCACCCTGCTGCTGTTGCCGCACTTTCCGCTGTGGCAGCTGTTCCAGCCGGCGACCTGGCAGACCGATCCCCGGAGCGCGGTGGCCCGCAGTGTGATGGCGGGGATCCCGGACGGAGCCACGGTCCAGGCGTCGAACAACCTGGGGCCCCACCTCGCCGACCGCACCAGCGTCAGTGTCTACGGTTGGGGGGACAGCCGCCCCAACCCCGAGTGGATCATGGTTGACACCAAGGTCGCGCCGAACCACCGCTGGCCGCTGTCGGTCAGGCAGGAGATGGTCTCCCTCGACTTCGCCCGCATCCGGGGGTACCGCACCGTGACCGAGAAGGACGGTTTCGTCCTGCTGAGCCGCACGGGATAGCAGGGCCCGGGCCCCGCACGGCACCTGGGGTTCACTGCTGCGAGGCGCTGAGCAACTAGTGCAGGACGCGGACGGGTGAGCCGTCGAGGAACGCTTCGATGTCCTCGACGGCTTCGCCGTAATAGGTGGCGTAGTTGGACCGTGTCACATAGCCCAGGTGCGGTGTGGCGAGCAGCCTCGGGGCCGTGCGCAAGGGGTGTTCGGCGGGCAGCGGCTCGATGTCGAAGACGTCGATGCCCGCGCCCGCGATCCGGCCCGTGTGGAGGGCTTCGAGCAGCGCCTCCTGATCGACGATGGCTGCGCGGGAGGTGTTGACCAGGTAGCCGGTCGGCCGCATCAGCTGCAGTTCGGGGGCGCCGATCAGGCCCCGGGTGCGCTCGCCGAGAGCGAGGTGGACGGAGACGAAGTCGCTGCTCGCCAGCAGCTCCTCCTTGGAGGGCGCGAGGGCGACTCCCACCTCGTCGGCCCGTTCCTTGGTGAGGTTGCTGCTCCAGGCCACCACGTCCATGCCGAAGGCGAGGCCGATCCGGGCGACCCGGCTGCCGATCTTGCCGAGGCCGAGCAGGCCGAGCCGCTGCCCGTGCAGGTCGGCGCCCACGGTCTGCTGCCAGGGGCCGCCCTCGCGCAGGGCGTTGCTCTCCTGGACCAGACCGCGGGCCAGGCCCAGCAGCAGGGCCCAGGTCAGCTCCACGGGCGGGGTGGAGGAGCTGGTGGTGCCGCACACGGTGACGCCGTTGCGCTCGGCGGCGGCGTAGTCGATCACCGTGTTCCGCATGCCGGAGGCGATGAGCAGGCGCAGGCGCGGCAGCCGGTCGAGCAACGAGGCCGGGAACGGGACGCGTTCGCGCAGGGTGATGACGATGTCGAAGTCGGCCAGGCGCCCGGCGAGTACGTCCTCGTCGTCGGTGTGCTCGGTGAGGCTGACCACCTCGACGCGGTCGGCGAGCGGCGACCAGTCGGCCGCGGTGCGTCCGATGTCCTGGAAGTCGTCGAGGAGCGCACAGCGCAGCAGCGGCGGTCGCCGCCCGGCGGCCGTCACGCGGCGACGCCTACGCCCGGCGCGATGGCGTCGATCTCGGCGAGCAGCTCTGCCTCCAACGGGCGGTCGGCGACGGCCGCGTTGGCGCGTACCTGCTCGGCGGAGGTGGCTCCCGCGATGACGGAGGCGCAGCCGGGCTGGGCGGAGAGCCAGCCGACGGCGAGTTCGAGGATGGTGCGGTCGTACTTCTCGCCGAGGGCGGCGAGCCCCTCGACCACGTCGAGCCGCTCCTCGGTGAGGTACGCGTCCCGGCCCTCGAGGCGGGAGCCGGCCGGGACGGGCGCGCCCCGGCGGATCTTGCCGGTCAGCAGGCCGTTGGCGAGCGGGTAGTACGGGAGCACGCCGACCCCGTAGTGCAGGGCCGCCGGGACCAGCTCGCGCTCGGCCGAACGCTCCAGCAGGGACCACTCGTTCTGCGCCGATACGAAGGGGGTCGCGCCCGTTTCGCGTGCGACGTGGGCGGCTTCGGCGAGCCGCCAGCCGCTGAGGTTGGAGTGGCCGATGTAGCGGACCTTGCCCTCGGCGACGAGCTCGGTGAGCGCGGCCAGGGTCTCGGCGATCGGGGTGGCCGGGTCGGGGCTGTGCAGCTGGAGGAGGTCGATGTGGTCGGTGTCGAGGCGGCGCAGCGATTCCTCCACGGCCCGCCGGATGTACGCCCGCCCGCCGCGGGATCCGGCGGCGGGCCCGTACTGCATGTCCACACCGTCGTAGCCGAACTTGGTGGCGAGGACGACCTGGTCCCGGCGGCCCTTGAGGGCCTGGCCGAGGTGGCGCTCCGAGCCGCCCCGGCCGCCGTAGATGTCGGCGGTGTCGAGGAGGGTGATGCCCGCGTCCAGTGCGGCGTCGACGACGGCGCGGGTGGCCTGGGCGTCAAGTCGGCGGCCGAAGTTGTTGCAGCCGAGTCCCACGGCGGAGACCCGCAGACCTGAACCGCCCAGGGGGAGGTAGCGCATGGCTTTCGTTCCTTCGGCTTGGCGCGCACATGATCAAGCAGGGCGTCAGTCTAGGACGCCCTGCCCTGCGCGGCGACCGTACTGCGCCGGTCGTCCCGGCCTCGGGATCACCTGGGCGCAACGGCTCCCGAGTCCGCCGACCGCATGAGTCCGGACGCGTCGACCGCCTCGAAGTCCGATCCCTTGATGGCCTTGAGTGCGTCGAGCTGGGAATTGTTCCAGCCGGAGTTTTCCTCGCCGGAGATGAACCAGGCCGAGCCGTTGTCCGCGACGATGGCGCCGTACTTCTTGAGCGCCTCGGCCACGGCCTTGGCCTGCGGGGCCAGCTTCGAGGTGTCCACCGAGCTCTTGAGCCGCAGCCGCAGCCCCATGGGAGGCAGCGACTCGTCCGCCGCGGAGCCCGCCTGGTGCCGTGCGGGCCAGACGTAGCTCTGGTCCGAGCGGGGCACGGTGATGCGGATCGCGTGGTCGACCCGCCCCGTTACCGCCTCGTCGTAGCGCACCAGACCGGGGAGGATCGCGAGGCCCGCGGCATCGGCCGACGTCCACCCGTCGGGCCGCAGCTCGTGGCTCCGCAGGTCGAAGACCGCACCCGAGCCGGCGTGCCAGGCGTTGTCACCTTGCTGCTTGGCGTCCCAGAGCTCGTAGGACTTGCACAGGTCGCGGTCCCAGACGATGACGTGCCGGTCCCCGTCGCTCGCCGGACCGTTCTCGATCTTGGCATTCTGCGGGATCCGGTACCCGGACGTCTCGCTCTCATCGGCGTAGTCCAGGGAGACCTTCGATTCCGGCAGCTTCGCGTCCGTGACGGTGATGGGGATGCCGAACGGCTGGCCGTCTATGAGCCCCGACCCGAAGTCCGGATGCAGGGGCTCCGCGGACCCGATCGAGGATACGTACTGGGCAGAGCTCGGGTGCACGGGAAGCCCGTCCACGGGTGCACGCCAGAAGCTGTCCGGCAGCGAGGTCCGGCAGGAACCGTCTGCCGGCGCGGCGGCGGTGGCCGGGTACCCGGACAGCAGGCACGCGGCGGTCATGACGGCAACAGTGGCGAATGCGGTGAGTCCCTTGCTTGAGCGCGACTCTGCTGTGCGCTTCATTTTCATCGATCATCCTAGCTAGTCGTGCGTGGGCGCACGGGCCGAGGAGATGGCTTCACCTCTTCCAGCGTAGGCACGTTCCCGCCCCGGCGCTCCACCAACGGCGCGGAGGCCGCTCGTTGCTGAACCATTCGGCCATCAGTGCACTCCTAGTGGCACAAAGCTGCTATCCCGAGAGCTGCCGAAACGTCACTCCCGAAGGCGCTCCCGGGAAGTTTAAAGCAAACCCTTTTCACTCGAAATGACTAGAGTGAGAGTAAACGTAGACAGGCGGGCAATCGGGGCGCCATGTCACGCATATCCTGTGTGCCGCGAGGCCCTGGGCAGGACAGCCGAACATGGCAATTGCCGCCGTTTACGCAGGCCAGTATCCCGGTGACGGGTTGCTCCGGCTATCCGCCCGTTGAACGTCGTACAAGCGGACAACTCTCGCAACCGCCTTCCTCCCTTTAGACACGAGCATCTGCCGAAGCCGTTGCCGTCTGGTAGCGATTCAGCACCTGAATTCCGCTTCGGAGAATTGCTCAGAATCGGACATGGAATGATTACCGAACACTCCGATACGCCTCTGGCGGCGCTGCCGGCCAACGACGACTACCGGTTGGGTACCGACGCCTACAGCGATGAGCAGCGGATCGCGGTCCTCGCCAAGCTGGAGGGGTACCTCGGCGAGCGGAGCGGGCGTCTGCTGGGGTACCAGGTCAACCTGTCGCTCGACGGCCACGCCGCCCTCGGGCGTTTCCTGGGCTACCACATCAACAACATCGGGGACCCGTTCGTCGACAGCAACTACAGCCTGCACTCGCGGTGGCTGGAGCGGGCGGTCCTGGAGCACTACGCCCGCCTGTGGCACGCCCCCCTGCCCCAGGACCCGGCCCACCCTGGGGACGAGGACGGGTGGGGGTACGTGCTGTCCATGGGCAGCACCGAGGGCAACCTGTACGCGATGTGGAACGCGCGTGACTACCTCGACGGCAATGCCCTGGTGCGTGACGAGGTCTCCGGCGACGCCAGCTGCCGGACCAGCTACCTGCGGGCCAAGCACCCGGACGACAACCCCAACGCCTACGCTCCGGTGGCGTTCTTCTCGCAGGAGACGCACTACTCGCACATCAAGGCGATGCGGGTGCTGGACATCCCGACCTTCTACGACCTGGGCGGCAGCCTCTACCCCGGTGAGTGCCCGATCGACCTGGCCGACACCGGGATGCAGACCTACAACGGCTGGCCCCTCGGAGGAGTGCCGACCACCGGCGGCGATGAGGGACCCGGCACCGTCGACGTCGATGCCCTGGTCGCCCTCGTGGACTTCTTCGCCGCCAAGGGCCACCCCGTCCTGGTGAACTTCAACGTCGGCAGCGTCTTCAAGGGCGCCTACGACGACGTCCAGACCGCGTGCGAGCGCCTGCGCCCGGTCTTCGAGAAGCACGGCCTCGTCGACCGCACCGTGTGCTTCGACCCCGACGACCCGAAGCGGGTCAGTGTCCGCAACGGCTACTGGATCCACGTCGACGGCGCACTGGGCGGTGCCTACGCCCCGTACCTGGAGAAGGCCCGCGACAACGGGCTCATCGACAGCGCGCCGCCGGTGTTCGACTTCCGGATTCCCGAGGTGTCCTCGATCGTCACCAGCGGCCACAAGTACCCCGGTGCGCCCGTCCCCACCGGGATTTACATGTCCCGTGCGGGATCCAAGCTGCGGCCGCCGTCGGACCCTGCGGTGGTCTCCTCCCCGGACAGCACGTTCGCCGGCTCCCGCAGCGGATTCGCCTCTCTGGCCATGTGGAATCACCTCGCGCAGTTCAGCGAGGAGCAGCAGGTACGGCAGGCCGCCGAGGTCCTGCGGATCGCCGAGTACACGGCGGAACGCCTCAGGAGCCTCAGCGCGCAGTTGCAGGAACGTGGCGAGCCCTGGGCCGAGGACGGCATCGAGGTCGGCCACGGCGACCACGCGCTCAGCGTCTGGTTCCAGCAGCCCCGCGCCGAGATCACGCAGAAGTACTCGCTTGCCTGCGTGCCGCTCAACCTCGGTGGCCGCCGGCACGACTACAGCCACGTCTACGTGATGCCGCACGTCACACAGGAACTCATCGACGAGCTCCTTGACGACCTCTCCCGCCCCGGAGCATTCGACCGCTCCGCCGATCAGGACGCCGAACGCCCCCCGCTCCCCCACCAACGCTGACCCGCGGGCGGGCAGCCGGACCTCAACCGCCCGCCCGCCTCCTGGCGTTGCCCCGCACATCCCCGCGTGCGGGGCAACAGGCCGAGGGTGTTGAGGAGGATGCCGCCGATGCCGCCGGTTCAACGGCGGTTCCCCACCTCCGGGTCCCCGGAAATCAACGAAGACCACCGGCCAAGCAATTCGGGAGGACGAATGACCTCGTTCCTGGACACGATCACGCCGGAGGTGCTCCACGCGGATCCCTATCCGATCTATCAGCGGCTTCGACGTGACCACCCTGTGGCCGAGATCCCCGCGCTCGGCTGCTGGCTCGTCACGCGCTGGCGGGACGTGCGTCAGGTGATGAGCCACGGTCAGACCTTCACCACGAGCTTTCCGTCCGCCATGTCGGAGATTTACGGATCGGAGAACATCCTGTCGAGTAGCGGCGACATCCACCAAGGGATGCGCGCCAGCGTCGAGGAGGTCTTCGGGCCCGAACGGGCCGGTCCGGCCCGAGAGTACGCACGGAAGCTGGTCATCGAGCGGGTCTCCGGCATGCACGGGCAAGCGGACCTTATGGGCGAGGTCCTGCAACCCGTCGCGGCAGAGGTGTTCCGGTGGATGCTGAGCCTCGAGGTCGACAGCACGACCCTGCTGCGCCTGGCACAGGACCTATGGCTGGGCATCCTCGACCCGGGGGACCCCGCCAAGCTCGCGGTGTCGGCCGCCGCTATGAACGAGCTCGACGCCGCGCTCACCCCCTGGTTTGAGGGCCTCGGCCCGGACCCGTCCTCGGCGATCGCACGGTGGCGGCACATCACCCCTGGAAGCGTTTGTCCGCGAGGCGTCGCGGAGGTCCTCCCGACGATCCGCGTGATCCTCCCGTCCCTTCCCGAACCGGGGTGGGCGGCGGGCAGCCTCCTGGTCGCGCTGTTCAACGACCCGGACCAGCGGGGACTTGTCCGGGACCACCCGGAGCTTCTCGGCGATGCCGTCCACGAAGTCCTGCGCTGGATGCCACCGTTCGGGCTCGTCGAGCGCATGACCACCCGACCGGTGGAGCTGGGCGGCACACGCCTGCCCGCCGGTGCACACGTCCTGGCCGCGATCGGCTCCGCGAACCGCGACGAGACGGTGTTCGAGCAACCCGACACCTTCGATCTCCGCCGCCGACGGCAGCCTCTGGTCACCTTCGGCTTCGGAGAACACGCCTGCCTCGTGCGCGCGTTCATTCCCGCCATCGTAGAAGGCCTGGTCGCCGGCATCCTCAACGTCCACCCCGGCGTCCGCGCCGACCCTTCGGAGCAGTCCCGCGTAGCCGGCTGGGGCGCCCGCTACACCGCACGCCTTTGCGTGGACGGCCTCGGCGACTCCGCAACCGCGTACACGCCAGGCCACCGCCCGGCAGTGGCAGCACAACTGGGCGTGGCGAGCAGTTGACGCCCTCCACCAGTGAGGGACTGGCACAAGGCCGGGCCCGCGCCACCGCTCCGCAAGTTCAAGAAGAACCCACCCCAGTGGTACGAGGGGATTGGTCGGCCGCACCACCGAGGGACTGTTGCGCCACCAGGCTCTCCAGGTACTCCCGGCCCCTGGCAAGCAGTCCGGGCAGTTCGGCGGCGCCGGGGTACCAGCGCTTCTCGTACTCCCAGCAGAGCCAGCCGTCCGGCGGCACGACGGACACCGCCTCGGCCAGGGGCAGCACTCCGGTGCCGAGCGCGATCGGGGTGAGCTCCTGCGGGGACCGCACGTCCTTCACCTGTACGTAGCCCAGGTGCGCGGCCAGGGCGCGCCGCGATGCGGCGGGGGACTCGCCGCCCAGCCAGGTGTGCAGCACGTCCCACAGTGCACCGGTAGCCGGATGCGCGACCGTGTCGAGCACCCGGGCGGTCGCGGCCGCGGTGCGGTGGGAGTCGTGGGTCTCCAGCAGGATCCGCACGCCGTGGCGCTCGGCGAACGGCGCCGCCGCCAGCAGGCGACGTACGGCATTGGCGTCGGCGGCCGCCCCGGGCAGGTCCGCGCCGCCCGGGAAGACCCGTATGTAGGGGGCCTCCAGATCGGCGGCGAGCCGGACCAGGGACCGCAGTTCGGCGAGGACCGGTTCGTCCGCGCCGGGGGCCGCCACTCTGGCGTAGCCCGCGACCGCGAGGACGGCCACTCCCGCGGCAGTGAGGGTCCGCAGTCCGGCGGCGCGCGCGGCGGCGGGACTGTCGGGGTGCAGGGGTTCCTCGGGGTGGGCGCGCAGCTCGATGCCCTCGAACCCGTGAGACGCTGCGAGGGCGGCGCTGCGGTCGAGCGGCGCGCCCGGCAGGCCGAGCGTGGAGAAGGCATATCTCACCGGCGGCTCCCTTCGGCCGGGGGCGGCGCGGTGGAGGCGCGCACCATCAGCTCGGTGGGCAGGGTGGTGATCCCGCCCGGGGGCAGCGGGCTGCGGCCGGTGACCAGCCTAGTGCTGTGGCCGGGCGGGCCGGTGAAAGCCATGGCCTAAGCGTGACATAACGTGCCCTCCATGGATCAGGAGTACATGGCCGAGGCGGCCGGCGGCGGCGACGGCGCAGGCGCAGGCAGGCGGCGCTTCCTCGCGATCGCGACCGGGGCGGCCACGGCTGCGGGGCTCGGGGCCGTGGCCGGCTGCGCGAGCGGGGACGGCGGCGCCGACGGGCAGGGCGGGGAGCGGGCCGACGGCTCCGCCACGCCGGGTGGGAAGCCCTCGGCGGCCGGTCCGCACGGTTTCGACGTCAAGGCCGAGAACGCCCGTCCCGGCCATGCCGACTGGCCGGTGACCAAGGCCGGGCCGGCTCGGGCCATCGAGGGCTTCGCGGACAAGGTCAGCGTCCTGCCCGGCGAGCCCTTCGGGCTGCACGTGTCCACCACCGCCCCGCGGTTCACGGTCTCCGCCTACCGGATGGGCTGGTACGGCGGCGCCCGGGCCCGGCTGGTGTGGCGTTCCGAGGCCCTGCCCGGGGCCCGGCAGCCGGAGCACACGGTGGACTCCGGCACCCGGATGGTCCGCACGCGCTGGACGCGTACCACCACGGTCGAGACCAAGGACTGGCCGGAGGGCTGCTACCTGCTGCGGCTCGACGCGCAGGGCGGCGAAGGCCAGCGCTTCGTGCCGGTCACCGTCCGGTCGGCGGCGACGGCCGGGCGCAGCGTCGTGGTCAACGCGGTGGCCACCTGGCAGGCCTACAACCGGTGGGGCGGCTACGGCAGCTACGACGGCCCCAGCGGCGGCTACGCCTCGCGCTCCCTGTCCGTGAGCTTCGACCGGCCGTACGAGTACGACAACGGCGCGGGCCTGTTCCTGACGTACGAGGCCCCGCTGCTCGCCCTCGCCGAGCGGCTCGGCATACCCCTCGCGTACACGACCACCACCGACGTGGCACGGGAGAAGCGCCTGCTGGAGGGGGCGGCGGCGGTGCTCTCGCTCGGCCACGACGAGTACTGGTCGCCGGAGCAGCGGGCCCACTTCACGGCCGCGCGGGACGCCGGCACCAACATCGCGATCCTGGGCGCGAACTGCTGCTACCGCCGGATCCGGCTGGAAGCCTCCGACCTGGGGCCGGACCGCACGCTGGTCTGCTACAAGTCCTCCTACGACCAGGATCCGGGGTTCAAGCGGGGCCATCCGGCGACGGTGGACTTCCGCTCGGCGCCCGGTGCGGACCCGGAGAGCTCGCTGCTCGGCGTGATCTACGACGGCTATCCGGTGGACGCCCCGTACGTGGTGACCAGCCCCGGTCACTGGCTGTTCGAAGGCACCGGCGCACGGGCGGGCGACCGCTTCGCGCACCTGGTGGGGGTGGAATACGACAAGGTCAACACCGGTTTCCCGACGCCCCGGCCGATCGAGATACTGGCGCACTCCCCGGTGGTGTGCGAGGGCCGTCCCAGCCACCAGGACACGGCGTACTACACGGTGCCGAGCGGGGCGGGAGTCTTCGCGACCGGCACGATGCGGTGGGTGGAGGCCCTGGACGCGACGGGCGACGGCGGCAGCGGCGCCAATCACGGCCTGGACGCGCGGTCCGGGGCGCTGACCACGCGGGTGACGGAGAACCTGCTGCGGGTGTTCGCGGCGGGCCCGGCCGGCCGGACGCATCCGGCGCAGGACAACGTCAAAGCGGTGTACGGGAGTTCGTGACGGGCCGGGCACGGGCGGCCGGGCCGTTCCGGTCGACCGGAAGGGGGTGGACTTCGCGCGTGAGGGGTGCTTACGATCGTGATCACGGCATCGCGTGTCGGTCACCGGTTGGGTGAGGCATGGAGGTGCCCGTGATCTGCCTTTCGGAGGCATTCACCCATGTCTGTGCAACTGAACCACACGATCATCCACTCCCGTGACAACCGGGAGTCCGCCGAATTCCTGGCGCACATCCTGAATCTCCAGGTCGGGACCGAGTGGGGACCCTTCATCCCCGTCGAAACCAGCAACGGCGTGACCCTGGACTTCGCGACCATCCCGGCCGAGTCCATCACCGCGCAGCACTACGCGTTCCTCCTCTCCGAGGAGGAGTTCGACGTGGCGTTCGAGAAGATCCGTTCGGCTGGGGTCCCCTACTTCGCAGACCCGCACGGCAAGCACCCCGGCGAGATCAACCACAACGACGGGGGCCGCGGCGTCTACTTCACGGACCCCGCGGGGCACGGGATGGAGATCATCACACGTCCGTACGGCTACCAGTAGACGATGTTCGGCGCGCCCGTGTCCGGGCGGACCTGGATACGGGCGCGCACCCCGTACACCTCGGCCAGCAGTTCCTCGGTGAGGACCTCCTGCGGCGGCCCCGAGGCGGCGACCCGGCCGCCGGTCAGGACGTACAGCCGGTCGCAGAAGGCCGCGGCGAGGTTGAGGTCGTGCAGGACGAGCAGGCTGGTGGCGGGCTGGGAGCGGACCAGGGCCAGGACCTCCAGCTGGTAGCGGATGTCCAGGTGGTTGGTCGGCTCGTCGAGGGCGAGCAGGCCGGGGTCCTGGACGAGGGCGCGGGCCACCAGGGCGCGTTGGCGCTCGCCGCCGGAGAGCTCGTCGAAGCGGCGCTCGGCGAAAAGGCCCGTGCCCACGGTCTCCAGCGCCTCGGCGACGCGCCGCAGGTCGTCGGGGCCGTCCTGCTCCCAGAACCGCTTGTGCGGGCTGCGCCCCATGGCGACGACCTCGCGGACGGTCAGCCCGAAGGTGCCGCTCGCGTCCTGCGGTACGACCGCCACGCGCCGCGCCCGGTCCTTGACGGTGAGCGCGGCCGCGTCGCCGCCGTCCAGCAGGACCCGGCCGGCGGTGGGCCGCAGGGTGCCGTAGACGCAGCGGAGCAGGGTGGTCTTGCCACTGCCGTTGGGGCCGACCACACCCACCGTCTCGCCGGGCCGGGCGGTGAGGTCGACTCCGTGCAGCAGCGGGTGCCCGTCGATCTCGTAACGCACGGCCTCGACGGCGAGTTCCACCGGCCGCGCCGCTTTCCCGGTCATCCGGCGATCCCTTCGGTCCGGCTGGAGCGGCGCAGCATCCACAGGAAGAACGGCCCGCCGACGAGCGCGGTGACCACGCCGACCGGGATCTCCTCGGGCGCGGCGGCCGTACGGGCGAGCAGGTCGGCCAGGACCAGGAACACGGCTCCGCCCAGCGCGGCCACCGGCAGCAGCGCCCGGTGTCCGGCGCCGACGACCATCCGGGCGGCGTGCGGGACCATCAGCCCGACGAAGCCGATCGCCCCGCTGTAGGCGACGAGCACGCCGATGACGAGGGAGGTGAGGACGAAGACGGCGGCGCGGAATCGTCCCGTGTCCAGGCCCAGGGTGTGCGCGCCCTCCTCCCCGGCGAGGAGCAGGTCGAGCGGCCGGGCGAGGACCACGAGCAGTCCGGTGCCGACGAGCAGCGCCACGGAGGGCAGCGCCAGCTCGTCCCAGCGGGCCCCGCCGAGGCCGCCGAGGGTCCAGAAGAGGACGGAGCGGATCTGGTCGGGGTGCGCGGCGAGCACCAGGACGAGGCTGGTCAGCGCGGACAGGATGTACTGGACGGCGACCCCGGCCAGGATCAGCCGGCCGGTGGTCATGGTTCCGCCGCGCCGGGCCATCGCGTAGACGGCGACGAGCGCGCCCATCGAGCCCGCGAAGGCGGCGAGCGGCACACCCACCCCGCCGGCGAACCCGACGGCCCCCGCGCCGAACACGATCACCACCACGGCTCCCGCCGAGGCCCCGGAGGAGGCGCCGAGCAGGAAGGGGTCCGCGAGCTGATTGCGTACGAGCGCCTGCAGCACGGCGCCCGCCACCGCGAGCCCGGCGCCCACGACGGCCCCGAGGAGCACGCGCGGCATCCGGACGTCCCACACGATGGAGGCGAAGGCTCCGGTGCGCCGCTCGCCCGACAGACCGCCGAGGACGATGTCGGACACCCGGCCCGGGGCGATCCGTACGGGCCCCAGCGCCAGACCCGCGACGGCGGACGCGGCGAGCGCGCCGACGAGTACGAGGAGGACCGCGGCGGTACGGAGCCTCACGCGGCGTCGGGGTGGAGCTGGCGGCCCAGGGACTCGATGGCGTCGGCGACGCGCACGCCCAGGACGGCGGAGGAGAGCGGCAGGACGACGAACCGCCGGTTCTTGACGGCGGGAACCCCGGCGAGTGCCGGGTCGTTCAACAGTCGCTGCTTCTTGGCTTCGACGGTGGTGCCGCCGTAGTCGTAGATGAGGACGACCTCGGGCGCCCGCTCGATGACCTTCTCCCACGACACGTCACCGAAGGTGTCCTTGAGGTCGGCGAAGACGTTCGTCCCGCCGGAGAGGGAGACGATCTCGTTGCCGATGCCATTGCCTCCCGAGGTGGAGGCGGAGGCCTCGCCGGAGTCATAGACGAAGACGGACGGCCGGGGTTTGTCCTTGACCCGGGCGGTCACGGCGTCGATGCGGCGCTGCTCGTCCTCGACGAGCTTCGCGCCGCGCTCGGGCACGCCGAAGGTCCGCGCGACCTCGGTGATCTCGGTCTTGAGCTGGTCGAAGCCGACCCGCCCCTCGGAGCAGTACTCCACGTTGAGCCGGGAGTTGATGCCCGCCTTGGCGAGCCCCTCGCGGTCGCGGCCCTGCGCCTTGTCGAAGGCGCTGGCGTACCCCCCGTACACGAAGTCGGGGTCGGCGCCGAGCAGGATCTCCTTGGAGGGGTACTCCTTGGCCAGCACCTTGATCTTGTCGTAGGCGGGCCGGTAGAGCGGCAGCACGGCGTCGTCGAGATAGGCGGATCCGACGATCCGGTCGCCCAGCCCGAGGGCGAGCAGCAGCTCGGTGGAGTGCTGGTTCATGCTGACGGCGCGCTGGGGCGGGGCCTGATAGGTGCTGCTCACACCACAGTTGGTGAGGGTGTACGGGAACCCGGGCGCGGCGGCGGACTCCGTGGCCTCCCCGTGCTCCCGCGCGCCTGGTGAACCACTGCACGCGGCCAGGGGTATCAGAAGTGCGACAGGCAGGAATGCGCGCAAAACGGCGCGGGTACGCGACATGGCGAAGCCTCTCCGGGGGATCCGCGTCCCCTGGTCGACGTGAAGGACGAGCAGAGGCGGTGCGTCAGTGTCTGACTCCCGGTCTCCCGCGAGGGATGCCCGGTCACAGTGGCGGGACCGCACCGGAATCGCACCGGTTTCCTGTCCTGCACCGCCTGGGGTAACGCGACCCAGTCTGCCAGAGCGCGCGTCACCGGCTCCGGAAGGGGTCTGATGCACCGTCGGAACACCGAAGGCCCACGTCAGCAGGATCAACTGCTGATGTGGGCCTTCGTTCATTCCCTGTGGCAGGGGTAGCAGGATTTGAACCTACGACATCCGGTTTTGGAGACCGGCGCTCTGACCAGCTGAGCTACACCCCTTCGCTGGGACCAACCATGGCACGGCCGGGTCCGAAGATCCACTGTTTTTGGCTCGTGTCCGCCTCTCGAGACAGCGGACATGTCGAGCGGTCGATGCCCGGCAGGGTCGCGGGTCGCGGGTGGCGGGACCCGCGGGCACGGAGGATCGTGGGCAGGGCAGCCCGTGGATCGGGAGGTTCCGCCATGCCCCGAAGCCGAGCACCGGGCCGCTCGCGGAGCTTCCTCGCGGCGGTCGCGCTCCTCGTCCCCGCATTGCTGGCCGCAGCCCCCGGCGGATCGGGTGAGACGGTTTCCCTCGCCGGCAACGAGCCCGGGCAGCGGCTCGACGTCAGGCTCACGCAGGTGGTCGACCCGGCCGCCCCCGCGAGCTCCTCCACCCCCGAGCCCGGCGGCGCCGACCGGCTCGTCGCGGTGCGGCTCCACCTGGAGAACACCGGGACCGCCGTCTACAAGGACTCCCCCGCACCCTCCGCGCATCTGCTGGACACCACCGGGCAGCGGTTCACCGGGCTCAACCTCCCGACGACCGCCGGGCCGAACTTCCCCGACACCGTCACGCTCGACCCCGGTGGCACGACGGAGGGCTTCGTCAGCTTCCGGCTCCCCAAGGACGCCGGCCTGGCCGCGGTCCAGTTCGCCCTGAACGGCGGCCTGGCCGACGACGTGGGCCAGTGGAGCCTGCCGTAAGCCCCGTCGGGGCATCTTCGCGGGCCTGCGGTGTCAGGACGCGGGCCAGACCGTGATGTCCGCGGTCACCCACTTGGTCCAGTTCTTCAACTCCACGAGCGACTTGTTCTGGATCACGAACAGCGCGATGTCCCCCGACGGGTGCTTGATACAGAACTCGCTGCCGTTCGCCGCCCCGGCCAGCCCGAAGGATCGGGTGTCGACGTCCGTGAGGGCGGCCCGGCACACGTCGAGGGAGCCGTTCTGATCTTCGAACAGCTTGGTGATCACGCTTGCGTCGCTCTCCAGATCGCAGCCGGTCCTCTCGCAGTTCAGGCGGATGTCCCCGGTGCGGTCCTGGCGCTGAACCGGTTCCCTGAGGTCGGCCGAGTTCGTCACGTCCAGGCGCACCCCGGCGTACGGGACGGCCGTGGGCTGCTTCGACTCCTTGGGCGTGCTCGACGCCGATCCGGAGGCTCCCGCCGTCCCGCCGCCGGTCGCCGAGGCGGCGGATCCCGACGCCGAGCCCGCGGACGAGCCCGACGCCGACGGGGTCTTCTGGGCCGCCGGGGACCCGTCCCGGTCGCGCAGCAGCCTGCCCGCGTCGTCCATGAACCTCCAGGCCAGGCCCGAGAGCAGCAGTGCCGACGCCGCCACCGCCGCGGCGGTGATCAGCGCGGCGCGCCGCTTGCGCGCCCGCCGTTCCTCCGGCGCGGCCTGCGTCGGCGCAGGCCGGCGCCGGAGCAGCGGCGTCGTGCGCAGCGAGGTGGGATCCGGAACCGGAGCCGGTATCTCCACCTCCGGTCCCATCAGCTCGCGCCAGACGGCCGGACCACCGCCCGCGTCGGCGTCCGCCCCCAGCCGCTGCCTGCACCACGCCACGATATCCGCCGGGGTGGCCCGCTCCTTCGGATCGATGGCCAAGCACCGGGCGATCACCGGACGCAGCTGTTCCGGCAGGCGGGACAGGTCGGGCTCGGAGTGCACGATCCGGAACATCACGCTCAGTTGAGGGCCGTCTCCGTACAGCGCCTCGCCCAGCGCCGCGAACGCCGCCGTCTGGCCCAGCGTGAAGACGTCGCTGGCTGCCGTGACCTCGCCCGACGACACCTGCTCGGGCGCCATGTACTGCGGCGTGCCGATGGCGTTGCCCGTCCCGGTGGCCGCGGTGACGCCCGATGCCAGCGAGATCCCGAAGTCGATGACCCGGGGCCCGTCCGCGGCCAGGAGCACGTTCGACGGCTTCAGGTCCCGGTGCACGATGCCCGCGCCGTGGACGGCCTGGAGTGCCTCGGCCACCCCCGCCATCAGCCACAGCACCGCCGGCACCGGCAGCGGTCCGCGCCGGGCGACGGCCTGCGACAGTGAAGGCCCGGGCACGTACAGGGTGGCCAGCCAGGGCGGCGTCCCGTCCGCCTCGGCGTCGATCAGCTCGGCGGTGTACGCCCCCTTGACCCGGCGGGCCGCTTCGACCTCCCGGCGGAACCGCCGCCGGAACGCCGGGTCCTCGGCCAGTTCCGGCCGTACGACCTTGATCGCCACAGGGCGGCCACCGCGGGTGTGCGACAGGTAGACCCGGCCCATGCCACCGGCGCCCAGCCGAGCCGCGAGGCGGTAGCCGGCCACGGTCGGCGGATCCTCCGCCAGCAGTGGCTGGAACACCTCGGTCGTGCTGTTCATCGGTCTCCCCCGATTTCCTGATCAACCGATGAGTTGATCCGCATCACCCTAAGCGTCGGCCGGGGGCGGGAATCAGCCGGGGAGCCGACTTCCGCCCGCCCCCTTGACCACCCTGGTCCAGACCAATAGTTTCCGGCATGCACAGCGCACGCGCTCACGCCTCACTCCCGCATCCGCATCCGCATCCGCATCCGCATCCGCAAAGGAAGCCCATGCGCCGCAGCATGCTCGGCAGGCTGGCCGTCGCCGCCTGTTCCCTCTCCCTGCTGACCGCCTTCGCGCCCGCCTCCGGCGCGGACGGCGACCGGGTGGCGGGCGGACCCGACCGCTCGTACCGGAAGGTCGGCTACTTCACCCAGTGGGGCGTCTACGGACGGGACTTCCAAGTCCAAGACCTCGAGGCGAACGGCACCGCCGGCAAGCTCACCCACATCAACTACGCCTTCGGCAACGTCAGCCCGCAGGGCACGTGCTTCACCGGGAACGTGCCCGGCGAGGCCGACGCCTGGGCCGACTACGTGCGCCCGCTCGACGCCGAGAACTCCGTCGACGGGGTCGCCGACACCTGGGAGCAGCCGCTCGCCGGAAACTTCAACCAACTGCGCGAGCTCAAGGCCAGGCACCCGGGCCTCAAGGTGCTGATCTCGCTGGGGGGCTGGAGCTGGTCCACCCACTTCTCGGACGCCGCGCTGACCCCCGCCTCCCGCAAGGCCTTCGTCGAGTCCTGCATCGACCTCTACATCAAGGGCAATCTGCCGCAGGACGGCACGCGCGGCGGCGCGGGCGCGGCCGCCGGCCTGTTCGACGGCATCGACCTCGACTGGGAGTGGCCCGGCTCCGCGGGCGACGCCGACACCACGTTCCGGCCGGAGGACAAGCGCAACTTCACCGAGCTCGTACGGGAGTTCCGCACCCAGCTCGACGCGTACGCGCGCAGCCAGAAGAGGAAGGCGCCGTACGAGCTGACCGCCTTCGTCCCGACCGCACCCACCAAGATCGACGCGGGCTTCGACGTCCGCCGGATCATGCGCGACCTCGACTTCGTGACCCTCCAGGGCTACGACTTCCACGTCTCCGGCGAGTCGACCACCGCCCAGCAGTCCGCGCTCCACGCCCGGGGCGACTTCAGCGTCGACGGCACGGTGGACGCCTGGCGGCGGCGCGGCGCGCCCGCGCACAAGCTGGTGATGGGCATGCCGTTCTACGGGCAGGGCTGGACCGGCGTCAGCGGCGGCGGCGACGGCATGGGGCAGCCCGCCACGGGCCCGGCCCCGGCCACCTGGTCCGCCGGGTACGAGGACTACAAGGCGCTCAAGAAGCTGGCCGACTCCGGGACCTACCAGGTCCACCGCGACCGCCGCGGTGGCCACGCCTGGCTGTTCGACGGCACCACCCTGTGGACCTACGACGACCCGCAGGTGCTGCGCGCCAAGACACGCTACATCCGCGAACACGGCCTGGGCGGCGCGATGTTCTGGTCGCTCGACGCGGACGCCGCCGACGGGGAGCTGATGACGGCCGTCGACCGCGGTCTGCGCGGCCACTGACCGGCGCCGCCGGGCCGCGGAAATCCATCCGGTCCGGCGGCGTCCCACCACTTACCCTCCCCGCATGAGGAACTCGACGGTACGGGCGGTCAACCGCCTCACCACGCGCTGGGCCGCACAGGCCCCGACCGAGGAAGCGGGCACGGTCTTCACCGCGGCCGGGGTCTGGCCGCTGCTCGCCCTGCTCGCGGACGGCTCGGGCGGCCCGGCCCGCGCCGAACTGGCGCAGGCGCTGGGCATACCCGCCGAGGCCGCGGCCGGAGCCGCGCGGGAGCTGCTGGTCGGGCTGGCCGGCGTACGGGGGCTCCAGGCGGCGACCGGGCTGTGGGCCAGGGCCGAACTCCCGCTGGAGGAAGCCTGGTCGGCGAAGCTCCCGGCGGGCACGCGCGGGACCCTGACGGGGGTCCCCGAGGACGACGCGAAGGCCCTGGACGCCTGGGCCACCGAGCGGACGGGGGGCCTGATCGAGGAGATGCCGGTGGCCGTTTCGCCGGAGACCCTGCTGGTCCTGGCCTCCGCGCTGACACTGCGGCTGAAATGGATCAAGCCGTTCCGCGAGTTTCCCATCAGGGCGGCGGAGGAAGGCCCGTGGGCCGGCCGGGACGTGCGCATGCTCGTACGCAGCACCTCCCTGCTGGACCGGGTCCGGGTGGCCCACGGCGCGGCCGGCCCGGTCACCCTGCTGGAGGTCGTCGCGGACACCGGGGTGGACGTCCACCTCGCGTTGGGCGAGCCCGACGCACCGGCCGGCGCGACCCTCTCCACCGCGATCGCCGCCGCCACCCGGACCCTCCCGACCACGGGCGGGAGCCTGCTCCCCCTGGGGAATCCCGGTCCGGGACTGTCCGTCGACACCGTGGCCGCCTTCTCCGCCCAACCCTGGCTGAACATCTGGACGGCCGCCTTCGAGGTACGTGCGAAGCACGATCTCCTGGACCACGCCCGGCTGTTCGGGCTGGAGACCGCCACCGGCCTGGACCGAGGACACTTCCCCGGCATCAGTCGCGAGCCGCTGGCGATCGGTTCGGCAGGGCAGTCGGCGTTCGCCCGCTTCCACGCCGAGGGCTTCGAGGCCGCGGCCGTCACCGCCTTCGCGGCGGCGCCGGGAAGCGCGCTCGCGCGGCCGAAGTACCGGACCCGCCGGGTCGAGGTCCGCTTCGACCGGCCGTTCGGCTTCCTGGCCGTCCACCGGACCTCCCGGCTGGTGCTCGCCGCGGGCTGGGTCAACGACCCCGATACATTGCCGGGATGACCTCCCACATGATCACTGCGACAGCCGCGGGCACCTGGCGGCTCGGCGACCTCACCGTCAACCGGATCGGCTTCGGCGCGATGCGCCTCACGCATCTCGCCGACGGCTCCCCCAGCGACCGCGAGCGGGTGACCGGCGTACTGCGCCGGGCCGTCGAGCTCGGCGTGAACCACATCGACACCGCCGCGTTCTACTTCTCCCCGCTGCGCTCCGCCAACGAGCTGATCAACCGGGCGCTGGCCCCGTACGCCGACGACCTCGTGATCACCACCAAGGTCGGGCCGGGCCGCGACGCGGCCGGGAACTGGTGGTGGGCCGAGCCCGCGCAGCTGCGCGGGCAGGTGGAGGAGAACCTCCGCCAGCTGGGCCGGGACCACCTCGACGTGGTCAACCTGCGCATCCCGCGCCGGGAGTCGACGGGCTCGATAGCCGAGCACTTCGGGGCGCTCGCCGAGCTCCGCGAGGCCGGGCTGATCCGGCACCTGGGGATCTCCAACGCCCGGCCCGACCACCTCGCCGAGGCGCGGGGCATCGCGCCGGTGGTGTGCGTGCAGAACCCGTACGGGATCGACTCGCCGGCCGAGGACCACGCGTTCGTGGACGCGTGCGGGGAACAGGGCGTCGCCTTCGTCCCGTTCTTCGCCATTGCCGGGGCGGGCAAGGAGGCGGGGGTGGTCACGGACGACGGCGAGCAGGTGCGCGCCCTGGCCGCGGCCCACGGGGTGTCCGCGGCGCAGCTGCGCCTCGCGTGGACGCTGAGCCGCGGTCCGCACGTCCTGTCGATCACGGGCACCGGCAACCCGGACCACCTGATCGAGAACATCGCCGCGGGCGCCCTGCGCCTCACGCCGGAGGAGGTCGCTCTGCTGAGCACCCTGTGAGCGAGGCTCTAGGGGGTGTCTTGTCGGTCAGGGCCGCCGTCTCCGTGAAGGCGGGGACGTACCCGGTGCCACCGCGCCCCGAGACCGAGAGGGAGGCCGCGGCCGCCCCGTACGCCACGGCGTCCGCGAGGGTGTCGCCGAGGGCGAGCCGGGCGGTGGCGGTACCCGTGAAGCAGTCACCCGCGCCGGTCGCGTCGAGCGGCGCCGGGTTCACGGGCACGGGGTGGAAGGCCGCACGCGTGCCGTCGTCCAGCAGCAGCCGCTCGGCGCCCGCGGTGACCGCGACCGTACGGGCACCGAGCGCGCGCAAGCGGGCCGCGGCGGTGCGCGGGTCGCCGGTGCCCACGAGGGCCCGTGCGTCGGCCGGGCAGGAGGTCTTGAGCAGTCCGGTCAGCGGGGCGATCCGCGCCAGCAGCTCCCGGGCCTCGGACCGGCCGGTCAGCCGGGGGCGGAAGTTGGGGTCATACGTGAGGTGCCCGCCGGCCCCGTGCACGAGGTGCGCGGCGGCGAGTACGGCGTCCCGGCTGCCCGGCGACAGGGCGCCGGTGATGCCGCTGGTGACGAGGGCCCCGCAGCGGGTCAGCAGCTCGCGCCAGGACTCGATGTGCCGGGGCGCGAGGGTGGAACCTGCGCTGCGGGTGCGCCAGTAGACGAACTCGCGGTCGCCGTCGGTGTCGGCGCAGAGCAGGTAGGCGCCGTTGGGGTGCGGGGCGCGGTGGACGTGCGAGACGTCCACGCCGAGCTCGGTGGCCCGCCGCAGCAGCGGAACGCTCAGCTCGTCGTCGCCCACGACGGCGAGCAGGGCGGTCCGGGCCCCGGCTGCGGCCGCGGCGGCCGCCGCGTTGAGGGCGTCCCCGGAGTAGGAGATGCGGGCCGGGGTGCCGGCCGCGGCCGCGCTCAGGGCGGTGCCAGCGTGGATCTCGACGAGGACCTCGCCGAGCACGAGGACGTCGTAACCGGTCACCTCGGGTACCGCGAAGCGCAGCCGTCGCAGCACGCTCCGGCCGGTTCCGCCGGTTCCGCCAGTTCGACCGGTTCGGCGAACAAGGCAGCCAGCTCCCCCGGATCGGCCGGCAGCCCGCCGCCTATGCCGACGGCGGTCGCCCCCGCGGCGAGCCACGCGGGGACCTCGGCGGGCCGGATCCCGCCGGTCGGGATGATCACCGCCTCGGGCAGGACGGCCCTGAGGGAGCGGACGAAGCCGGGGCCGCCCACATGGGCCGGGAAGACCTTGGCGGCTCCGGCCGCCCGTACGGCGGAGGCGATCTCGCCGGGGGTGAACCCGCCCTCGATGAAGACGGCTTCGCGGCGCTCGGCGACCTCGCGGACCTGGGGGGCCGGATAGGGGGAGACCAGGAACGCGGCCCCCGCGTCCAGGGCGGTCTCGGCCTGCGCGGTGGTGGTGACCGTGCCGACGCCGATGAGGGCGGCGCGGCCGTGTGCGTCGGCGAGCGGGAGCGTGCGGGCGAGGGCGTCGGCCCAGCCGGGGGTGGAGGTGGTCAGTTCCACGGCCCGGCAGCCGGCGGCGAGCAGGGCGGTGGTGTGGCGCACGGCCTCGTCGGCGTCGGCATTGCGCAGCACCGGCAGGAGACGCTGGGCGACGAGCACGTCGTACGGGTGGCAGGACAAGGAACCCTCCCGTTGTTCCACGTAGTGGAACGGGGTATCGTCATGCGGAACGATTTGGTCTAGACCCTACACAGGCCGGGAGTTCGCATGTCAAGACGCGTGTCAACAGACGAAGCAGCGGACCAGGCAACGGAGCAGGCAGCGGACCAGGCAGGGGCGGGGCCCACGCGCGGCGGCCGGACCTCCGCGGCCGGATCCGCGCTGGAGAAGTCCCTGCGCGTCCTGGAGGCGGTGGCCGCGCCCGGCGGCCCGCACCGGCTGACCGATGTCACGACGGCCGCGGCCGTGCCCAAGTCCAGCGCCTTCCGGATCCTGGCCTCGCTGATCGAGCAGGGCTTCGTACGCCAGGAGGCGGAGAGCCGCTACGGCGTGGGGCCGCGGCTGCGCGGACTCTGCGCCCTGGTCACCGGCGGGGAGCCGGCGAGCATCGGGCGCATCCTCGGCGAACTGCAGCGGACCACCGGCCAGACGGTCCATCTCGCCCTGCACACAGGGGAGACGATCACCTACATCCGGAAACTGGAGAGCGACCAGCCGATCCGCACGGCTTCCCGGATCGGCATGCGGATGCCGCTGCACACCACGGCGATCGGCAAGAGCGTCCTGGCCCACCTGCCCGCCGAGGAGGTGCGCGCGCTGATCGCCGCCACCGGGCTGCCGCGCCGGACACCGCACACGCTCACCACCACAGGGGCGCTGCACGCACAACTGGCGGAGGTCCGCGCCCGGGGCTTCGCCCTGGACGACGAGGAGAACGAGCCCACCATCCGCTGCGTCGGCGCCGCCGTCCTCGGCCCGGACGGTCGCCCGGTCGGCGGAGTCAGCGTCACCACCGTCACCCTCCTGGTCTCCCGCGAGGAGATCGAGACGTACGCGCCCGCCCTGCGCGCCGCTGCGGAAGCCCTCGCTCCGCTGCTGTGAAGCATCCTGCGGAAGGCCCTCCGGACAGCCTTCCGAAAACTATTCCTGATAAGTGTTATCGGAGCACCCGTCGACGGTCTCCCAGGTATCGGGCATCATCGACCGCCGATACGGACAGGGAACATCACATGAGCACTCAGCACACGGCAGCGCTGGTGGCAGCGGCCCGCGCAGGCGACCCCCGCGCGCAGGACGAGCTGGTCAGCACCCATCTCCCGCTCGTCTACAACATCGTCGGGCGGGCCCTGGGCGGCTCCTGCGACGTGGACGACGTGGTGCAGGACACGATGCTGCGGGCGCTCGACGGGCTGGGCGGACTGCGTGCGGACGAGAGCTTCCGGTCCTGGCTGGTGGCCATCGCGATGAACCGGGTACGGGCGCACTGGCAGGCCCGCCAGAGCGGTTTCGGCGAGAGCACGCTGGAGGCGGCCGGGGACGTCGCCGACCCGGGTGCCGACTTCGTCGACCTGACCGTCGTACGGCTCCACCTCGCGGGCCAGCGGCGCGAGACGGCCCGCGCCACCCGCTGGCTGGAGCCCGAGGACCGGGCGCTGCTGTCGCTGTGGTGGCTGGAATGCGCCGGGGAGCTGACCCGGGCGGAGGTGGCGACCGCGCTGGAGCTGTCCCCGCAGCACACGGCGGTCCGGGTGCAGCGCATGAAGGCGCAGCTGGAGTCGGCGCGGGTGGTGGAGCGCGCCCTGGACACCCAGCCGGGCTGCGAGGAGCTGCGGGGCGTGCTGGCGGGCTGGGACGGGCAGCCCTCCGCGTTGTGGCGCAAGCGAATAGCCCGGCACGCGCGTGAGTGCGTACGGTGCTCCGGCCTGTGGAGCGGACTGGTTCCGGCGGAGGGACTGCTGGCCGGTCTGGCCCTCGTCCCGGTCTCGGCGGCCCTGCTGGCAGGGGTACGGTCCGCCGCGGCGGCCGGCTTCGCCCCCGCGGGCGCCGCCTTCGCCGACGGCGGCTCGGAGGGCGACTTCGCCGACGCGGCGACCCAGCTCACCCCGGTCGGCCATGCGGGCGGTGGCCGGGGCGCGCTGCGCAAGCGCCGGCGCGGCCGCCGCCGGGTGGTCGGCGGCGCGGTGCTCGCCGCCTGTGTCGCGAGCGGCGGGCTGGTGTACCTCGGCGGACTCCCCGGATCCGGTGACGCGGAGAAGGACACCGCCGCGCCCGCCGCGCCGCTGGCCGCGCTCTCGGCGACCGAGTCCACCGCCGCGCTCCCCTCGGAGTCGGCCTCTCCCTCGCCGTCGGCCTCGCCGTCCCCCTCGCCGTCGGCATCCGCTTCGGCCAGCCCCAGCCCGAGCCCGTCGAAGGCCAGTGCCTCCCCGACCCGGCGCGCCTCCACTCCCCCGCCGGCGCCCGCCCCGCAGGGAGTCGCCGGCCAGGTCGTGGCCCTGGTCAACACCGAGCGGGCGGCCGCGGGCTGCGGCCCCCTCAAGGAGGACCCGCAGTTGCGTGCGGCCGCTCAGGGCCACTCCGACGACATGGCGGCCCGGGACTTCTTCTCGCACACCAACCCCGACGGCGCGGACCCGGGTCAGCGGACGACCGCCGCCGGGTACCGCTGGTCGACGTACGGGGAGAACATCGCGATGGGGCAGCAGACCGCCAAGGCGGTCATGGACTCCTGGATGAAGAGCCCGGGCCATCGCGCGAACATCCTCAACTGCTCCTTCAAGGACATCGGCGTGGGCATCCACACGGGCTCGGGCGGTCCCTGGTGGACGCAGAACTTCGGCGCACGGTAGCCGACGGGTGCCGGGCCCGGGTGCAGGTGCGGGCCCGGGTGCGGGTGCGGGCGGGGTTCAGGGCTGGAGGCCGCGCAGCTTCTCGGGGTTGATGGCGAGACGCAGCGCGGTGATCCGCCCTTCGGACGTCTCGAAGGTGAGGGCGCCCGAGTTCACCCCGCCGTACACCAGCAGCAGTCCGGGCTCGCAGTTGATCTCGGCGGGCTGCATCTCGACGCCCTGGAGCTCGGGCTTCGCCAGGACGCCGAGGAACCAGCGGGCGACGTGGTCGGGTCCGTACAGCGGGCGGCGGGCGGCGGTGACCACGCCGCCGCCGTCCGACCAGGAGACGACGTCGGGCGCGAGGAGCGCGAGCACCTCGCCCAGGTCTCCTCCGGCGCAGGCCGCCCGGAACTTCTCGGCGACCTCGCGCTGTTCGGCCGCCTCGGCGGTGAAGCGGGGGCGGCGGGCCCGGACGTGTTCGCGGGCCCGGTGCGCGGACTGGCGGACGCTCGCCTCGGACTTCCCGACGACCTCCGCGATCTCCGCGTGGGAGTACCCGAACACCTCGCGGAGCATGAAGACGGCACGCTCGGTCGGGGTCAGGGTCTCCAGTACGACCAGGACCGCCATGGAGACGGTGTCGGCCAATTCTGCTTCCTCGGCGATGTCGGGCGAGGTGAGGAGGGGTTCGGGGAGCCAGGGCCCGGCGTACGCCTCACGGACGACCTGGGCCGACTTGAGACGGTTGAGGCTCAGGTTGGTGACGGTGCGCACGAGGTAGGCCTTGGGGTGCTCGACGGCGCTCCGGTCGGTGCGGTGCCAGGTGAGCCAGGCGTCCTGCACGATGTCCTCGGCGTCGGCGACGCTGCCCAGCATGCGGTACGCGGTACCGAACAGCAGCCGCCGGCACTCCTCGAATTGATCGGTCATGATCGTCACGGTGACATCCGCACCCCCGTTCGATCAAGATCCGTCTCACCGCCCGGCGAGCGCACGCAACCCTTCGGTGCAGCCCGCGCTGTCCGGCGTCCACCCCAGCTCGGCCTTCGCCTTGGCGTTGGACACGCGCATGTTCGTCGTGAGCACCCGGTGGACGTAGGGCGCGGCGCGCAGCAGCCAGGTGGGCACGGTCATCGGCTTCGGGGTGCCGAAGGCCTCGGCGACCGCCTTGACGTGCGCGCCGAAGCCCGTCGGGGTGTCGTCGACGATGTTGTACGCCTGCCCCGCGCGGCCGCCCTCGACGGCGAGCGCCACGGCGCGGCCGGCGTCGGCCAGGTCGACCCACGGCAGCACCCGCCCGCGGTCGGCGAACGCCGGGATCTTCCGCTTGCGCAGCATCTCCACGAGCGTCTCGGTGCCCCCTGCGCCGTAGAAGAGGCCGAAGCGCAGCGAGATGCCCTCAATTCCCTCGGCGCCCAGCATGAGCTGCTCCTTGACCCGCATGCCTTCGAGGTGGCGCTCCACCGCGGCGTCGCCCGCCGGGCCGAACAGGTCGGCGTCCTCGGTGATCACGTGGTCGCCGTGGTCCCGGTAGCCGTACCCGAAGATCATCGACTCGGCGATGACGCGGCGGGCGCCGACCGCGCGGGCGGCCTCCATCAGGTGCCTGGTTCCGATCAACCGCAGGTCGTCGGTGGCGAACATGTCCTTGTGCCGCACGGGTGCGTTGCGCAGGGCGGTGGCCGCGTGCACGACCGTGTCGACCTGGAGGCCGTCGACCGCGCGCAGCAGCCGGTCGCGGTCCATCAGGTCGGCCCGTACGTCGGCGTCCGCGCCGCGGCCGAGGCCGATCACGGTGTATCCGGTGCGGGTGAGCGCCTCGGCGATGTGGCGTCCCAGGACTCCGCTCGCCCCGGCCAGCAGTACCTTCTTGGTGTCGTTCATGCCCATGGGACAAGACACCTCCCTCTCACGTGACACCCGTCGCGCGTGACCCGCGTCACATCGCGTCCTGGCCCTGTCCGGGCGATCTTCGCGGGCCCGCGCTGCCTGGCACGGCACCTCGCCGCGTTGTCGGACCGCGCTGGTACGTCCAGTACGAGCTGCGACCTCCCCCAGCTACCGCTGGGAGGTACCCCCACCGCCTTGCGATGCACCGCACCAGACAACGCGGGCTGATCCACGAAGATCGCCCGGACCGGACCTAGTGGTGGAACCCGGATCGGGGCGCCGCGGCCGGGACGGGCGGGGGCGTGGCCTGCAGGTGCTCCACGGCCCGCCGCACGTCGGTGACGAGGAGGGCGATCTGGTCGCGCGTCACGCCGTGCCGGACCAGGATGCGCTGGATGACCGTGTCGTCACGGTCGGCGGGCAGCGGGTACGAGGGCACCTGCCAGCCCCGCATGCGCAGCCGGTCGGAGAGGTCGTAGAGGCTGAAGCCGGCGGCGGCCGGGTCGGTGAGCTTGTAGGAGACGGCGGGCAGGGCGCCCTGGCCGTCGTAGAGGAGGGTGAAGGGGCCGATCCGGTCGATCTCCCGGGCCAGGTACTGGGCGGTGTCGGCGCAGGCCTGCTGGACCCGCCGGTAGCCGCCCCGGCCCAGGCGCAGGAAGAGGTAGTACTGGGCGACGACCTCGCCGCCGGGGCGGGAGAAGTTGAGGGCGAAGGTCGGCATGTCGCCGCCCAGGTAGTCCACCGTGAAGACGAGGTCCGCGGGCAGCAGGTCGGCGGTGCGCCAGACGATCCAGCCGACCCCGAGGGGCGCGAGCCCGTACTTGTGGCCGGAGGTGTTCACGGAGGCGACGCGCGGCAGCCGGAAGTCCCACACCACGTCGGGGTGGAGGAAGGGCGCGACGAATCCGCCGCTCGCGCCGTCCACGTGGATGGGGACGTCCCAGCCGTGCTCGGCCTGGATCCGGTCGAGTTCGGCGGCGATCTCGGCGACGGGCTCGTAGTCGCAGGTGTAGGTGACGCCGAGGATGGCGACGACGCCGATGGTGTTCTCGTCGACGTGCATGGCGAGCTGATGGGGCTGCAGCCCGGTGGCGCCGGGCTCCAGGGGTACCTGGCGCAGCTCGACGTCGAAGTAGCGGGCGAACTTCTCCCAGCAGATCTGGACCGGGCCGCAGACCAGGTTGGGGCGGTCGGCGGGCAGGCCCGCAGCGCGGCGTCGCTCGCGCCAGCGCCACTTGAGGGCGAGGCCGCCGAGCATGGCGGCCTCGCTGGAGCCGGTGGTGGAGCAGCCGGTGGCGGCGGTTCCGGTGGGGGCGTTCCACAGGTCGGCCAGGATGTTGACGCAGCGGGCCTCGATCTCGGCGGTCTGCGGGTACTCGTCCTTGTCGATCATGTTCTTGTCGAGGCACTCGTTCATCAGGCGGTGCACGCCGTCGTCCGACCAGGTGGTGCAGAAGGTGGCCAGGTTCTGGGCGGCGTTGCCGTCCAGGAGGAGCTCGTTGTGGAGCACTTCGTAGACGACCTCGGTGGGCGAGTGATCCTCCGGCATCCGGTACTTGGGGAGGATCTGGCCGCTCAGCGCGGACGCGAACACGTCCGTCTCGGCGTCCCGGGCGCGTGCGTCCTTCGTCTCATGAAGTGCCATATCGGGACTATATGCGACAGAACCACGCGACCGTCACGAGATCGACATCGCCGATTCGCCGCGCCTTCAGGCCGACTCTGCGGTGTGACCCCACCCATAGGACCCTCGATGAGCCGCAGGAATTGCGGTCCAGTAGACTCAATCCCGCAGATCTTCCCGTTCTGGCCTCTGGAGCCGGTCCGGACGGGAAGATCATCCAACTTGTTCTACCGGCAACTTATCCGCTGATGTCCGGATAACAGTCAGACGTCTCCCTCGTCCTGATACCTCTTCGGCTTATGAAGCAGATCACTCGCCGTCAGGCCTTGGGGACAACTGCCGGTGCGTTAACCGTCCTTGGCCTCAGCGCCGCCGCTACCAGCGTCGCCACGAGCGCCGCCGCAACCCCCTCCGCGTCCACACCCCCGGGTGCGGTCGACGAGGTCTACCAGGGGCGCCGCATACAGATCACCCCGGGCGGAGGCGGCCATCACGGCGGCCACCACTCCCCCGGCCTGCCCACCGTCCGGATAGACGGCCGCGAACTGCACGTGATGCGCAACGCGGACGGCAGCTGGATCAGCGTGATCAATCACTACGAGACGTACCCCGACCCCGCACTGCTCGCCCGCGCCGCGGTCCGCGACCTCCAGGGCGCGGCCCTCGTCCCCTTCGGAGGTGCGGCGTGACCGTCCGCAAGAACCAGGCCGCGCTCACCCCCGAGGAGAAGCGCGCCTTCACCGCGGCCCTGCTGGAGCTCAAGCGCACCGGCAGCTACGACCGCTTCGTCACCACCCACAACGGCTTCATCATGGGCGACACCGACTCGGGTGACCGGGTCGGCCACCGCTCCCCTTCCTTCCTGCCCTGGCACCGGCGCTTCCTGCTGGAGTTCGAGGCGGCGCTGCAGATAGTGGACGCGAGCGTCTCGCTCCCCTACTGGGACTGGACCGCGGACCGCACCGCCCGCTCCTCCCTGTGGGCCCCCGACTTCCTCGGCGGCACCGGCAGGGCCCGCGACGGACAGGTCCTCGACGGCCCGTTCGCGTACGCGTCGGGAAAGTGGAACATAGGCGTACGGGTGGACGGGCGCGCGTACCTGAGGCGCGCGCTCGGTACGGGTGTCGCACAGCTGCCCACCAAGGCCGAGGTGGACTCCGTACTCGCCATGCCGGTGTATGACATGGCCCCCTGGAACAGCTCCTCCAACGGCTTCCGCAACCACCTGGAGGGCTGGCGCGGCGCCAACCTGCACAACCGGGTGCACGTGTGGGTGGGCGGGCAGATGGCCACCGGGGTCTCCCCCAACGACCCGGTGTTCTGGATGCACCACGCCTTCATCGACAAGCTGTGGGCCGAGTGGCAGGCCCGGCATCCGCAGTCCGGGTACCTGCCGAGCGCGGGCACCGCGAACGTCGTGGACCTGAACGACACCATGCGGCCGTGGAACGACGTGACCCCCGCGGACATGCTGGACCACCGGAAGTTCTACACCTTCGACACCGAACCGGCCGCCGCCAGCCAGCGGTAGTGCAGTTCCGGGCGGCCGACCTGGCCGTACCGGGGGGTGCGGTCCGCGCGGCCGGTGTCCACCAGGTGCTCCAGGTAGCGGCGGGCCGTGATCCGGGAGATCCCGGCCGCCTCGGCCGCCCCCGCCGCCGTCAGTCCCTCGGGAGCCGCCCGCAGCAGGGCGGCGACCCGGTCCAGGGTCGGCGCGCTCAGCCCCTTGGGGAGTTCGGCCGGGCGGGGGGCGCGCAGAGCGGCCATCGCCCGGTCCACGTCGTCCTGGCCGGCCGCCTCGCCCGCCGTCGCGCGGAACTCAGCGTAGCGCAGGAGCCGTTCACGCAGGGTCGGGAAGGCGAAGGGCTTCAGGACGTACTGGACCACGCCGAGGGAGACGCTCTCGCGGACCACGGCCAGGTCCCGAGCGGAAGTCACCACGATCACGTCGACGGGGTGGCCCGCGGCGCGCAGCCCGCGCGCGAAGCGCAGGCCGTGTCCGTCGGGCAGGCCGAGGTCGAGGAGCAGCAGGTCGACCCGGGTCCGCTCCAGGACGCGGGTGGCCTCGGCGAGCGAGTGGACGGCGCCGACGGCGGTGAAGCCGGGCACCCGGCCGACGTAGAGTGCGTGCGCGTCGGCGGCGACCGGGTCGTCCTCGACGACCAGCACCCGTACGTCGCCCCCGCTCACGCCGGGCCCCCGGTGACGGGCGCGTCCGTCGCGGGGCCCGCACCGGTCGCGGGGCCCGCACCGCTCGCAAGGCCCGCATCCGCGCCCCACGACGCCGCGAGCGGCAGGCGTACGGTGAACTCCGCCCCGCCGCCCGGGCCCTGCGCGGCGATGACCGCGCCGCCGTAGCGCTGCGCCACCTGCCGGACCAGGGCGAGGCCCAGGCCGCGGCCCTCCCCCTTGCCGGACCAGCCCCGGCGGAACACGTCGACCCCCTCGGGGAGCCCCGGCCCGTTGTCCGCGACCCGCAGCAGCAGCTCGCGCCCCTCCGGCCGCAGGGTCACCGCGATCCGCGCGCCCGGTACGGCGGTGACCGCGTCGACCGCGTTGTCGATGAGGTTGCCCAGGACGGTGACCAGGTCGCGGGCCGGCGGCAGTCCGCCCCCGTCGGCGAGACTGCGGCTGTCGGCGGTGACGACCAGCTCCACGCCGCGCTCGTGCGCCTGGGCGGCCTTGCCCAGCAGCAGCGCCACCAGCACCGGCTCGCCGACCGCGGTGACCACCTCATCGGTGAGGGCCTGGGCGAGTTCCAGCTCGGCGGTGGCGAAGTCCACCGCCTCGTCCGCGCGGCCGAGTTCGATGAGGGAGACCACGGTGTGCAGCCGGTTGGCCGCCTCGTGGGCCTGGGAGCGCAGGGCCTGGGTGAATCCCCGCTCGTGATCCAACTCGCCGGTCAGCGCCTGCAGTTCGGTGTGGTCGCGCAAGGTGACCACGGTGCCCCGGCGGCCTCCGCCCGCGACCGGCGAGCTGTTGACGACCAGCACCCGCTCCGCGGTCAGGTGCACCTCGTCCACCCGGGGCCGGTCGGCGAGCAGGGCCCCGGTGAGGGGGGCCGGCAGACCGAGGTCGGCGACACCGGTGCCGGTGATCTCGCCGCCCGGCAGGCCGAGCAGTTCGCGCCCGGCGTCGTTGATCAGGGTGATCCTGCGCTGCCCGTCGAGCATGAGCAGCCCCTCGCGGACCCCGTGCAGGGCCGCCTGGTGGTAGTCGTACATCCGGCTGAGCTCGGCCGCGTTCATGCCATGAGTGTGGCGGCGCAGCCGGGCGTTGACGATGTACGTGCCCACTCCGCCGAGGGCGAGTGCGCCGCCCGCGACCCAGACGAGGGCGGCCAGCTGTGCGCCGAGCCGGTCACTGATCGCGCGGACGGTGATCCCGGCGCTGACCAGGCCGACGATCCGGCCGTCGTCCTCGAGCGGGGTGACGACCCGGATGGAGGGGCCGAGGGTTCCGGTGTAGGTCTCGCTGAAGGTCTCGCCGCGCAGTGCGGGGGCGGTGTTGCCCATGAAGGGCTCGCCGATCCGGCGCGGGTCCGGGTGGGTCCAGCGCCGCCCGTCGGGGGCCATGATCGTCACGAAGTCCACCCCGGAGTCCGCGCGCACCTTCTGCGCGTAGGGCTGGAGCAGGACCGACGGGTCGCTCCCGCCCGCCGCTCCCCGTACGGCCTCGCGTACGGACGGGGAGTCGGCGACCGCGCGGGCCACGGCCCCGGCCTGGCGCCGGGCGGCGTCCTCGGCCTGGGAGCGGGCGGTCGCGTACGCGAAGACGGCGCACCCTGCGACGACCACGGCGACCAGCAGCACCTGCATGGCGAAGAGCTGGCCGGCGAGGCTGCGCGGGGGCCGGGGGAAGCGGAACATGGCGCTCAGTGTGCACCGGGTCGTGAACTCAATGAACGCAAGGGTGACCGGGGTCACAGCGCTGGGCGATGGTCTCCCCGAACGTATTCACCACCAGGAGGCATCGTGGCCGCCAGACGCGACAGAACGCATTACCTCTACATCGCGGTGATCGGCGCGGTGCTGCTCGGCATCGCCGTCGGCTTCGCCGCGCCCGGCGTGGCCGTGGAGCTCAAACCGCTGGGCACCGGCTTCGTCAACCTCATCAAGATGATGATCTCGCCGGTGATCTTCTGCACGATCGTGCTGGGCATCGGATCCGTGCGCAAGGCCGCCAAGGTCGGCGCCGTGGGCGGCCTCGCCCTGGGCTACTTCATGGTCATGTCCACGGTCGCGCTGGCCATCGGCCTGTTGGTCGGGAACCTGCTGGAGCCGGGCAGCGGCCTGCACCTGACCGAGGCGGCGCGCCACGCGGGCGAGGCACAGGCCAAGGCGGGCGGGGCCGAGAGCACTCCGGAGTTCCTGCTCGGGATCATCCCGACCACGATGGTGTCCGCCTTCACCGGCGGCGAGGTGCTCCAGACGCTGCTGGTGGCGCTGCTCTGCGGGTTCGCCCTGCAGGCCATGGGCACGGCGGGCGAGCCGCTGCTGCGGGGCATCGGGCACGTGCAGAAGATGGTGTTCCGGGTGCTCGCGATGATCATGTGGGTGGCTCCGGTGGGCGCCTTCGGGGCGATCGCGGCGGTGGTCGGCGCGACCGGCATCGACGCGCTGAAGTCCCTTGCCGTCATCATGATCGGCTTCTACACGACCTGTCTGCTCTTCGTGTTCGTGGTCCTGGGGACGCTGCTGCGGGTGTGTACGGGAGTCAGCGTCTTCGCCCTCCTGCGCTACCTGGGCCGGGAGTTCCTGCTGATCCTCTCGACCTCCTCTTCGGAGTCGGCGCTGCCGCGGCTGATCGCGAAGATGGAGCACCTGGGGGTGTCGCGGCCGGTCACCGGGATCACGGTGCCGACCGGGTACTCCTTCAACCTCGACGGGACCGCGATCTATCTGACGATGTCCTCGCTGTTCGTCGCCGAGGCGATGGGCAAGCCGCTCGCCCTGGGCGAGCAGATCTCGCTGCTGCTGTTCATGATCATCGCCTCGAAGGGCGCGGCCGGAGTGACCGGCGCGGGACTGGCCACCCTCGCCGGCGGGTTGCAGTCGCACCGGCCGGAACTCGTGGACGGGGTCGGCCTGATCGTGGGCATCGACCGGTTCATGAGCGAGGCCCGGGCCCTGACGAACTTCGCGGGCAATGCGGTCGCGACGGTGCTCATCGGGACGTGGACGAAGGAGTTCGACCACGGGCGGGCCGCCGAAGTCCTCGCGGGACGGTTGCCCTTCGACGAGAGCACGCTGGTCGACGACGCACACGGGGCGGAGCCGACCGGACCGGACGCGACGCCGGCCGCCGTGCCGGTCCCGTCGCACAGCCCCAAGGACGGCGTACCGGTCTAGCCGGTCCGCCCGCACGGGCCGACCGGGCAGGGTTCGCCCCCACGGTACCCAGCCCGGTCGGCCCGCCGCATTCTCCGCACTTGCACCCATAGTCGGTATTCGGCCACCGATAACCGAACCCCCATGTTGCAAAAGGTACTTCCGTAGCAGGCCGTGTGCATGACATCTTGCGTCCACCACTTGTTTCGTACGGCCCGGCATGTGCAACGCGCACCACCGGGTCATCGGAGGACGCATTGATACCCCACATATCCAGCCGACCTCGACGTACCCTCGTGCTGGCCGCCACACTCGGCGCCGCACTGACCTTCGGGGCTCCCGCCGCACTCGCCGGCACCGACCCGGTCTCTCCTTCCGGTTCCCCCGCCTCGGCTCCCGCTGCGGCGGCGCCCCAGGCCGCGGCCCCGACTTCCCAGAGTGCGACCTGGGTTGCCGGCACCCGTGCCTACCTCGTGATCACCGCTCCCGGTGACACCACGGCGGTCCGCAACGCCATCGCCGCCAACAGCGGCACGGTCTTCCAGTCCTACGACGCGATCGGCGTGATCGTCGCCCACTCCGCGTCCGGCTCCTTCGCCACCACCATGCGCGGTGTGAGCGGCGTCCAGCAGGTCGGCGCCACCCGCACCTCGGACGTGCCGGCGGACGCCTACAACCCGGCGCTGCCCGCCAACCCGGCGCAGTCCACGACGCCCACGGGCGAGCCGGTCCGCGCCGACATGACGCAGATCAAGGCCGACCAGGCCTGGGCCGTCACCACCGGCTCCGCCACCGTCAAGGTCGGCATCCTGGACACCGGTGTGGACGACCAGCACCAGGACCTGGCCCCGAACTTCAACGCGGCGGACTCCGCGTCCTGCGCGTACGGCAAGCCGGACACCCGTACGGGCGCCTGGCGTGACGTCGGCACCCACGGCACGCACGTGGCCGGTACGGTCGCGGCCGCCAAGAACGGCAAGGGCGTCATCGGCGTGGCCCCGGGCGTGAAGATCTCCTCGGTGCGCATCGCCGAGCCCACCTCCTCACTGTTCTTCGCCGAGAACACCGTCTGCGGTTTCATGTGGGCGGGTGACCACGGCTTCAAGGTCACCAACAACAGCTACTACACGGACCCGTGGCAGTTCAACTGCCCGGACAACGCCGACCAGGCCGCGATCATCGAGGGCGTCAAGCGCGCCCAGGAGTACGCCGAGGGCAAGGGTTCGCTTCAGGTCGCCGCGGCCGGCAACTCCAACCTCGACCTGGCCAACAAGACGACCGACACCGAGAGCCCGAACGACTCGACCCCGGTCACCCGCACCATCACCAACGCCTGCCTGGACATCCCGACCGAACTCCCGGGCGTGGTCACGGTTTCGGCGATGGGCACCACCGCGAAGGCCTCGTACTCCAACTACGGCCTGAACGTCATCGACGTGACGGCCCCGGGCGGCGACGCCACCGGCATCTACAGCACCCTGCCGGGCGGCAAGTACGGCAGCATGAGCGGCACCTCCATGGCCTCCCCGCACGTCGCCGGTGTGGCGGCGCTGCTGGCCAGCACCAACCCGGGCATCACCCCGGCGCAGCTGCGCGACAAGCTGGCCACCCAGGCCAATGACGTCGCCTGCCCGTCGGACACCCGTTGCAAGGGCACCACGACGAAGAACGGCTTCTTCGGCGAGGGCCAGGTCGACGCCCTCAAGGCCGTCGGCTCCACCCCGCCCCCCGGCAAGTACTTCGAGAACCTCGGTGACTTCGCGATCGGTGACAACACCACCGTGGAGAGCCCGATCACCGTCAGCGGTGTGACCGGCAACGCCCCGGCCACCCTCAAGGTGGGCGTGAACATCGTGCACACCTACATCGGTGACCTGAAGGTCGACCTGATCGCCCCGGACGGCACCGTCTACACCGTGCACAACCGCTCGGGCGGCAGCGCCGACAACATCAACCAGGTCTACACCGTCAACGCCTCCTCCGAGGTCGCGAACGGTACCTGGAAGCTCCGCGTGAACGACAACGCCGGCGGCGACACCGGCAAGGTCGACTCCTGGAACCTGACCTTCTAGTCAGCGAGTCCGCGAGTCGGAGCGCCGGGCCGGCGGGGAGCACCTGCTCCCCGCCGGCCCTTCGCCGTTTCACCTGGTCCGCAGCACGCAGTCCCCGCAGAGCCCGCCGCCGGGCACCTGGTAGTAGAGGCAGCAGCTGCGCCGTACGAAGGCCACCCCGAGCCCCTCCTCGTGGATGAAGGTGCCCGTGCCCGCCAGGGCTCCGCCCTCGGCCAGCAGCGCGCCCGCGAGCGATACGGCCGCGCCGCCCGGCACCCTGTCGATCAGCACCCGCAGCGCCCCGACGAGCCCGGACGCCGCATTGCCCCGCAGGACCTTCGGCGAGACCCCGAACCGCTCCCGCAGGCCCGCGTCGAGCACGGCCAGGTTCCCCAGCACGGTCTCCCCGAGCAGGCCGGCCGGCAGGCCTTCGGGCTCGGGCAGCCACAGTTCCAGCGACCCCGCCTCCGGCAGCCGCCACCACACCCGGTCGGCGGACAGATCCGGCACCCGCCCCGCCAGAGCCGCGCAGCCCAGCCCGAGCGACCACAGCCGGGAGGCGATGCCGAACTGCGCGGTCGAGGCGGCCACCCTGCCGGGCCCGCTGCCGATCCGCCGCCCCACCTCGGCGACGTACGGCCCGAGTCGCTCCCCGTAGAGGGCGGCCAGCGGCCGGAAGCCGGGCCCGGGCGGCTCCTTCCCGTACGCAACGGTGAAGAAGGGCCCCACGGCGGCCAGTCGCCGCAGTACGTCGTCCATGCCCAGGATGATCTCAGGCCCCCGGGCCCGGTTCGGACGGGCCCCGGTTCAGGCGGGGTCCGGGGTCGCCCCTTCGAGGATCTCCATGTAGTGCGGGTTGCGCATGATGCCGAGCACATTGCCGAAGGGGTCGGTGACCGCCGCCGTGACGAAGCCCCCGTCACCGTGCGGGGTCACCGGCTGGTACTCCGTGGCTCCCAGGTCCAGCAACCGCTGCCGGACCGCCAGAAGATCGTCGACGGCCCAGTACGCCACCGCGCCGCCCGGCTCCCTGGCCGCGCCCGGCGGGGCGTAGCAGCGGTCGACGATGCCCAGCTCGTGCTGGTAGTCACCGATGCGGAACTCCGCGTAGCCCGGCCGCTCGAAGTACGGCGCGATGCCGAGCAGCTCGGTGTACCAGGCCTTCGCCGCCTCCAGGTCGTCGGCCCAGAAGTTGATCGTCGCGAACCCGCGCAGCATCACTACCTCCTCGGCAGGAACAACATCCCGACTCTACGACGGCCCCTGCGGGCCCGCCCGTTCGCTCGGGCCTCCGTTCCGCTCAGATCCCGGCGAGGAAGCCCAGCAGCGCCCGGTTGAAGGCCCCGGGCCGCTCCACCCCCGGCAGATGGCCGGCCCCCTCGATGACGGCCAGCACCGAGCCCGGCATCAGCGCGTGCAGGGCCTCGGCCTCCGCAACCGGGGTGTAGACGTCGTCCGCGCCGACCACCACCAGGCAGGGTTCGGTGGCCCCGGCGAGCACGGGCCGGTAGTCGGGGCGCTCGGCCCGGCCGCGCAGCGCGGCGGCCGCGCCCTGCGGGTCGGTCGCGCGCATCATGGCGCTCACCCGTGCGGCGGCCTCGGGCATGGCGGTCACGTTGTAGGGCGCAAGCATCTTGTCGATGACCTCTTCCGCGTAGGGCCCCATGCCCTCGGCGATCAGCCGTTCGGCGGTCTCCCGGCGGAACTTCGCGCCCTCCTCGGTCTCCGGGACGGGGGAGGTGTCGGACAGCACGAGGGCCCGTACCAGACCCGGGTGGCGCAGTCGCACCTCCATGGCGATCTGGCCGCCCATGGACACTCCACCGACGATCACCTGTTCGATGCCCAGGCGGGCGAGGAGGGCGGCCAGGTCGTCCGCGAGATCGGCGAGCAGCGCCGTGCCCGGGAGCACCGGGCTCTCCCCGTATCCCCGCAGGTCAGGCGTGATGACACGGTAACCGGCGGCCGTCAGGGCGGCCGTCTGGGGGGCCCACATCGTGCGGTTGAAGGGATGTCCGTGGATCAGGATTACGGCCGCTCCGTCGCGGGGACCCAAGTCGTCGAAAATCAGTGTCGCGCCATTGCCAAATTGGGGGTTCATGAGAGCACTTTAAGGAGCTACATTGAGCCACTCGCGTTCACCTGACAGCCGGTTGCCTTTCACTCGTGTTTTGCACGAGGGGCGAGGTCAGGGACGCAGACTGTGCAACCACCCCACCGCCCAGAAGGACCGAAGGCTCCGTGCCCGTACCCGTACACCTCGCGGGCCGCACCGTGCGGCTCGAGCCCCTCGCACCCCACCACACCGAGGCCCTGGCCGTGGCCGGTGCCGAGGATCGTACGACTTACGCCTTCACCCCCGTACCCCATGGGGTGCAGGCGTCCCACGAGTACATCGACCGTGCCCTCGCCGATCAGGCGGCGGGTCGATCGCTCCCGTTCGCGGTGGTCAGAGCCACCGACGGCCGGGTCGTCGGTTCGACCCGGTTCCTGGAACTCGACTACTGGCAGGGGCCGCTCGTGTGGCCCGCAGTGCCCGGCGTCCCGTTCGGCGATCCGGCGACGGCGATCCCCGATGCCGCCGAGATCGGCAATACCTGGCTGTCCCCGGGCGCCCAGGGCACCGGCATCAACACCGAGGCGAAGCTGCTCATGCTCCGCCATGCCTTCGAGACCTGGGGCGTCCGGCGCATCTCGCTGCGCGCGGATGCCCGTAACGGCCGGTCGCGAGCCGCGATGGAGCGCCTCGGCTTCACCTGCGAGGGGGTCCGACGGGCCCATTCGCGGGGGCTCGACGGGGCGGTCCGCAGTACCGCCTTCTACTCGATCCTCGACGAGGAGTGGCCGGCCGTACGGTCGATCATCGAGCTGAGGCTGTCGGCGGGCGCGCAGCGCAAGCGGCGCCGCAAGACGCTCGTTCCGGCGTAACGGTCCTGCGCCGACGGCCCTAGGGCCTGTCTTTCGGATCCGGCCTGATCCGAAAGGCAGGCCCTGGCCCCGCCCCGCCCGGTCTCAGCCGAGGAAGGCCGGGGCGAGGGCCGATGCCATGAGCCGGCCGGGAGCGCCGCTCCCGTCGGCCGCCACCGCGTACAGGTCGGCGCCGAAGTCCCCGGGCAGGGAGTAGACGACGGTCCGGTCGTCCGTCCACACCACCTGGTCGTCGACGCTGCGCTCCTCGCCGAGCGGGGTCTCCGCCCCGGAGGCCAGGTCCAGGGCGTACAGCCGCCACGGCGCCTCGGCCGGCAGGCCGGCCACCCGCTTCTTGAACACCACCCGGGTCCCGTCGGGCGACAGCGACGGGCACTCGACGTTCTCGCGCAGGGTGGTCACGGTGCGCCCGGCCAGGTCCCCGCGGACCAGGTGGGTCCGGCCGCCGGTGGCCATGGTCGCGTAGAAGCTCCGCTCGTCGGCGGTGAAGGTCACGCCCCAGAAGTTCACGTCGGCGCTGCGGTACTGCTTGCCGTCCTTGAGGACGGTGAAGTCCTCCAGCGAGGCGTCGAGCCTGCCGGTGCGCAGGTCGAGCACCGAGGTCCGCGTCGAGAAGTCCGTACCCGCGTACGAGTCCCCGCCGACGAAGACGGTCCATGCGGCGAGGTGCCCGCCGGGCGAGACCCGGGCGCGGGTGGGGATGCCGGCCAGCGTGTGCGCCGACACCTCCTTCAGCCGGGCGTCGAGGACGACGGCCCGGTAGCCGCCCTGGACCGCGCCCGGGACCCCGCCCTTGTCGGCCTGGAGGCAGATCCCGGTGCCGGCGGCCGCGTGGAAGCGCAGGCAGCTCACCCCGGACGCGGTGCGGGCCCCCTCCGGCGCGTCGGCCGGGACGGTGGCGAGCTCGTCGCGGTGCGGGCCCCAGGCCATGTTCCGGAACACGATCCGCCGGCCGCCCTCGCCCGGAGCCAGGGAGAACTCGCCCCGGGTGACCCCGGGGCCGCCGGCCTGGGCCCGGTTCTTCTCCTCCGCCCGGTCGGCGGCCCGCAGGAAGGAGATCCCCGCAACGACGGCGAGCACGGCCACGACGGCGGCGAGGATCAGGATCCGGCGTCGGAGAGACATCAGTGACATGGCTCGCATGGGGGCCTTTCGGGGGTGTGGGAGGTCAGACGCCGTCGGCGGACGCGGGGGTACCGGGGCTGTCCGCGACGTACACCGTCAGGAAGCCCAGATCCCCGTGATGTCCTTGGCGGTGGCGGCGTTCCCGGCATGAGCGGTCAGTCCGGCCAGGCCCTCCAGGGTGCGCAGCATGTCGTAGTGGTTGTAGGTGGTGCTCGACGAGCTGCCCGGGGTGACGGGCTGGCCGTAGAGCACGGTGGGGATCTTGTTGCCGGCGAGCCTGTTGTCCTCGTCGAAGGTGACGACGAGCAGGCTGTTGTGGGTCTTGGCCCAGTCCGCGTAGGACTTGAGGTTGTTCTTGAGCCAGGTGTCTCCGGTGCCGACGGAGCAGTCGTGCATGTCGTTGCAGAGGTTCGGGACGACGAAGGACATCTTGGGGAGGGTGGTGAAGTCCGTGGGGAACTGGGTCATGGTCTTCGCGGTGCTGGTGGGGACGTTGGAGAAGGCGAACCAGGGGTTGTGCTTGCGGGCGTACTTGCCGCTGGAGCACGTGGTGGAGCCCTGGCTGGGGAGGGTCTCGTTGTAGCTGGCCCAGCTCTGGCCCGCCGCTATCAGCTCGGAGGCCAGGTTGGGCGCGGAGCTGAAGCCGGGGGTGTAGCAGCTGTCGCCGGTGACGCCCTGGTGGGAGCCCGAGAAGAGCTGGAGGTAGTTCGGCTGGCTCGGGTGGGTGATGCCGTACGACCGGGTGAGGTTGGCTCCCCCGCTCTTGAGGGAGTTGATGTAGGGGGCGCTGGAGCTGCCGATGACCTGGCTGTAGGCGTGGTTCTCGAAGACCACGACGACGACGTGGTCGGGGGTGGGCAGGCCGGCCGCGTGCGCGGGCTGGGCGGCGCCGATGCCCGCCCACAGGGCCACGCCCGCGACGCTGAGGCCGAACGCGGTGGCGAGGGCGGTCTTACGAGGAGAACCTGGCAGGGGCATGCCAAACAAGGGGTACCTCCGGGCGGTATGGGGGTTCGGGAGGCGGCGCGGACGCACCATACCCAGGGGCATCTGCACTGGCCAGGGATAGTCGGCGAACAGGACCCGAACTCCACGGTCCTTCGGGGCACCGGGTAAGGACCTTCTCCAGAAACCCCCAAGAGAAGGAAAAATGCGGAACCCGGACATGCTTTCGTTCATCTTTCGAACGGACGGACGCCAGCCACCAGACCACCGCCACCAGACCACATCGCCCCCTTGGGGCAGCACCAGCCGGAGAGCCACCGCACATGTCGTACGCACCCGACGGGCAGCAGTACCAGCCGTACCGGCCGGAAGGGCAGAGCCCGCAGCCGCCCCACGGCGACCAGTACGGCCAGCCGTACGGACAGCAGCAGACGTACGGACAGCAGCAACCTCCGTACGGTCAGCAGGCGCAGTACGGGCAGCAGGACCATTACGGCCGGCAGGACCACCCGGAGCAGCCCGAGCCTGCGCGCCGCAAGTCCCGGGGCCGGCGCTGGATGATCGCGGGTGCCTCCGTCCTCGCGCTCGCGGGCATAGCGGCGCTCGTGATGAACCACTACGAGATACCCCCCTTCACCGACAAGGGCTCCGCGGTGTCCTTCGGGCAGCCGCCCGCGGGCGGCTCCGGAAAGCCCGGCGGCGCCGTGACCCAGCAGCCGGCGAGCTCCAAGATGCTCATGCCCACCGGGCCGCAGGCCGAGTTCAAGAACTCGATGACCCTGCCCGACGGCACGCACGTGGCGGTCACCACGCTGGACGGCAAGAAGTCCGGTTTCAAGGGCAAGGTCTGGGTCTGGGCGCCCAAGGAGTACAACGACCCGAAGTTCGCCAAGAGCGGCTTCCCTGTCATGATCGCCCTCCCGGGCGGCGCCGGCTTCCCCAGCAACTACTGGATGGGCACCGACCTCGGTCTCCAGACCAGCATCAGCAAGTGGTACGCCGAGGGGAAGAGCAAGCCCTTCATCCTGGCCATGCCGGTGCTCAACCCGGCGCCGGACGACAAGGGCATCTACTGGGACGGCTCCGACATCCCCGGCCAGCCCAAGATGGGAACCTGGCTGACCGAGGACGTCCCGGACCTGATGAAGGCGAACTTCCGCACCGTCAAGTCCCGTGACGGCTGGGCTTTCATGGGCTCCTCCACGGGCGGCTTCGCGGGCCTGAAGGCCGTGCTGAAGCACCCGGACAAGTTCAAGGCCGTGATCGCCTCCGGCCCGGACATCGTCCCGGACTCCTCCCTGTGGAAGGGCTACGACAAGGAGAAGGCCGAGAACAACCCGGAGCTGCTGGCGAAGCAGCTCATCGACCGCAAGGGTCCGGACGTCTATCTCGCCTTCCAGGTCGGCGACAGCGAGAACAACAAGAAGACCCTGCCGGACGTGCAGAAGTTCATCGCCACCTACGGCAACAAGGGGCCCGTCCACACCGAACTGAGGATCATCAAGGGCGGTCAGCACAACGCCAAGACCTACGTCCCGAACATGGGCGAGGGTCCGATCCAGTTCATCAGCAAGGTCATGGAAGGGCCCGTCGAGTAGTCGCCGGTTCTTCCGTCCGCCCGCGCGAGGGCCCGCCGAACCTCTTCGGCGGGCCTTCGCCGTTCCAGGCCGCCCAGCCCGGAGCGCCCGTCACCGCGAACCGCACCCAGGCCGCGTGCATCTCCTCGGCCAGTGCCTGCGGGGCGTCCGGGCCTGCCAGCCAGGCGGCTTCCGGAACGTCGAGGGTGTCGAACACGAAGCCCAGCTCCAGCGCGTGGCAGGCGCCGAGCCCCGGTACGCCGGAGGGCCAGCCGAACTCGTACAAGAAGCTCGGCGCCGCCCGCCGCGCCCCCGCGAGCCGCCGCAGCGGGTCGCGCAGCAGCCGGTCGGTGAGCAGCTGCCCGGCGAGCTCGGCCGGACCCGCCCCCGGCAGGGCGGCGCGCAGCGTCCGTACGGCGGCCCGGTCCTTGTCCGCGCGGAGCCGGGCCAGCGTCACCGCGAGCGGGCCCAGCCGGTCGAGCAGCCGCGTCCCGCCGGTGGGGGCGAGCCACAGCCGGTACTCCTCGCTGGTCCACCCGAGCAGCAGGGGCACGTCGCCGGAGGCCGCGGAGCCCGCCAGGGCGTCGAGCGGGTCACCCGGGACCGTGTCCGGGTCGCTCACCAGGCCGAAGGCGGGGCCGCCGAGGAGCGGGCCGGATCGGCGCAGCACGGCCGCCTGGGCGGCGAGCAGGGTGGGCAGGGCGGTGGCCGCGAAGGCCTCGGCGGTGGCGTCCACCTTGAGCAGTGAGGCCATCCGCCGGGCCATGCTGCGGACCTTGTCGCGCGGCAGGACCTCGGGGGCTCCGCTCTGCAGGACGGCCCGGGCGAAGAGCCCGGC
Organism: Streptomyces sp. NPDC030995; assembly: GCF_055571215.1. Classification (NCBI taxonomy): domain Bacteria; kingdom Bacillati; phylum Actinomycetota; class Actinomycetes; order Kitasatosporales; family Streptomycetaceae; genus Streptomyces; species Streptomyces sp. NPDC030995. Next base: position 50,464 of record NZ_JBVIFS010000006.1, read on the forward strand.
GGCGCGCGGGGCGGCCAGCAGGGAGCCGATGCTGATGGCTCCGGCCGATTCGCCGAAGACCGTGACGCGGGCGGGGTCTCCGCCGAAGGCCCCGATGTTGTCCCGGACCCATTCCAGCGCGGCGATCTGGTCCAGCAGGCCGCGGTTGGCGGGAGCGTCGGGGAACAGGCCGTAGCCGAGCACGCCGAGGCGGTAGTTGAAGGAGACGAGGACGACCCCGTCCCGGGCGAAGGCGGAGCCGTCGTACACGGGGACGGCCGAGGAGCCGCGGGTGAGCGCCCCGCCGTGGATCCACACCATGACGGGAAGCCGTGCCCCGGGCGCCGGATCGGGGGTCCACACGTTCACGCTCAGGCAGTCGTCCCCGGGGATCTCCGGATCGGCGAGCAGGGCCGCGAACGGGGCCTCGTACGGCACCTTGGGAGCGGTGGGACCGAACGCGGTGGCCTCCCGTACGCCGTCCCAGGCGGCCGGGGGCGTGGGCGCCGCGAAGCGGAGGGCGCCGACGGGCGGTGCGGCGTACGGGATGCCCCGGAAGACGGCGGTCCCGTGGGCCCCGGTCCGGCCCTCGACCACGCCGGCGGCGGTCCTGACCCGTGGCCGGCCGCCACGGCCGGCGCCGTTGCCCTCGACGTCTGCGCCCATCTCGTCCTCCTGAATGCCGTTGCCGTCGCACGGTCGCACAGCCGTCCAGCGAGTGACAAGGCGTGACCGGGCCCCGCGGACCGGCGAGGTCACCCAGGTGGCGGCTCTGCTTCGTCTCTGTGCGATTTCCCGTCACCAGGTAGGCCCAGTGGCCGTGACCCCTCGGCCGCCCCGGCGTTGTATGCCATGTCAAATGCCGCACATTCTGTGGCGCCCCATATCTCATGAGGAGATCTTGATGTCGCGTATCGCGAAGGCACTCGCCATCACCGCTGTCACCGGTAGCGCCGTGGTCGCCGGTGCGGGTCTGGCCGTCGCCGATGCCGGAGCGCACGGTGCCGCGATCGGCTCCCCCGGTGTCCTGTCGGGCAACCTGCTCCAGGTCCCGGTGCACGTCCCGGTCAACGTCTGCGGCAACACCGTGAACATCATCGCCCTGCTGAACCCGGCGTTCGGCAACACCTGCGTCAACGCCTCCAACGGCGGCGACCACCACGGCGAGCACCACACCGACGACGAGGGCAGCTACGGCCACTGATCGCCTGATCGCCTGATCGACGGAAGGGCCCCCGCCAGTCGGCGGGGGCCCTTTCCCTGTGCCTCATGCGTAGCGGTAGACGCCCTGATGGCCGAGCATCTCGCGCGGGGTGATGTTCCACGGCGGCATCGGCTCGTCGAGGGAGATCACCCGGCCGCGCTGGAGGTCGCGGGGAGCAAGGGGAGCGGCCGGCAGATAGCCGGATCGGGGATGCTTCTGCTGCCAGCGGTCCCAGATCAGGTCGACGAACGCGTGGTGCAGCCAGAACGCCGGGTCGTTGGGCGCCGTGCCGCCCGTCATGTGGCCGCCGATCCACTGGTGGACCTTGTTGTGGTTGCGCCAGCGCTCGCTCTTGGGCGCGGCCCAGCCCTCCAGCTTGTTGCGGAAGCCGCCCGCGGTGGCCGTCGAGTCCCACGGCGAGACGTCGTAGGTGGGGTCGTCGATCGCCGACTGGAGTTCGGCCCGGGTGGGCAGGGAGATCGGGTTCTGCGGCCGGCCGAGGTTGCGGGTGAGGAAGGCGGACTCCGTGATGCCCACGGTCACCGTCCAGTTCCCCTTGTCGTAGGCGAACGGCCCGGTCATCACCTTGCGGTCGCTCGCCCGGCCGGTGCCGCCGAGGAAGTCGTCGGCCCACAGGGAGGAGACCGGGCTGTTGTCGGTGGTCCAGTCCCAGTACGGCACGGACACACCCGGGTCGAGCTCCTGCAACTGCTTCTCGAACTCCAGCAGATAGCGCCGGTGCCACGGGAAGAAGGACGGGGACATGTGCCCCACGCGCAGCTTGCGGTCGCGGTCGGGCACGAAATATTTGTCGTGGGTGCGCACCAGGGCGTCGTAGGCGCCGCTGCGCTTGAGCTCCAGCACGGCGGCCGTGAACCGCTTCTTCTGGGCGCTGGTGAGGTTCTTCTGGTTCTGCCGGGTGTGCAACGCGGGGGTCCTCCCGTTCCCGTGGATGTGTCAGCCGTGGTGCGGGGCCGCGAACGCCAGCTGTGCCGTGCCGAGTTCGTCGACGGCCGCACGGGCCAGTTCCAGGCGCGTCGGAAAGGACTGGAAGTGGTTGATCCCGCTGAGGTAGCTGCCGTCGGCCCGCCGCATGACGTGCAGGGGGCGGCCGTCGATGCGGACCCCGGCGACGTCGACGGCGATGTGCCGGCCGCGGTACGTCTCCTCCTCGGTGAGCGGGGCCGGGGTGAGGGTCTGCCGGGGCCCCCGGGCGCGCAGGACCGGGGCCAGGGCCGCGGCCGCGCCCGCGAGCACGGCCGCGGTGAAGGCCGTACGGAGAAGCGCGCGGCGGGTCAGTGGTGCGGCGGCGGATGCTGCGGACAACATACGGTCTCCCTCGCTCGGTGGCCGGCGGCTACGGGTCTAACGCCGTGCGGCGGGCGAGGTCACCCTTTGGGGCACTTGCAGAAGAGGGTGATGACGGCCGTCATGCGGCCGGACACGAAGATCGGCGGGAAGACCGGCCCACGCGTGACGATCCTGTCCGCCGGCCCGGAACAGAGCGTTCCCCCTTACCGGGACTGGCCGGCGGACTCGTCATCGGGCGTACCCGTGCCCCACCTCTGGCAGGCCTACGGCGCCGGGAGCTCGGCGAAGTCCGCCACCAGGCCGCGGTGGTGGCCCGCGGTGCCCAGGGCCAGGGAGTCGGCCTTGGCCCGCTTGAGGTAGAGGTGGGCCGGGTGTTCCCAGGTCATGCCGATGCCGCCGTGGAGCTGTACGCACTCCTCGGCGGCCCGGACGGCGACACCCGAGCAGTAGGCCTGGGCCACGGCGACCGTCAGGGGGGCGTCGGGGGCCGCCGTGGCCAGGGCGTCGGCCGCGGCCCTGGCCGCCGCGCGCGCGGAGGCCACGTCGAGCCAGAGCCGGGCGAGGCGGTGCTTGAGGGCCTGGAAGGAGCCGACGGGCCGGTTGAACTGGTGGCGGCCGCGGACGTACCCGACGGTCTCGGTCAGACACCACTCGGCGAGCCCGAGCTGCTCGGAGGCGAGCAGTCCGGCCCCGGACAGCAGTGCTCCGGCGACGGCCGCGCGGGCCGTGGCGGGGTCGGCGAGGCGGGTGCCGGCGGCCGCCCGCAGGGTGACGGTGGCCAGCGGGCGGGTCAGGTCCAGCGGAACCCGCGCGGTCAGCTCGGCCGAGGCGGCCGGGACGGCGTACAGCCCGGTGTCGGCGAGCACCAGCAGGACGTCGGCGGCCACCGCGTCCGCGACGGAGGTGACCGTGCCGCTCAGGATCCCGCCGCCAGAGTCCCGTACGGCCGCCGGGAAGGGTGCGCCGGGGGCGAGGGTCAGCGGCACGGCCGGTGTGCACACGGTGCGTCCGGAGGCCAGCTCCCGCAGCAGCGGGGCGGCTTCGGCCGTGTCGCAGCCCAGCAGGATCTCCGTCGCGAGGACCGAGCTCGTCAGGTACGGGAGGGGCGCCACGGCCCGGCCCAGCTCCTCCAGGACCACGGCGGCCTCCCGGTGGCTCGCGCCCTGACCGCCGAGCTTCTCGGGTACGAGGAGCCCGGCCGCGCCGATCCCGACGGCGAGGGTGTGCCACAGCGCGGGGTCGTGCGGCTGGTCGCTCTCGGCCCGGGCGAGGACGCTCTTCGGGTCGCAGCGGTCCGCGAGGAGCGCGCGTACGGCGGAGCGGAGCTCCTCCTCGGTTTCGGAGTAGAGCAGGTCGGTCGGTGCCGTCATCGGGCGAGGTCCTTCCATGCGAGGTCCTTGTCGTCGCGCGGCTCGGAAGGCAGGCCGAGGACGCGTTCGGCGACGATGTTGAGGAGGATTTCGCTGGTGCCGCCCTCGATGCTGTTGCCCTTGGCGCGCAGATAGCGGTAGCCGGCGTCGCGGCCGGTGAAGTCGACCAGTTCGGGGCGGCGCATGGTCCACTCCTCGTACAGGAGGCCCTCCTCGCCGAGGAGTTCGACCTCCAGGCCGCTGATCTCCTGGTTGAGCCGGGCGAAGGTGAGCTTCATGCCGGATCCTTCGGGACCGGGCTGCCCGGCGACGAGCTGCTGGCGCAGCCGTTCACCGGTGAGGCGGGCGACCTCGGCCTCGACCCACAGCTCCAGCAGCCGCTGGTGGAGGGCGTGGGTGCGCAGCTCGGGGCGTTCGCGCCAGGCGGCGGCGACCGGCGCGATCATGCCGCCCTCGCGCGGGATGCGCATGCCGCCGATGGAGACCCGTTCGTTCATCAGGGTGGTGCGGGCGACCGCCCAGCCTTCGCCGACGGCGCCCAGGCGGTGGGCGTCGGGGATGCGGACGCCGGTGAGGAAGACCTCGTTGAACTCCGCCTCGCCGGTGATCTGGCGCAGGGGCCGGACCTCGACGCCGGGGGCGTGCATGTCGCAGAGGAAGTAGGTGATGCCCTGGTGCTTGGGGAGCGCCGGGTCGGTGCGGGCGATCAGGATGGCCCAACGGGCGTTGTGGGCGCTGGAGGTCCACACCTTCTGGCCGTCGACCACCCATTCGCCGGTGGACCCGTCGAGGACGGCGCGGGTGGAGAGCGCGGCGAGGTCGGAGCCGGCGCCGGGCTCGCTGAAGAGCTGGCACCACACCTCCTCGCCGACCCACAGGGGGCGCAGGAAGCGCTGCTTCTGCTCCTCGGTGCCGTACGCGAGGATCGTGGGCGCGGCCATGCCGAGGCCGATGCCGATCCGGCGCGGGTCGTTGTCGGGGGCTCCGGCGGCCTCCAGCTCGGCGTCGACGACGGCCTGGAGGGAGCGGGGTGCGCCGAGCCCGCCGAGTCCCTCGGGGTAGTGGACCCAGGCGAGTCCGGCGTCGAAGCGGGCCCGCAGGAAGTCGGTACGGGCGGTGTCCGCGGGCGGGTGCGCGGCGAGCAGTTCCCGGACGCGGGCGCGCAGCGTCTCGGGGGTGGCGGTCGGGCCGGTCGCGGGGGTCATCGGCGCTCTCCGTCCATGGCGGGTACGACGACCACGCGGCCGGTGGTGGTCCCGTCGGCGACGCGCTGGACGGCGTCGGCCGCCCCGGCGAGCGGAACGCGTTCGCTGACCAGCGGTTTGATGACGCCCTCGGCCGCGAGCCGGGTCAGTTCGGCGTGGCAGCCGAGGATGGCGGCCGGCTCCTTGGTGGCGTACAGGCCCCAGTGCAGCCCGAGGATGGCGTAGTTCTTCACCAGCGCGTGGTTGAGGGCGGGGGCGGGGATGGTGCCGCTCGCGAAGCCGACGACGACGATCCGGCCCTCGAAGGCCACGCACTTGGCGGAGGCGGTGTGGGCGTCTCCGCCGACCGGGTCGTAGACGACGTCGGCGCCGCGCCCGCCGGTGAACTCCTTGACGCGGGCGACGACGTCTTCCGCCGTACGGTCGATCACCAGGTCGCAGCCGAGCTCCTCGGCGGTGCGCGCCTTGGCTTTGCCCCCGACGACCCCGATGACGGTGGCACCGGCGGCCTTGCCGAGCTGGACGGCGGCGCTGCCGACCCCGCCGGAGGCGGCGTGCACGAGGAGGGTCTCGCCGGGCTGGAGGCGGGCACGTCGGTGCAGGCCGAACCAGCCGGTCTGGTAGCCGATGTGCAGGGCCGCCGCCTCGGCGTCGTCGAGGGTGTCCGGGGCGGGGAGCAGGGCGCGCGCGGGGGCGGTGACGTACTCGGCGAAACCGCCGTGCGGCAGGCTCGGGTTGGCGATGACGCGGCGGCCGTCCTCGGTCTCGCCGCAGATCTCGACGCCGGGGGTGAAGGGCAGCGGGGGCCGGATCTGGTACTGCCCGCGGGCGAGCAGCGCGTCGGGGAAGTTGACGTTGGCGGCGAGTACCTTCAGCCTCACCTCGCCTTCGCCGGGGACCGGTTCGGGAACCTCTTCGAGGCGCATGGCCTCACGGGGCTCGCCGGGGGTATGTACTCGCCATGCCTGCATCCGGGGCCTCCAGCCGCCGTCGAGGAATCACACTCCGCGCGCATACTAAGCGGTCGCTTGTCCATCTGGGAACCAGGGGACACGCGCGAACAACCAAATGATCTTTCCGGGGCGGCGGAGATAGCATCAACGATCAGGTGCCGTACGGCATATGACACGCTCATTCAGGGGGGAACCGCCCAATGAACAGAAGCCGCATGAGACGAACCACGTCCGCCGCCGGAGCCGCCATCGTCCTCGCGGGGCTGATCACCGCCGCCGGACCCGCCGCGGCCGCGACCGGCACGACGCCGTGCAGCCCGGCCGTCGAGCTGCTGCCCTCCCTGCCGGGGATGAGCGGGGGCACCGTGAAGGGCTTCGGCGCCGGCGGACTCGCGGTCGGCGAGAGCGGCAGCCTGCCCGCCTACTGGACCGGCGCCGAGCACACCGTCCACGCCGTCCCGCTGCCCGCCGGCTTCGACCACGGCAGCGTCCAGGCCGTCAGCGCCCAGGGCCTGATGGTGGGCACGGCCACCCGCGACTCGGACCGCGCCACGGTCGCCTTCACCCACCGGCAGGGCGCCGCGACCTCCGAGGCGTTCACCACGCCCGTCGGGCACGGCGTGGACGTCGACGTCAACGAGTCGGGCCGGGTCGTCGCCGTGGACAACGGCGTCGCCAAGGAGTGGGTGGACGGCAAGGCCGTGCGCGAACTGCCGGTTCCCGCCGACGCGATCCCCGGCACCAAGGTCTTCTCGCTGAGCGGGATCAACAAGCGCGGCGACATCGTCGGCACGGCCACCGGCTCCTACTACGACGCCGAGAACGACATCGAGGTCACCAAGACCTTCCCGGTGGTCTGGCCCGCCGGAGGCGGCTACCCGCCGTACAGCCTCCAGGTGTGGAACGGCTACCACTATTCGTACTCCACGATCGCCCGGGACATCGACGACCGCGGCCGGGTGGTCGGCCTGGAGGACTTCTACTACCGCAACGACCCGAAGCAGACCCCGGCCGTCTGGAAGAAGCCGTACGACGCCCTGCCCACCGACCCGGGCCGACTGGGCGACCACCGCAACCTGGAGCTCTCGGGCAGCAGCCCGACCACGAACGTGGCCGTCGGCACCGCCACCACCTTCGAGGAGAGCTGGCCCAGCTACTTCCAGGCCGCCTACTGGCCCGGCAAGGGGGCTCCGCTGGCACTCCCGCACCCCGCGGGCTCCACGCCCAACACGCTCAGCCGGGCCTTCGCCGCCTCCGACGACGACCGGGTCGGCGGCACGGTCCTCGACCGGGAGACGCGCGCCGGCAACGCCGTCGTCTGGACCTGCGCGAGCAAGCAGGCGTACGCGCCCAAGAGCTGATCCTGTCCGGGGCATGGTGATCTCGGCGCCCGCGCGCTATCGATGCCCCATGACGGACAACAACCGGCGCGGCCTGCCCGCACCCCCGCCACTCGGCGCCGCCGCCCTGCCTCCCGGCACCTACGCCGGGCAGGTGGTCCTCGTGACCGGCGGCGGCACCGGGCTGGGCAAAGCCATCGCCACCGAGTTCGCGCGGCTCGGCGCCGATCTGGTGATCGCGAGCCGGCGCGCCGAGCAGCTCAAGGCGGCGCGGGAGGAACTGGCGGCCGTCCCCGGCGCGGGCCGGGTGACGGCCGCCGTCTGCGACATCCGGGACCCCGAGCGGGTCGCGGAGGTCTTCGACGCGGCCGAGGCCGCGCTCGGGCCGCCGGACGTGCTGATCAACAACGCGGCCGCCAACTTCCCCTGCCCGGCGGAGGACTTGTCGCCGAACGCCTGGCGGGCGGTCGTCGACATCACCCTGACGGGCACCTGGTTCATGACCCGCGAGTTCGGCCGCCGCCACCTCGCCGCGGGCACCCCCGGGTCCATCGTGAACATCGGCGCCTCGTACGCCTGGACCGGCGGGCCGGGCTTCGCCCACAGCGCCGCCGCCAAGGCCGGGGTGAAGAACCTGGTGGAGACGCTCGCCGTCGAGTGGGGCCCGTACGGCATCCAGATCAACGGGCTCGTTCCCGGGCTGTTCCCGCACGCCGACATGACCGAGGACATCCGGGGCGGCCTGGAGCATGCCGCGCCCGACGCCAAGGACGCGCGGCAGCCCGCACTGCGGGTGGGTGCGCCGCGTGAACTGGGCTGGGCCGCCACCTTCCTGGCCTCGCCGTACGCCCGGTTCGTCACCGGCCACACGCTGGTGGTCGACGGGGCGAACTGGCAGCGCCGGGCCGTGGTCAATCCGGAGGTCGTCCCGGTGCGGGAGCAGCTGGGGCGCGGCCCGTTCGGGGGGTGATCCCCCGGGTCCCGTCCGGGTCCCATCCGGGTCCCGTCCGGACCCCGGCTCAGCCGCCGGTGAAGTGCGGGGGCCGGCGGGCCGCCTTGGCCCCGTAGCCCTCGCGGGAGTCCTCCGAGGTGAGGGTGAGGGCCGCGGTCATCGCCACGCGGTCGAGGGCCGCGGGGAGGGCGGCGTCGGCGTAGGAGTCGACCGCCCGCTTGATGCCCTGGACGGCGAGCGGGGCGTTCGCGGCGATCTCCCCGGCCAGGGTGCGGGCGGTGGTGTCCAAGTCCTCGCCGGGGACGAGCAGTTGGACCAGATTCAGGCGCTGGGCCGTCGCCGCGTCGATACGGCGGCCCGTCAGGGCCAGGTACTTGGCCCAGCCCGCACCCGCCTCCCGGGCTATCCGGAGGTCTCCGCCCGCGTCCACCGCCACACCCAACTGGGCCTCGGGCAGGGCGAAGACGGCGTCCTCGGCCGCCACCCGGACATCGGCCATCAGCGCCAGCTCGAAGCCGAAGCCCAGGCAGTAGCCCTGGACGGCGGCCACCACCGGCTGCGGGAGCCGGGCGAGGACCGCGAAGCGCTCGTGGACCCAGCGGATTCCCTCGTAGTAGTTGCGGGTGCGCTCGGCGGCGGATCCGCCCGTGATGGAGCCGCCGGGGGCCGTCACGTCGATGCCCGCGCAGAAGGCCCGGCCCTCGGCCCGCAGCAGCACCACCCGCACGGAGGGGTCGAAGCGGATGCGGTCCGCCAGCAGACCCAGCTGGCGGGTGGACTCCCAGCTCCAGCCGTTGAGCTTGTCCGGGCGGCAGAGGGTGAGGACCGCGATGCCGTCCGCGACCTCCAGACGGATCCGCTCCTCACCTTCCGCGATCTCCGTGGAGATGGTGTCGATCACCGCGCCCCGCACCCCCCTGCCACTGCCTGACGGGCCGTCAGCTTAGGGGTGGCGGGTCACCGGGGGAAGACCTCGAACAGCACCGCAGGGCGGCCGCCGAAACGGGCCCCCGCCTGCTCGGCGTAACCGGTGAGGAAGCCGCGCACGTACTCCTCGGGGTCCTGGTCCGTCAGCACCTCGATGTACGCCTTGTGCTCCATGAGGGACTTCACCGCCCGCTCCATGCCCGGACCGGCGTCGGCCGCGTGCGTCGGGGTGGTCGTACCCGTCACCGCGACCCAGCGCACTCCGTTCCAGGGCTCCAGGCCCTGCTGGGACAGGAGCTCGGGAAAGATCCACCGGTTGCCCGCGTCGGCGGCGGCGTCCAGGGTGGCCCGGCCGACGGCCTTGTGGTCGGGGGTGTTCCAGTAGCCCCCGCCCTCCGCCCCGCCCCACGTGTCGCGGTGGTTCATCGTGATGATCAGTTCGGGGCGGTGGCGGCGGATGGCCGCGGCGATGTCCCGGCGCAGGTCGAGACCGTACTCGACGACGCCGTCGCGGTAGTCGAGGAACTCCACCTCGGACACGCCGACGACGGCCGCGCTCGCGCGCTGCTCCGCCTCGCGCAGCGGGGCGCAGTCGGCGGGCGCGATGGTGTCGATGCCGGCCTCGCCGCGCGTGGCGAGGAGGTAGACGACCTCGCGGCCGCCGTCCGTCCAGTCCGCGATGGCGGCGGCCCCGCCGTACTCCAGGTCGTCGGGGTGGGCCACCACCGCGAGGGCGCGCTGCCAGTCGGTGGGCATGGGAGGCAACGGGGTCTGCTCATCAGGCTGTTCGGTCATACGTCGCACAATAGGCGAACGGACGGCGCGGGCTGGTGGGACCCTCCTGGATGCCACGGCCGCCCTTCTCCGAGCCCGTCCGTCATCCGGCGTGCCTTCGTGGATCCGCGCCGAAAACGCGACGCCGGGCCGGCACCCCCTGGACGGAGGCGCCGGCCCGGCCGGTTGACGCGGGATCAGCCGACGGGCCGCGGGGTCGCGTCGACCCCGGTGGCGGTGGACCGGAACCAGACGGCCTTGCCGTCGGCGCCGACGGCAGCCAGGTCGGCCAGGCCGTCGCGGTCGAAGTCGCCCGCCGAGACGAGCGTCGGGTAGGCCGCCCGGCCGAAGCCCGAGCCGATCTTCACGCGCTGCGCGGTGCCCCAGCTCCTGGGGTCGAGGTGCCCGGCGGCGTCCTTGGCCCCCTTCACGGCGAACAGGTCGCCCGAGGCGTCGTCACGCACCCACAGGTCGGCGGCGCCGTCGCCGTCGGTGTCGCCCGGGACAAGGACGGACACTGCGTCCCAGCCGCCGTCGCCGACGAGGACCGGGCTGGCGTTCATGTCCAGGAAGCCGGAGCGGCTGCCCGGGTACGCCCAGAGCTTCGCGCCCTGCTTCACCAGCAGGTCGGGCTCGCCGTCGGCGTTGAAGTCACCCGCGTCGGCGATGTCCTCGGCGTTGAACCAGTGGTCGTCGCCGGTCCACGCCGGGTCGTCGTTGACGCACCCGGCGTTCGGATCCGCGACCGGGCAGAAGACGCTCAGCACGATGCCGTCGTGAGGACGGACGCTGCCGAGGCCGTTGTTGCGGAAGACCCAGAGCTGCTTCGCGTGGATGGCCTCGCTGTACTCGAGCACCAGGAGGTCGTTGTAACCGTCCTCGCCCCAGTCCCCGCCGGCGGCGATCCGGGTTCCCGGGGCGAAGGACGCCCCGCCGTCGACGGGCGCCGCGAAGGTGCCGTCGGCCCGGCCGGCCGAGAAGCGGAGCTTGCCGTCCGGGTCCAGGGTCCACAGGTCGCGCAGGCCGTCGCCGTTCAGGTCGCCAGCGGCGTCGCGGACCCCGCCGTTACCCAGGGCCCAGATGCGGTAATAGGCCTCGTCGGAGCGGTAGCCGGCCTTGTCGACGCTGTAGGCGTAGATGGTGTGCGGGCCGGAGGTGGTGGGCGTGATCACGGCCGCGGCGCCGGGCGCCACGGTGACCTGGCGGGCGTCGAAGTCCGACCAGTAGACGATCTTCTCGATGTTGGCGGCGCCGCCGGTGCCGAAGGTGAAGGTGCCCGGGGTGCGGGCCTTGCCGGTGTTGGCGGGGGCGCCGTTCGAGGCGTCGGGGAACTCGGCCGAGGTGATCACCGGCGGCGCGGGGCGGCCCACGGTGGTCTCCAGCTTCGCGCTCGCCGGGGCGAAGCGCTTCCAGGCCGAAGCATCGGACTCGTCCTCGGCGAACAGGCCCACGGTGACGGAGTCCAGGTTCTTGGCCGCCGCCTCCTTGACCAGCGCGGTCGCGTCGAATTCGAGCTCGCCCGCCGCGCAGCCCTCGCGGCCCTTGGCCGCCGTCACGGTGGCCAGCCGGGCGCCCTTGGCGGGCTGGCTCTTCCAGGTGGTCTTGGCCGAAACGGCGCCGACGCTCCACAGCTCGACCGGCCGGGCCGTGCAGGACGGCGCCCCCGTGTTGGTGAGCCGGAAGGTCGCCTTGGCGACCGTGGCGCCCTTGAGCGCGGTGGTGTCCAGCCGGAGGTACGAGCGGGACAGCCCCTGGTCGCCGCCCTCATTGCCGACGCGCAGGTCGTCGGCGGCGTTCCAATAGGAGCGGTTCGGGTTCTTCTTGGACACGCGCGTCCAGGCCTGCGCGCCGACGGGGGTCTCCCCCGCCCCCGCGGCGCTGACGGCAGGGGCGGCGGCGGCCGTCGCCGCCCCTGCCACCACGCCGGTCACGGCCAGTCCGCCGGCCAGGGCCAGCGAGACGGCGCTCGAAATCCTTCTCAGCATGCACGCTCCACACGTCGGTCGTTTCGTTGGGTACGGACAGACCCTAACCGTGTGATCGACTTCTGCAGGAACGATTATCCGGAGCCCCCGGCACGGCCGTGACCAGCGCGGACTCCGGTCCGGAGTCGGTAGCGGAAGAACGGCGACCCGGGGCGCCCCTACGCCTCCTACGCCTCGTCGCGTACGAGGGCCAGCAGCCGGTCCAGGACGCGGGTGCCGCCCGCGCGGACGCCGTCGTGCTCGAACTCGTCCGTCACCCAGGTCCGCAGGCCGCGGACGGCCCGGGCCGTGCGCAGCGAGTCCGCCGTGTCCACGTACATGTCGTCGTGGTAGACGGCGGCGGCCACGGGCACCTCGTTGGCCGCCAGGCGCGCCGGGTCGTAGAGCGGCTGCCAGCCGGTACGGGCCGCCAGGTGCTCGGCGGTCTCGCGGAGCGGGGCGAGGGCGGGGTCGGTGGTGAAGTGCCAGGGGTGGATGGTCTCGCCGGTGAAGAGCAGCGGCTCGTCGCCCGCGAGGGTCTTGTCCGCGTCGAAGCGGGGGTGGGCGGCGCGGACCCGCTCGGCGGCCCAGGCGGTGGGCACGGCCGGGTCCTGGGCGTAGATGGACTCGTGGATCAGCGCGTACAGGGGGTGCCCGGCGAAGGAGAGCAGCGAGCGGGCGCTCTCCAGGAAGGCGTCGGAGAGGGCCGGGCCGGCGACGGTCGGGACGAAGGCGTCCTCCAGCAGGTAGTGCAGCTGGTGGCTGCCGTCGCCCCCGCCGAGGAGGATGCCGAAGGACTGGAAAGCCTCGACGGTCAGGAGGTGGCCGCCGGGGAGTTCGGCCGGGTGCTCGACGAGGTGGGCGGCGATCCGGCGGGCCCGCTCGACGTCCATCGGGTAACGGGCGTAGTGGGCCAGGTTCTTGCGCTCGATCCGGGGGTACGCGGCCTCGTACACCTCGTCGGCGGTGGCGGTCAGGGACGGCAGGCCGCCGGTGATCAGGGCGGCGGTGAGGCCCTCGGGCGCGGTGGAGAGGTAGTTGGTCGTGCAGAAGCCGCCGAAGCTCTGGCCGAGCACGGTCCAGGGGGCGCCGCCGGTCAGGCCGGGGCGGATGGCCTCGGCGTCGCGCACGATGGAGTCGGCGCGGAAGTGGGCGAGGTACTCGGCCTGCTGCGCGGGGGTGCCGCGCAGCGGCAGGGTCTGCCGGTTCAGGGGGGTGGAGCGGCCGGTGCCGCGCTGGTCGAGGAGCAGCACCCGGTACTCGGTGAGGGCCCGGTCCAGCCAGGCCTGCCGGCCGATGAACCGGCGGGCGCCGTTGCCGGGACCGCCCTCCAGGTAGAGCAGCCACGGCAGGGTTTCGGGGTCCTTGCCGGCGGCGACGACCTCGCGGGCGTACAGCTCGATCTGATCCCCGTCCGGGCGCGCGTGGTCCAGCGGGACGGTGAACCGGTGGTCGGTGAGGACCGTGCCGGGCTGGCGGTAGCTCTGGGCGGTGGTCACGGGCGGCCCCCTGGGGTGCGAGGTGGTGAAAGCCCGCGCCCCGGCCGGATGGCGGCGGGACGCGGGCGTGACGGTCCGCCCGAGTCTAGTACGGGGCTACTCGGCGGCCCGGGGCTTACGGGGTCCCCGCTGTCAGAACTCCACGACCGAGCGGAGCACCTCGCCGCGTTCCATCCGGGCGAAGGCGGCTTCGACCCCGTCGAGCGGGACGGTCTCGGAGACGAAGGCGTCCAGGTCGAGCCGGCCCTGCAGGTAGAGGTCGATGAGCAGCGGGAAGTCCCGTTCGGGCAGACAGTCCCCGTACCAGGAGGACTTCAGGGCGCCGCCGCGGCCGAAGACGTCCAGGAGCGGGAGTTCGAGCTTCATCTCCGGGGTCGGCACGCCGACCAGGACCACGGTGCCCGCGAGGTCGCGCGCGTAGAAGGCCTGAAGGTAGGTCTCGGGGCGGCCGACGGCCTCGATGACCACGTCCGCGCCGTTGCCCCCGGTCAGTCCCTGGATGGCCTTGACCACGTCCTGCGTACGGCCGTTGACCGTGTGCGTGGCGCCCAGGCCCCGCGCCCACTCCAGCTTCCGGTCGTCCAGGTCCACGGCGATGATCTTCGAGGCGCCCGCCAGCCTGGCTCCGGCCACGGCCGCGTTGCCCACTCCCCCGCAGCCGATGACGGCGACGGAGTCGCCCCGCCCGACGTTGCCGGTGTTCAGTGCCGCGCCGAGGCCCGCCATCACCCCGCAGCCGAGGAGTCCGGCGGCGGCGGGGGCGGCGGCCGGGTCCACCTTGGTGCACTGGCCGGCCGCGACCAGGGTCTTCTCGGCGAAGGCGCCGATCCCCAGCGCCGGGGAGAGCGGGGTGCCGTCCTCCAGGGTCATGGGCTGGGTGGCGTTGTGCGTGGCGAAGCAGTACCAGGGCCGTCCGCGCTTGCACGCCCGGCAGGTGCCGCACACCGCACGCCAGTTGAGGACCACGAAGTCGCCGGGGGCCACCGAGGTGACGTCGGGGCCGACCGATTCGACGATCCCGGCGGCCTCGTGGCCGAGCAGGAAGGGGAATTCGTCGTTGATGCCGCCCTCGCGGTAGTGCAGGTCGGTGTGGCAGACCCCGCAGGCCTGGACCCGGACGAGCGCCTCGCCGGGTCCCGGGTCGGGCACGAGGATCGTCGTCGTCTCCACCGGTGCGCCCTTGCTCCGGGCGATGACCCCTCGTACGCGATGCGTCACGTCGTACCCCGCTCTGCTCGAATCGGCCTGGATCACCGAACGTACACGGACGCCACCCCGTACGGGAGTTGTGTCCCGGTCCGGCGCGCGGCCTCCCGCCGTTAGCACCGGGCGGTGCCCCCGACCAGATCCGGTGGCACGGCGCCCCGAAGTGCCGCACCGAAGGCGGCCACGGCCGGGTGGGCGCCGGCGCCGCTGCGGAAGGCGAGGTTGGTACGGCGCTCCATGAGGAGCCGGGTGAGGCGCACGGCCGGATCGGCGGGGCCCGAGACCCCGAGCTGCGGTACGACGGCCACGCCCTGGCCCGCCGCGACCAGCGCGAGCACGGTGGCGAACTCGTCCACCTGGTGGCGCACCCGGGGCGTGAAACCGGCGGCCTGGCAGGCCCGTACGGTCATGGCGTGGCAGAGGGTGCCGGATGTGGCGGTGATCCAGGGCGCCTCCGCGTGGGTCCGCAGGACCGCACCCTGGTCGGATCCCGGGGACGGGTCGGGGGCTTCCCCGGCGGGCGCGGCCAGGTACATCGCCTCGCCGTACAGGGGCTCGGTGGCCAGGCCCGGCTCCTGCGCTGCGGGGACGAAGTCGTACTCGTGGACCAGGGCCACGTCCAGGTCGCCGGCCCGCAGCGCGTGCGCCACCGCGGCCGGGTCGGTCTCCGAGACCATCGCTTCCAGCGCCGGGTGCCGCCGGGCGAGGGCGACCAGGGCGGCCGGGACGATGGCCCGGGTGGCGGTGGGGAAGGCGCCGATCCGCAGGGCCCCCGCCAGGCCGCCGCGCGCCTCGGCGAGGTCCGCTTCGGCCTGTTCCAGCCGCTCCAGGACCGCGTCCGCGTGCCGGACCAGGTGCTGGCCGGCCGGGGTGAGCCGGACCCGGCGGCCGGTGCGCTCCAGCAGGGGCAGGCCGGCTTCGCGTTCGAGGACGCTGAGTTGCTGGGATACCGCCGAAGGGCTGAAGGCGAGCGCCTCGGCCACGGCGGCGATGGTTCCGCGGCGGGCGAGTTCGCGCAGCAGTCGCAGGCGCCGTACGTCGAGCATCGGTTCAGCTTACGGGTCGGATAAGAAACGCGAACTGGATTTGATTCTCGGGGCAGGTGAGGCTCTTCGGTATGGCACAGGACATCGCAGAAGACCTCCCGCTCGGCGGGATCCACGTACCGCTCGTCACCCCCTTCACCCGCAGCGGGGACATCGCCGCCGAGGCCCTGGAGGCGCTCGCCCACGAGGTGCTCGACGCGGGCGCCGCCGGGATCGTCGCCCTCGGCACCACCGCCGAGGCGGCCGGCCTCGACGAGGCGGAGCGCGACCTCGTCACCGACGTGTGCGCCCGGGTCTGCCGGGAGCGGGGCGCGCTGCTGACCGTCGGCGCCGGGGCGAACGGCACCCGGGCCGCGGAGGCCTCGCTGGCCCGGCTGGCGCGGTGGCCGCAGGCGCGGGCGGCGCTGGTGACCGTGCCCTCGTTCGTCCGGCCCTCGGCGGCGGGGGTGTTGGCGCATTTCGCGCGGCTGGCCGAGGTGAGCCCCGTACCGCTGATCGTCTACCACATCCCGTACCGCACCGGGCAGCCGCTGGACGCGGCCGCGCTGCGGGCGCTCGGGGCGCTCCCGGGGGTGGCCGGGATGAAGTACGCGGGCGGCGGCATCGGCGAGGACGCGGTCGCGCTCCTCGGTGACCTGCCGGACGGCTTCGAGGTGCTGGCCGGCGACGACGCGTACGCGTCCGCGCTCCTGGCGCTGGGCGCGGCGGGCGGGATCCTGGCCTCGGCGCATCTGGCGACGGCCCGGTTCGTGGAGCTCGCCGCGGCCTGGCGGGCGGGCGACGTGGCGCGGGCCCGGCCGCTGGGGCACGCGCTGGCCCGGATGTCGGCGGCGGCCTTCGCCGAACCGAACCCGGCGGTCGTCAAGGGCGTGCTGCACGCACAGGGGCGCATCCCGACCCCCGACGTACGGCTCCCCCTGCTGCCCGCCTCGGAGGCGGCGGTGGCGGCCACGCTGGAGCGCCTGGCGGAACTCCGGAACTGAGACTTGCGAGCCGGAAAGCGTCCACGATGGGCGATTTGCCGCCTACGCGCGTGTCGCCCGAATGAGGCCTACGGAGAGAGGACTTGCCCGTATTGGCCGCGGGACCACGGGTCCGTGATGTGAGTCACCCCGAATGCGCCAACATCATTTCCCCCAGGGGGCCGATTCCCTTTTCCCGGAAAGGGAATCGGCTATTTCACCGAGACACCCTCAAGGTCATTTAACGGGCTTATAGGGGGAAGTCGATCTACCGGTGGAATTCGGGTCTTGTTCCCGCCCGGCGGGCTCGCCTACGGTCACCTCGTTCCTGGTGGTACGCAGCCGAATCCGGCCGCCGCCCGGGCTCTCCCGTCCCCCCACGTGAGGAATTCCGCCATGCCCGCAAAGGGTAAGCACCGTCGGCCGAAGCACCACCCGATCACCCGCAAGCTGGCCCTCGCCGGCACCGGTGGCGCGGCCCTCACCCTCCCCCTGATCAGCGCGACCACCGCCGGGGCGGTGGAGGCGACCACCGCTCCCGCGGCTCACACCGCGGCCCCCGCGGCCCGCACCGCCGCTCCCGCGACCTATTCCGTGGTCCCCGGCGACACCCTTTCGGAGATCGCCGCGGACCATTCCGTGAGCGGCGGCTGGAAGCAGCTCTATGCGGCGAACCGGAGCGTCATCGGCGACAACCCGTCGATCATCCGGCCTGGCATCAAACTGAAGCTCGGCACGCAGGCGGAGACCGCCCGCGCGAGCAGGTCCGCCGCCCGCCCGGCCCTCACCTACGCGAACAACCTCGACGGTTGGATCCGCGAGTCCCTCGACGTGATGGCCAAGCACGGAATTCCCGGCACCTACAACGGAATTCACCGCAATGTGATGCGGGAGTCCTCGGGCAATCCCCTCGCCATCAACAACTGGGACATCAACGCCCAGAACGGCATCCCGTCCAAGGGTCTGCTCCAGGTCATCGACCCGACGTTCAAGGCCTACCACGTGCCCGGCACCTCGCTGGACTCGTACGACCCGGTCGCCAACATCACCGCCGCCTGCAATTACGCGGCCGCCCGCTACGGCTCCATCGACAACGTCAACGGGCCTTACTAGTCCCGGTCGGGAACCGGTCCCGGCTACGGGCGGCGCGCACGAGGATGCGCAGGGGCGCCGCCACGCCGTAGCCGACGTCCCGCCTCAGGGCGGCGACGCCCGCGCGCTCCACGGCGGTCAGCTGGTGCGCCATCAGCTCCGCCATGGTCGCGATCACGGGACGCAGCCCCGGTTCGGCGAGGTCGAGGATGCCGTGGGTGGCTTCCAGGGCCGTACGGGCACGCCGGCATTCGGCGGCGAGGAGGGCCCGTACGGCCGGGGTGTCGCGCGCCTGTTCCAGGTCGGCGCGGGTCACCGAGTGCTCGGCGAGGCGGGCCCGCGGGATGCAGAGCCGGCCGTCCGCGAGGTCCCCGCAGAGGTCGGCGAGGAAGTCGACGCGCTGGGCCGCGTCGACGAACCGCCGCCAGCCCGCGGCCTGTTCGGGGCCGGGGCCGCCCTGGTACTGGAGCCCGGTGAAGACCAGCACCCCGGGCCAGGCGTAGGCGTCGAGGTAGGCCTGGAAGTCCTCCTCGGCGGCGAAGCCGTCGAAGCCGGCCTCGGCGGTGGCGGCGCCGTCGAGGAAGCGGGATATCCAGTGCGGGGGCAGGGCGCGGGTGTTCACCGCGTCGGCGTAGGCGCGCAGGAGGGGGTCGGGGCTGTCCCCGGACTTCAGGGCCGCCTCCACCCGCCCGGTCAGCGCGGCGAGTCCGGCGGCCCGTTCCTGCGGGGTGCCGGTCTCGGCCACGTCGTCGACCAGGTTCATGAAGGCGAGACCGGCGGCGAGGCAGGGCACCAGGGGCGGCGCGGCGAGCAGGCGCAGCGCGAGGTAGGGGGCGGGCTCACGGCGGAGTACCCGGCGGGCGGCGTGGGTGTAGTCGTCCCGCAGCCGGGAGCCGGATATTCCGGCCGCCGTGAGTGTGGTGCGCCAGCTGGGCATGGCGGTCTAGCTCCCTTGGACCTGTCGGGGACTCGAGCGTGTACGGGTACACGATGTCAGGAGGCGACGACCTTCTTGACCTTGCCGTCGATGCCGGCGAGGACATAGCCGCCCCGGCCGTATTCGTCGCTGAGGTACGGACGCATGCACGGGACCTGGTCCATCATCCAGGGCTCGACGATGACGTAGCGCGAGGTCGGGTTCGGGACGTCGAGGTCCTTCTTGGACTGCTCCAGCAGGCCGGGCAGGGCGTCCCAGCCGACCGTGGCCATGTCGATCAGCGGCTCACCGTCCTCGACCGTGCCGTGGGGTCCCGTGCGCTTGGCCGCGCCGTCGCGGTACTGCCAGGCGTCGACGGTCTTGGCGCCGGGGGCCGTGGGGATGGAGGCGAGGACGTACCCGTCGTAGATCCGCAGGTCCACGAAGGTGGTCGTGCCGGTCTGCTGCTTGAACGCCTCCAGGGCGGTCCGGATGTTCTCCGGCGTGAGCATGCTGCCCCGGGGCGCGCTCGCCTTGGGCGTGCTCGCCTTCGGGCCGGGGGTCGCGGAGGCGGAGGCGGAGGCGGGCGGGACGGCCGGGGTGGCGGCGGTGGCACGCGTGGTCGGGGCGCCCTTCGCGTCCTGGTCGTCGCCGGAGGTCCCGTCGGGCAGCCACTGGACGATCCCGATGACACCGGCTGCCAGGACCGCCGCGAGGGCGGCGCCGATCAGGGCCGGGCGCTTGCGGGGAACGGGCGCCGCGGGGAGGGGCGAGACGGTGGTCACGTAGGGGGCGGGGCCCTGGCCGAACGGCGGCGGGGGTGTTGGCCCGTACGGGCCGTAGTGACCGTACGGACCGGGGACGGACGGGCCGGGCGGGGCGACCGGGGCGACAGGGGCGGCCGCGGCGACAGGGCCCGCCGGGCCCGCCGGGGCAGCGCCGAGAGCGGTGCTCGCATCCCGGAGCAGGCGTTCCAGCTGCGCTCCGTCGGGCCGCGCGGCCGGGTCCCGTACGAGCAGCCGTTCCAGTACGGACGCCAGCGGGCCGGAGCGCACCGGCGCCGGGATCGGCTCGTCCAGCACGGCGACCACCGTGGCCAGGCTGGTGGCCCGGCGCAGCGGATGGACCCCCTCCGCGGCCACGTACAGCAGCATGCCCAGCGACCACAGGTCGGAGGCGGCCAGACCCTCCTCCCCGCGGACCCGTTCGGGCGCGATGTACTCCGGCGAGCCGATCAGCACCCCGGTCGAGGTGAGCCCGGTCGACCCGTGCAGGGCCGCGATGCCGAAGTCGGTGAGCACCGCGGACCCGTCGGGGCGCAGCAGCACGTTGGCCGGTTTCACATCACGGTGGAGGACGCCCTCGGCGTGTGCGGCGCGCAGCGCGGACAGCACGTCGAGGCCGAGCCGCAGCACGTCGGCGAGCGGAAGCGGACCGGACACCAGCCGGTCGTGCAGGGAACCGCCCTTGACCAGTTCCATGACGATCCACGGATGTCCGTCCGTGCCGTCGGCCGGTTCGACGATGTGGTGGATCGTCACCACGTGGGGGTGGGCGAGGCGGGCGAGGGCGCGGGCCTCGCGGACGGCCCGTTCGCGCAGCTGGTCGACGAGACCGGGCTGGGCGGCGGCCGTGGCCGGGTCCGGCGGGCGCACCTCCTTGAGTGCGACCTCGCGGTGCAGGGCGACGTCGCGGGCCCGCCACACCGTACCCATGCCGCCGCTGCCCAGGGGCGCGACCAGTTCGAAGCGCCCGTCGATCAGCTGTCTGCCGGCCTCACCAGTGTCCATGGCGGATCATCGTAGGCGCCGCCGGTGTCAGCAGCGGCGGCGGTCCACCGTGACGGTGCCCTGCGCCGTGGCCACCGTGCGGTCGTAGCACCCGCCGGGCGCCTGGGACCCGTACAGGCGGTGGCGGGCGGTGGTGGTGGCGACCGCGTGCCGCTGGTCGCGCGGGACGTTGGCGGTGTAGGTGGCGTCGCCCCTGTACCGGTCGTCGAGCCGCGACACGTCGACGTTGCGGCCGCCGCGCAGGGTGACCGTGTCCGCGCGGTCGCCGAGCGAGAGGACCGTGCGCAGCCGGTCACCGGCGCCGAGGGTGGTCTCGCCGTCCATCGTGTACGTGCGGTCGGTCTGGGTGGTGGTCGGCCCGTGCGTCACGCTCTCCTCGTCGGTCCAGGTCGCGGTGAGCGCGTCGCGGTTCTCGCCGTCGGTCCAGCGGTGGACGGAGGTGTTGTGCACGGCGCGGGTGACCGTGGTGGTGACCCGGCCGTGGGAGGTGTTCAGGTGCCCGGCGACGGTCAGCCGGTGCCCTCCCTCGGTGTCCAGGCGGTGTTCGCCGCCGGGCGCTGCGGGTGTCCAGCGGGAGTGGCCCGCCGGATCGCTCTGCTCGTTCCGGGTCAGGGCGCCGGTGACGACCTCGCGGGCCTCGTCCTGCCAGAGCAGCAGATTGGTGGGGGTGCTCCAGCCGCTCTGCCCGGCCGGCACCCCGGCGACGGACACCTCGATCCGGTGCGCGCGGCCGTCGTTGAGGAGGGCGGCGTAGGGGGTGAGGTCGTAGCGGATCGGCTGGACGTCGAAGGCGCGGGGGCCGGGGGTGACGTACCACAGGAAGGGGTTGGACCAGCCGCCCGTCCAGACCGTCGGGAAGGGCGCGGCGATGCCGGCGAGCTGCCCGTCGACCGAGACGCGGACCTCGCGGTAGGGACCCTCCTGCGCCTTGCAGGAGTACGGGGCCGCGTCCGGGGTGGTCATGTACCAGTACTCCTCGCAGCCGCCGCCCGAGCCCGTGGCGTACACCTCGGCGAGGAGGCGTTCCGTGTTGCGCGGCGTGGTGACCGACGGGGTGGTGAGGGGCAGGACGCGGTCCGGGGTGTCGGCGGCCGCCGGGGTGCGGCCCTCGGCGGCGTAGAAGGTGAGCGTCACCTTGACGTCGATGACACCGGTGTACGTGTCGTTGACGACGTTGCCGATGAGCATCTCGACGGGCTGAGGACGGCTGAGGGTGTCGCGGTAGCGGGTGACGTCCTTCTCGACGGACCAGGTGATGCCGTCGGGCGAGGGCTGCGGGGTGGAGGTGCGCAGGATCTCCACCCCGCCGAGGGAGAGGTGGCCGAGGCGGTCGTACTGACGGCCCTTCACCTTGCCGTCGAGGCGGAGCACGACCTTGGCCCAGCCGTCCGCTCCGCAGGCCGTGGGCGGTGCGTAGCTTCCCTGGTACGGGGTGAAGTCGCGGAACTGCGCCTCGGCGAGGGTCACCTCGCAGGACCGGGTCGCGGGCCGGTCGACGGGCGGGGCCGCGGTGAGGGGGTCGTGCCAGTCCGTGCCGAACTCGGCGGGCGGCGGATCGGTCGGGGTCACGCCCTGCGCGGGTCCCGCGGCGGCGAGGGTGCCTGCGGCCAGCGCGATCGCGCCGAGCAGGCCCATGATCCTGTGTCGTCTCATGGACCCGCAGTGAAACCCGGCCTGCCGGGGCGGTGCCAGGGACGGTGCACCGGCCTTGGCGTGATTTCGCCCCTGCCGCCCCCGCCGCCCCGCCTCGCCCCCGCCGCCCACTCCCCGGCGCCGGCGCCCCCTCGCTGCGTACCGCTATGCGGGCAGGATGACCACGCCGTCGTCGTCCGCGTGGACGGTGTCGCCGGCGCGGAAGGTGAGGTCCCCGATGGTGACGGGCTCGTCCACCACGCCCGCGCCGGTCTTGCCGCTCTTGCGGGGAACGGTGCCCAGCGCCTTGATGCCGAGGTCGAGCCCGCCGAGGGCGACGCTGTCGCGGACCGCGCCGCTGATGATCAGGCCCGCCCAGCCGTTGGCCCGGGCCGCTCCGGCGATGAGGTCGCCGACGAGGGCGGTGCGCAGCGAGCCGCCGCCGTCCACGACGAGGACCGCGCCCTCGCCCGGCGTGTTGACGAGCCCGCGCAGCAGGGCGTTGTCCTCCTGGCAGCGCAGGGTCCGTACGGGGCCGGCGAAGAGCTTGCGTCCGCCGAACTGGCGGAAGGCGGTGGTGCAGATGCCGAGGGCCTCGCCGTACTCGTCGTACAGGTCTGCGGTGGGGACGGGGGTGATGGTCATGGTGGTACCGGTTCCTCGCTGGTCGGGCTCGTACGTCGTGCCTGCGGCCAGGTTAGCGATGGCCGGTGCCGGAGTGCGGGGGCGGACATCGGCTGGAACCTGACGGTCAGTCCCGGGAGTTGCCGAACAGGATCCGGTAGCCGATCAGCAGGACCAGCGAGCCGCCGATGGCGGCGCCCCAGGTGGCGAGGTCGAAGAACTCGGTCTGGACGGGCCGGTTCAGGAACTCGGCCGAGAGCCAGCCACCGATGAAGGCTCCGGCGACGCCGATGAGCGTGGTCCCGATCAGACCACCGGGGTCGCGGCCGGGCAGCAGGACCTTGGCGATGCCTCCGGCCAGCAGTCCCAGGATGATCCAGCTGACGATGCCCATGCCCAGTCACTCCGCTTCGGTCGTTCTCGGTCGTTCCCGTGTTCTCCAGGGAGGACGCGACCATGGCCGAAACGGTTCTCCGATGGTGGCTCAGGCCGCCCGGCTGATCGGCACGGTGGATTCGGCACCGGAAGCAGAGCCGGCCCCGGAACCGGAACCGGGCACCGCGATGGCCGGGGGAGCCGCCTCGCCGGCGGGCGTCCGGGTCAGCAGGACCACCCCGCGCGCCGCCACGACGGCTCCGGCCCCCGCCAGCAGCACCCCCGTCACACCGCCCTGGAGGCGTTCGCCGAGCAGGACCATGCCGATGGCGGCCGCGGCCAGCGGATTGGCCAGGTTCACCACGGCGAGGGGGGCGCCGAGTCCGCCCCGGTAGGCCCGCTGCGAAAGGAACAGCCCGCCGACCGCGAACAGCACGACGAGCAGGGCCACCGCGCCCACCCGGACGCTGAGCAGGGCCCCGCCGCGGCCCGCGGCCACGGCCACGGTCTGGGTCAGGGCGGAGGCGGCCGCGGAGGCCAGCCCGGACGCCGTCGCGTGCCTGAGACCCGAGTGCGGGTCCTTGACCGCGGTCAGCAGCAGGATCACGGCGGCCGTCGCCCCGGAGACGGCCAGCGCCTCGGCCAGCGTGAGGGTGTCGTCGGGAGCCGGCCCGGACGCCGGGAGCAGCAGCAGGCCGAGCCCGGCGACGGTGGCCAGGGTGCCGCGCCATTCGGTGGCCGCCACGCGGCGGCCGGCCCGACGCGCCCCCAGCGGCACGGCGGCCACGAGGGTGAGCGCGCCGAACGGCTGTACCAGGGTGAGCGGCCCGTACCGCAGGGCTGCCGCGTGCAGCAGCGCGGCGCCCGCGTTCAGCCCGGCCGACCACCACCACGCGCCGGAGCCCAGCAGCGCCTTGGCGCTGCGCGCGACGGCGGCCCGGGCCAGCCGCTCCTGAGCCACGGCTGCGGCCGCGTAGGCCACGGCCGAGGCGAGGCACAGCCCGATGGCGAGGGCGGTGTCGTTCATGGTCGGGCCCCTACGACGGCGTCGGCGCTCTGCTGGCGCGGCAGCCTCCGTACGGCGGCGTCCACGTCGATGTCCGCGTCCGCGCCCGGGTCCGAGCCCGAACCCGCGTCCGAGTCCGAGTCCGCTTCGTGGTCCGGTTCGCTCGTGCGCGGCCGCGGGATCAGCAGCAGGGCCACGCCCAGCAGGACGGCGGCCACGATCGCGTCGAGCCAGTAGTGGTTGGCCGTGCCGACTATCACGAGCAGGGTCAGCAGGGGGTGCAGCAGCCACAGCGCGCGCCACCGCGAGCGGGTGGCGGCGATCATTCCGATCGCGAGCATCAGCGCCCAGCCGAAGTGCAGTGAGGGCATCGCGGCGAACTGGTTGGCCAGGGTGTCGGCGTCCGGCGCGGCCCGGTAGACGGTGGGCCCGTAGACCTGTCCGGTGTCGATGAGCCCCGTGTCGGTGAGCATCCGCGGGGGCGCGAGCGGATAGGCGAGGTGCAGGGCCAGGGCGGCTCCGGTGAGCACGGCGAGTACGCGGCGCGTCCACAGGTAGTGGCCGGGGCGGCGGAGGTAGAGCCAGATCAGGAACGCCGCGGTCGCGGGGAAATGG
Source organism: Streptomyces sp. NPDC030995 (assembly GCF_055571215.1). Classification (NCBI taxonomy): domain Bacteria; kingdom Bacillati; phylum Actinomycetota; class Actinomycetes; order Kitasatosporales; family Streptomycetaceae; genus Streptomyces; species Streptomyces sp. NPDC030995. Next base: position 75,206 of record NZ_JBVIFS010000006.1, read on the forward strand.
ACACCCGCGTAGTAGGTGTTCGCGCTCTGTACGAGGGCCTCCCCGTGGAGCAGCAGCCTCTGTATCGCGCCCTCGCCGGGCAGGTGCAGGGCGCGTTCGACGTCCCATATCCAGTCGGCGTTGCGGAAGGCCTCGCCGGTGCGGTCGGTCGAGAGCAGCCGGCCCGCCTTGTAGACGGTGAAGAAGCCCGCGACGAGCAGCAGCTCGCGTATGAGACGACGGCGCGCGGCCCTCGGTCCGCCTGCCGGCCCGGCAGGTGTGGTGTGGGAGGTCATCCCCCGGTCTCTCTTCCTGTTTACGCGCACAGCGACACGCCAGTGTATCGATACATTGGCGTATCGATACGCTGCTGTACCGATACGGTTGCGTTTCCCGTACACTTTCAAAGTGGAATCCGCCGCCCCGCCGCCCCGCCCCGCCCCGGCGCCCCGAGGAGAGCCGCACCCCATGACGTCGACGCCACCCCCCGCGCGCCGCTCCAAGATCACCCCGGAGCGAGAGCAGGAGTTCTACGACGCCGTCCTGGAGCAGCTGCGCGAGCAGGGCTACGAGGCGCTGACCATGGAGGGCATCGCGGCCCGGGCCTGCTGCGGCAAGTCCACGCTCTACCGGCAGTGGAGGACCAAGCCCCAGCTCGTCGCCGCCGCCCTGCGCGCCGACCGCCGGGGCACCCTCGCCGCGGTGGACACCGGATCGCTGGCGGGCGACCTGCGCGAGGCGGCCCGGATCGCGGCCGGCACCTCCGGACGGGACACCCGGCTGACGCAGGCCCTCGGGCACGCCGTGCTCAGCGACGAGGAACTCCAGGCCGCCCTGCGCGAGGCGCTGGTCGAGCCGGAGCTGGCCGCCTTCGACGTCATGGTCGGACGGGCCGTGGCACGCGGCGAGATCGCCGCGGACCACCCGGCCGTGGAGTTCCTGCCGGCCCAGCTGATGGGTGTGCTCCGCATCCGGCCGCTCTTGGAGGGGCGGTACGCCGACGCCGACTACCTGGTCCGGTTCGTCGACGCGGTGATCCTCCCGGCCTTGGGCCTCGCACCCGCCCACCCCACCCCCCGGCCGCCGGTCGGCCAGACCCCCTGAACCGGCGGGTCACCGTCCCGATGACCGGACGGCGGCCCGCCCGCGCTGCCTCGTGGGGACGGCGGCAGCGCGCCACCCGGACCGGGCGGCGGCCACTCCCTCGAGTGAGTGGCCGCCGCCCGATCTGTGCGGCCCGGCGTCGGCATCGACCCCTGCGATCGCTCTCGGGCGACCCCCGTCAGTCGACCCCGCCCATGGTCCGGGCGAACTCCTCGGGATCGGCGTCGAAGCCACGCAGCCGCAGGTCGAACGACCAGGCGTCGGACGTGCCGGAGGCGTCGCGGGTGAATTCCGCGACGGTGGCCGCAGTGGCGGTGGACACTGACCCGAAGTCGCCCTGGGCGAGGTCCGTGTGGCCCTCGCGGATCCGGAACCCCGTCCCGCCGATGTCGGCGAAGGTCTTCGCACGGTCCGCGCCGGCCCCCGCGCCCGCACCCAGGCCGACGTGCTGGATGACCACGCCGACCACCACCCGGCACGACTGCGGTGACATCCGCTCCAGTTCGAGGGTCATCACCTCGTCGAAGCCGAAGCCCTGACCGGTGTGGCTGTCCCGGTTCAGGGTGATGGTTCCGTCGGGGGACCGGCTGCCGAAGTGCACCAGCTGGAGGGGGGTTCCGTGCGGGTCCGCGGGCCCGTAGACCGCCGCGACTATGTCGAGGTCGTTCGCGGGCGTACCGGCCGGGCTGGGGTCCCAGCGCAGCGCGACCTCCACCTTCGCCAGGCCTTTTCGTACACCAGTCACCGAACTCCCCCTTCGTTCGCCAGCAATTGACCGTTCATGATCCCACGCGACCCCCGCCACACCCCGAACGACCGTACGTTCCCAGCCAGTCCGGTGCCGCACTCACGCCACGGGAGGAAGGGTGCATACAGCGGATTCCGGCGGGCCGGTGCCCGGGCCGGTTACCAGTCACCGTCCTGAACGGGTTTGCCCGGCCTCGGGGCGTTTCCGAGCGGCTTGACCTGCCCGGGGGCCGGCTCCGCCCACGGGGTGTGGTCGTCGCCGAGCCACTCCCCCACCGGTTTCACCTGGCTCAGGGCGTCGGCCGGCGCGAGGTCGGCCGCCGATTCGTCGTAGTAGTCGAACCAGGGCAGCCCGGCCCTGGTGTAGGCGGCCCGGTCGATCGGCGAGGGCGGGGCATCCTCCCCGGTGATACGGCGCCACGCGGGCGGGGTCACCAGGTGGACGAAGACCCGTGCGGCCGGCTCCGCGGCCCAGTCGGACAGCGGGCGGTCGTCCCGGTAGACCTCCTGGTGCATGGCACCACCGACGCCGAGCCCCATGGCCGGAGCCGCGGCCGGCGCCGACGGCGGGCCCGCAGCGCCCCGCGGGGCGCCCGGGGCGCCGGGCTGCGCCATCATCGGCGGGGGTACCGCGCCGCCGAAGCCCCCGGGGGCGGGCGCGGCCCCGTACACGGCACTGCCCCCGCCCGGCCCCGGCGTCCGCCGCTCCTGCTCCGCCCGCCGCCACTGCGCCAGCGCCGCCGCCCCCAGCGGGAACGCCTGGAGCTGCACGCCGCCGGTGGTCTCCTCCCCGGTGACCTGGCCCTCGACGGTGGCTCCGAGCCCCAGCGGTACGGCGACGAACTGGCGCACCGTCCCGTCGCCCGAGTTGATTCCGTCCAGCCACGGCTGCCGGGGCAGCACCACGTAGTTCTGCGGGGCGCGTGCCAGGCTGCCCGTCCAGCGCTTGCCGGAGACGGCGCACACCTTGCCGACTCCGACCTGGAGCGCGGCCGGCTCCCGGGTCCCGCCGAAGCTCAGCCACATCGCCTCGCGCAGGTACACGGGCAGCATCACGCCGCCCTTCGCCAGCCATTCCGGCGGCACGGTGTCCGGATGGTCCTCGACCCGCCTCAGCGGGAACTCCCCCAGCCCCGGCGGCAGTGCGTGCGTACCCGACTCGGGCAGCCGAAGTGTCCGGATGAAACGGATCTGCACCTGTTCGCCCAGTAGCAGCGCATTACCGTCCACCCGTACCGAACCTGATCCCACGCCCGCCCCCTTCTACTGCCCCAGCCCTGATCCGCCACAGAATCTACGGCCGACCCAGATCGTTATGCTCAAGTTTTGCTCAAATCTAGTGACGCTGCGCCCACCGGCTTCCTAGCTTCCTCGTACACATGTCTCGACGTCCCTCACGTTCCCGCGGTTCCACACGCCCCGGCGATCCCGGTACACGGCCCGCGTCCCCCCAGGAAAGAGTTGCAGAATGAAGGTTCCCCAGGCCGGTGCGGTCGCTGTAGTGATCGCCCTCGCCCTGACCGCCTCCGGGTGTGTTGGTGACGACAAGGACAAGGGGACCCTCTCGATCGGCATCAAGTTCGACCAGCCGGGCATCGGGATGCGCGAGTCGGACGGCTCCTTCACCGGCTTCGACGTGGACGTCGCCACCTACGTGGCCAAGGAGCTCGGCTACAAGCCGGACCGGGTCGAGTTCAAGCAGGTCTTCAGCAACGACCGCGAGCTGCTGCTCCAGTACAACGAGGTCAGGTTCGTCGTCGCGAGCTACTCGATCAACGAGAAGCGCAAGGAGAAGGTCGACTTCGCCGGCCCGTACTTCGTCGCGCACCAGGACGTGCTGACGCGCGCCGGCGACTCGTCCATCAACAAGCCCGAGGACCTCAACTCGAAGCAGCTGTGCTCGGTGACCGGGTCCACCTCGGCGGAGAACCTCAAGAAGAACCTCGCCCCCAAGGCGGCCACGCTGGAGCTCGGCGGCTACTCGGAGTGCGTCGTCGCCCTTCAGGACAACCTGGTCGACGCCATGACCACGGACAACGCCATCCTGGCCGGGTACGCCGCCCGGAAGGGCAACGAGGGCAAGTTCAAGCTGCTGGGCCAGAACCTGAGCAACGAGAACTACGGCATCGGCCTCAAGAAGGGCGACAAGGAACTCCAGGGCAAGATCAACGAAGCGCTGAAGAAGATGGTCGCGGACGGCTCCTGGGAAGCGGCCGTGAAGAAGAACTTCGGGGCGAACTACAAGAACGAGCCGGCCCCGCAGATCACAACGGGCAGCTGACGATCGTCGAGGCGGTGGTCGGGTCCGACCAGTCGGAGTCGAAGCGCGCGTTGACGACGTAGAGCCGGTCCCCGTACACCGCCGCGGTCGTCGGCTCGTCGAAGCGCGGGTCGGTGATCTGCTTGACGAAGCGGGCCCGGCGGCCGTCCCCGCTCAGGGTGAACACGTCGACGGCGTAGGCCCAGTTGCGTACGACGTACAGCGTGCGGCCGTGGACCACGAGCCCGTCGCCGAAGCTCACCGCACCTGCGTCGAGCACGGTGCGGGTGGCGGCGCCGGTGCGCGGGTCGACCCGGAACAGCGCCTGGGCGGTGTCGTGCACCACGAGCAGGGCGCGGCCGTCCGGGGTCCGCTCGATGCCGTTGGCCCCCCAGTGCTCGCCGCCGGGCGGCACCGGTTCCCACTCGCCGCCGAGCCGCAGTGCGCGCGGCCCGCGGGCAGGAAGTAGAGGGCGTTGCCGAAGGAATCCGTGAACCAGGCCCCGCCGCATCCGACGACGGCGTCGTTGATGAAGGCGGTGCCGGTCGCGGCCTGGTGGGTGGCGAGGACCCGGCCGTCGCCGGAGTGGACGACCCGGATCTGACCGCTGGCGCCGCCCGCGACGAGCAGCCTGCCGTACGTGTCGAGCTTGAGCCCCACCGAGGCCGGCCCCTGGCCCTGCGTGAGGATCCGGCCCGCGCCGGTGGCGAGGTCGGCGCGGTAGATCGAACCGTCCCTCAGCGAACCCGTGTAGGCGACTCCTCGGGCGGTCACGGCGATGCCCTCGGGCTGGAAGCCGGGCGGGGTCGCGATGCTGTCGGGCCGCCCGGCAGCGGTGGCCGACGGCGCCCCGCCCGGTCCGGCGTGGGCGAGCGGGGCGAGGGGACCGGCGAGAGCGGCGCCACCGAGGGCCGCGGCCGCACCGATGAACCTGCGGCGCGCCAAAGGTCGGGTCACGTGGTGTCCTTTCAACTTCCTTGAACACAGCATCGGTTGACCGTCACACCTCAGCACACCGCTCGTGCCGCGTCAGTCCCCCGGATCCGACACTTCACAAGGGAATGAGGAGCCTCCCCTTCGCGCCGCCCCGCCGCCGACGCCTGCCGGCCGCCGTCAGGTCACCGGCGCCTTGCCGCGCAGCACGGTCAGGAACTCGCGCATCCAGCGCGAGTGGTCGGGCCAGGCCCTGGCCGACACCAGGGTGCCGTCGACCACGGTCTCGGAGTCCTCGAACTCCGCCCCGGCCGCCTTCATGTCCGGTTCCAGCGCGGGGTACGCGGTCACGCGGCGGCCGGTCAGACCCCCGGCCGCGGCGGTGATCAGGGGGCCGTGGCAGATCTGGGCGATCGGCTTGTCGGCGTCGGCGAAGGCCGCCAGGATCCGCCGCACCTCGGGATCGTTGCGCAGGTACTCCGGAGCCCGGCCACCCGGGACGACCAGGGCCGCGTACTCCTCCGGGACCACGTCGGCGAAGGCCAGGTCGGCGGGCCAGGTGTAGCCGGGCTTCTCGGTGTAGGTGTCGAAGCCGTCTTCGAAGTCGTGGACCACGAACCGCAGTTTCTTCACCGCCGGCGCCGCGATGTGGACCTCGTACCCCTCCTCGCGCAGGCGCTGGTACGGATACAGGACCTCCAGCGACTCCGCCGCGTCGCCGGTGACGATGAGGATCTTCACTGCCATGGGCTGCTCCCGATGGGGGTGTTCATGGTCCGCTCGGCCCCGCTGGGCCGCCTCTACCCTGCCCGCGACGGGCCCGCGGCACACACCAAGGTGTGCACCCCGGACACATGGATTTTACCTGTTCGGCACATGACAATGTGAGCCTCGCACTGCCACTGACACCCCGCCAATTCCCCAGGTGGGGACGGTGCGTATGGAGAGGTACCCCCACCCTGATGAGAATCTCGCGCCTGACTCCTTGGGCTGCCGGCCTCGCCGCCGCCGCCCTGTTCGCCGTACCGGCGGCCGCCTCCGCCGGCCAGCAGAAGACGGCGGCCCCCGAGGCCGCCACGGCTGCCACCACCGCCACGACCGCCTCTGTGGTGGACTCGTACTACGCCCCCGCCGAGGGCAAGACCGGGGCCGAGCTGAAGGCGGCCCTGCACAACATCATCAAGACCCAGTCCAAGGTGTCCTACGACGGCGTGTGGAACGCCCTCAAGGTGACCGACCAGGACCCGGCGAACCCCAACAACGTCATCCTGGTCTACTCCGGCCGCTCCCAGTCCAAGTCCACCAACGGCGGCGACCCCAACGACTGGAACCGCGAGCACGTCTGGGCCAAGAGCCACGGCGACTTCGGCACCTCCACCGGCCCGGGCACCGACCTGCACCACCTGCGCCCCGAGGACGTCACCGTCAACAGCACCCGGGGCAACAAGGACTTCGACCTGGGCGGCAGCCCCGTCAGCGAGGCCCCCGGCAGCCTGACCGACGCGGACTCCTTCGAGCCGCGCGACGCGGTGAAGGGCGACGTGGCGCGGATGCTGCTCTACATGGCCGTCCGCTACGACGGCGGTGACGGCTTCGCGGACCTGGAGATGAACGACGAGGTCAACAACGGCTCCGCGCCGCTCTTCGGCCGGATCAGCCTGCTGAAGCAGTGGAACCAGATGGACCCGCCGGACGCCTTCGAGCAGCGCCGCAACCAGGTCATATTCGACACGTACCAGCACAACCGCAACCCGTTCATCGACCACCCGGAGTGGGTCAACTCCATCTGGTAGTCAGAGCCGGTCGGCGAGGGCCTGGAAGCCGGACCAGGGCAGCACGGGCGTACGGGAGTCCCACACCTTCTGGGAGAGCGCGGCCAGTGGCAGCCGGATCCCCTCGGCCACCTGGGCCTGGGTCTGGGCGCCGGACAGGTCGCACCAGACGGCGAGGCGCGCGCCCAGGATCTGGTTCCCGTACGCGGCCGGGACGGGCGTGGTGCCGCGCAGGACCAGCGGGGTCCACTGCTCGTAGATCCGCCGGCCGGTGGGGTAGGTGAACTGGTTCGGCTCGCCGAGCACGTAGTAGAGGTACTCGTCATTGAGGTTCACCAGCTTGCGGCCCTCGCGCAGGTACTCCAGGGGCGGGCGTGCGCCGATCTCCTTGCCGGTCCAGTACTCGACCTGGAGGTCCTTGGCCGCGCTCGCCACCCCGCCGGTGAAGAAGCCGTCGTTCCACGCCTTGAGGGCCTTGCCCGACGGCCGGATCACGTCCGCGCGGTCGTCGAGCCAGCCCGTCGCCAGGTCCTGGACGCGACCCGTGGGTCCGTACCGCTGCTGCGCCGCGCGCGCGAGCTGCGGGAAGGAGGCCTGCGGGTCGCGGACGACCAGCGCCTGGTACTCGTCGGCGCCCAGGTGCCAGGCCCCGCCGGGGAACAACGGCAGGTACTCGCGCAGCAGTTCGTCGATGAGCTTGGCGGCCGCCGGGTCGGATATGTCCACCGCCCCCTGCACCGCCCGGCCCTGTACGTCGCGCAGTTGCAGGTCGGGGTGGGCGCGCAGCACCGCGCCGAGGTGTCCGGGCGAGTCGATCTCCGGGACCACGGTGATGTGCAGCCGGGCGGCGAGCGCCGTGATGCCGCGCACCTGCGCCTTGGTGAGGTGCGGGGTGGAGACGATCTCGGGGTGGCTGTCGGACTCGATCCGGAAGGCCTGGTCGTCGGAGAAGTGCAGGCCGAGCTGGTTCAGTTTCAGGTCGGCCATCTCGCGCAGCCGGTCCTCGATCCAGCCGGGAGTGAAGTGCTTGCGCGCGATGTCGAGATTGAGGCCGCGCTGCGGCCGGGCCGGGCCGTCGCGCACGGTGCCCTCGGGGGCCGAACCGGCGCTGCTCACCGCCTGTTTGAGGGTGCGGGTGCCGTAGAAGACCCCGGCCTCGTCGGGGCCGCCGATCCGCACCCGGCCGTCCTTGACGGTCAGGGTGTACGACTCCGGCGGGCCGGAGCTCCCGGCGTCCAGGGACAGTTCCACGTCACCGGGGCGCGGGGCCTCCGACTCGCCGTACTCGATGCGCAGTTCACCGGCGAGCAGCCTGGCCTCGTCGGACAGCGCGGCCGCGTCGCCCTGCGCGACGACCACCCGGGAGTCGGGGGCCGGCTTCCAGCCGGGGCCGCGGGCGGGTACGTGCTCCCGTACGGCCGGGATGGTGCGCGGGGCGGTGGACAGCGGGTAGGACGGCGTCGGGGCGGGGGTGGCCGAGGGGGTGGCCCCGGCCGGGTCGGTCGCCGTCGCGCCGGTGGCGGTGGAAGTGGCGGTGGCGGTGCCGGGTGCCTCGGGGGTCCGGGCCTGGTCCGAGGCGGCCGTGCAGGCGGGGACGGCGAGGGTGACCAGCGCGGCGACCGTTGCCGTCGCGATGACGTGGACCCTCCTGTGCTGCCTGGGATAGCGCATCATGCACCCGTTATCCCCCCGTACCAACGTGGCACGGGGGACACGGGCGCGCGACCCGGGGGCCCGATGGCCTAACGGGGACCACCCGAGGTCGGCGGCGGCGAGGAGGTCGCGGCGCCCCCCGGCCCGCCGGACGGGCTCGCCGACGGCGGCGCGGATCCTGACGGCGTCACCGACCGCGACGGCTTCGACGAGACCGACGGGGACGGGGACGGGGTCACCGACGGGTCCGCGCCCGGAGTGGGCGACGCCGGAGCGGGTGAGGGCGTGTTTTCCGGTGACGGTCCGGGGGCCGTGATCCTCGGCGGAGTGGCGGGCGGCACGGGCCCGGGGGCCGGATCCGTGGCGAGCAGCAGATATCCCATCCCGGCGGCGGCAGCCGCCGCCAGGCCCGCCAGCGGCAGGGCGAACCGCCGCAGCCTCGCCACGGGCAGTCGCCCCACCGGCGGCCGCGGCGGATCGGCGGGGCGCAGCCGACGGATGTCGATGCCGTCCGCGCGCGCGTCGAGGGCCTGCCGCAGCCGGCGCTCGACGGGGCGCTCGGCCGGGCGCTCGGCGAGGCGTTCGCCGTCACGCGTCATATCCGTCCCTCCAGAATCCGTTCCAGCGCGTCCAGGCCGCGGCTCGCGTTGGACTTCACAGCGCCCCGGCTGATCCCGAGGGTGGTCGCGATCTCCGCCTCGCTGAGGTCGGCCCAGTACCGCAGCACCAGGACCTGCCGACGGCGCGGCGTCAGCCGGCCGAGCGCGGCGAGCACCTCGCGGTGCGCCTCGTCCAGGACCACGTGGTCCTCGGCGGACGGTACGTCGGCCTCCGCCGGCGGGGTCCAGGCCCGTACGGTGCGCCTGCGGCGCAGCACGGAGCGCGAGGTGTTGACGACTGCGGTGCGCAGGTAGCCCAGGGCGTTGTCGACCTCGGTGATGTGCTCGCCGTGACGGCGGTACAGGGCCGTGAAGGCGTCCTGGACCACGTCCTCGGCGGTGGCCAGGTCGTCGACGAGCAGCACTGCCAGCCGGACCATCCGCAGCCGGTGCGCGTGGTAGAGCTCCGTGACGGTGGGCGGCTGCGGGTCGCCGCGGCCGGTGTGGTCGTACGCGTACGAGGACCCGTACGAGGAGCCGTACGACCGCGGGGAGACCGGCGGCGGGACCGGCGGGGCGGAACGCTCCCGGCGCAGCAACGACCACAGGCCCCGCCACGCCCGGCCGAGGCCGGGCGTGAGGGGGCCGACGGGTGGTGCGAGGTGGAGCACAGGATTCCTCAGCTGTTGGTGCGGCGCCGCACGGCGTACAGGGCTCCGGCGCCGGCGAGGACCAGGCCGGTGGCCCCCGCGCCCATGGCCATGGTGGTCGCGGAGGAGCCAGTATGCGCGAGCTCGGGTGCGGCGGCGGACGCGGAGGGCGCCGCGGAGGGGGCCGCGCTCGGCTTGGCGTCCGTCCCCGGGGTCGGGGAGGCGCTGGGAGCCGCGCCCTTCGGCGGGAGGCTGACCGACGGGGAGGGCGCGGATCCGCCCGGAACGCTCACCGACGGGGACGGAGTGGCGCTCGCCGGGACGCTGACCGAGGGGGAGGGCGCGGCCGAGCTGCCGCTCGCGGCGCAGGCCGGTCCGGCGAGAGCGAGGGCCGCACCGGCGGCGGCAGCGGTGACCGCCGTCCGGCGGAGGGCCAGGGGGACACGCTTCAGGTTCTTCACGGTGGTTCTCCACGGTCGGGTCGAGGACGCGGGACTACGCCCTTCACCCCCGCACGACGCGCGACCCCCCGGGAGGTTGCCGCCGTTACGGAAAAACTTTCCGTCCGGTCTCGGACAGCCCCTTCAAGGCCGTGCCGAGGAGGGCGATGCCCTCCTCGATCTCGCCGGCCGAGCCCGCCGCGTAGCCGAGGATCAGGCCGGGAGGGCCGGGCCGGAGGCGGTGCCAGGAGAGCGGGTGGGTCTTGACCCCCAGGGCCAGGGCGGCCGAGGCCAGGGCCGTGTCGTCGAAGCCGGCGCCGTCGAAGGTCACCATCAGGTGCAGGCCGGCCGCCGCGCCGTGCACCCGGGCCCCCGGCAGCCGCTCCGCGACGGCCCGGAGCATGGCATCGCGGCGGCGCCGGTGGCGGCGGCGCACGAAGCGCAGGTGCCGCTCCAGCTCGCCCGAGTCCATCAGCCGGGCGAGGACCAGCTGTGCGAGGACCGGATTGCCGAGGTCGGCGTAGCGCTTGGCGGCGATCACGGGGTCGCGCAGTCGCGGCGGGACCAGCAGCCAGCCCAGCCGCAGCGCGGGGGCGAGGAGCTTGGACACGCTCCCGGCGTAGCAGACGCCCTCGGGCAGCAGGGCGCGCAGCGCGGGGACGGGGGCCCGGTCGTAGCGGTGCTCGGCGTCGTAGTCGTCCTCGATGACCAGTCCCCCGGCGGCCGCCCAGCCGAGCAGCTGCCGGCGGCGCTCGCCGTCGAGCACGACCCCGGTCGGGAACTGGTGCGCCGGGGTGAGCAGCACGGCCCCGGCCCCGCTCGCCCGCAGCTCGACCACGTCCAGCCCGGCCCCGTCCACCCGTACGGGAACCGTCTCCAACCGTCCGTACTCCAACTGCTGCCGGGCCCCGAGCGAGCCGGGGTCCTCCACCGCGACCCGGCGTACGCCCTCCTCCCGCAGGACCTGCGCCAGCAGCCCCAGGGCCTGGGCGACGCCCGCGACGATCACCACCTCGCCGGGGTCGGCGCGGATGCCCCGGTTGCGGGCCAGCCAGCCGACGACCGCCTCGCGCAGCGCGGGCGCGCCCTGCGGGTTCCCGTAGCCGAAGTCGGCCGGTGTGAGTGCGGCGAGGACCCGGCGCTCGGCCTGGAGCCAGGCCGTACGCGGGAAGGCGGTGAGGTCGGGCACCCCGGGCGAGAGGTCGATCCGGCAGGGTTCGGCGCGCAGGGCGTCGACGAGCCCGCCGCGTGCGGGGGCGGGGGCAGTGGCCGTGACGGGCCCGGCCGTCGGGGGCGGCGCGGCGACGACGACGGTGCCGCCGCGGCCGCGGCCGCAGACCTGGCCGGTCTCCGCCAGCCGCTGGTAGGCCTCGGTGACGAGCCCCCGGGAGACGCCCAGTTCGGCGGCGAGGACGCGGCTCGCCGGAAGCCGGCTGCCGACCGGCAGCCGGCCGTCGGTGATCGCGTCGCGGAGCCGGGCGGCCAGCCAGTCGGTGCGGCCGCCGGCCGGGGCCTCGCCGGCGTCGAGCTGGAGGAAGTCCGAGCCGCCCGGGCTTTTGGTCCCCTCGATACCGCCTTCATTGGACCTGCTCATGGGACCATTGTGGTCCCAGGCTGGTCGGTATGAAGACAACTTCCACCGCCTTGCGGGACCTGGCCCCCGGTATCGCCGGGATGGCGCTGGTCGGCAGCAGTGTCACCGTCTCCCGTTCCCTCGTCGACGCCCCGCTGTTCGCCGTGCAGGCCGTCCGGTACGCGGCCGCCGCGCTGCTCCTGCTCGCCCTGGCCCGGGCCGCCCGGGTGCCGATCCTGCGGCCGCGCGGCCGGGAGTGGCTGTGGCTGGCGGGGATCGCGGCGACCGGGCTGGTGCTGTTCAACGTGGCCGTCGTCCGCGGGGTCGCGCATGCCGAACCGGCCGTCATCGCGGTCGCGGTGGCATCCGTACCGATTCTGCTGGGGCTGATCGGGCCCTTCCTGGAGGGGCGGCGGCCGAGTCGGCAGGTGCTGCTGGCGGCTCCGGTCGTGGTGGCCGGGGCGGTGCTGGTCGAGGGGACGGGCCGGACGGACGCCGCCGGGGTGGGCTGGGCGGCGCTCGCGCTGGGCTGCGAGGCCGCGTTCACGCTCCTCGCCGTGCCGGTGCTGCGCCGGCACGGCGCGTGGGGGGTGTCCGTGCACGCGGTGTGGCTGGGGGCGCTGATGCTGGCGGTGCTCACGGTCGTCTTCGAGCGCCCCGCCGACCTGGCGTCGCTCGGCGGCACCCAGTGGGCGGCGGCCGGATACCTCGCCGTGATGGTGACGGCCGTGGCCTTCCTGCTCTGGTACCGCACGGTGGCGAAGGTGGGCTCGGGCCGGGCGGGACTGCTGACGGGCATCGCGCCGCTGGCCGCGGCCGCCGCGGGGGTCCTCACGGGCAGCGGGGTCCCGGGGCCCGCGGTGTGGCTGGGCCTGGTGGTGGTGATCGCGGGGCTGGCGGTGGGCCTGCGGCCGGGCCGGACGCACGAGGAGGCCCGGCCCACGCCCGAAACACCCGGGCCAACGCCCGAAGCAGCTCAGTCGGCGCCCGCAACACCCCGGCCGGCGCCCGAACCGCCCGCCACGCCCGCGCGTACGCCCCGTACCAACCGGGCGGCCGCCTCCTCTTGAGGCCGCCCGGCCTTGTGGATCACAATCCGCAGATGTCCTCTGATCACGTCGTCGACCAGCTTCCCGTTCCAGCCGGCCTGCGTGTACGGGGCGTTGTGCTGGGCGATGTGCGTGCGGGGGTCGGTGGCCGAGCCGCCCGCGCCGCCGGAGGCGAAGGGGCCCCAGAATGCGTCGACGTTGCGAGGCTGCGTACGCGCAGGGCGGCGGTGTCCTCGATCGCCGTGACCTTGAACTCGACGGTCGAACCGGCCACCGAGATACGGGGCCTGACGGTCACTCCGGAGAAGGCGAGCGCGTAGTCCACACCGGAGGCGGACGGGGTCGAGGTCACGGTGGGGGTTTGACTTCCGCTCCCCGCCCTGAAGGGCGGGAATTCCTACCACGGTCGGCTGACCGTCTCGGTGGGTTCCTGCTTCTCCGCGCTGTGCCGGGACGAGTCCCGGTCTTACCCGCGCTCGACAGGCTGACGCCGCCAGTCCGGCGGCCTTCGCGACGTTGACCGCCGCGTTGATGTCCCGGTCGAGGACGGCCCCGCAAGCACCGCACTCCCAGCTTTGACAGATCCCCGCTCTTCGGGAACGCCCCACCGCCCGCGCGGGCGGTCTCACGGGCCCGAAGGGCGTCGTTGTAGACCACCCGCGCACACCCGAACGCACGGGCCAATGCGCAACGCTGAGGCCCACCTCAAGCGGATGGAAGAGATCATGCGCGCCGTCCGCGCGGAGCGCCGTCCTGGATTTACGTGGTCGGGAGGTGCCGGAGAGTGCGCGGGAGAGTGCGGACGAGAAGTGCCGGAGTGGATCAGGTGGAGGCGGGGACCAGGACCACGGCCGTCCCGTACGCGCACACCTCGGTCCCGACGTCGGCGGCGGCGGTGACGTCGAAGCGCATCATCAGCACGGCGTTGGCGCCCCGCGCCTTCGCCTGCTCGATGAGCCGGTCCATCGCCTGGTTGCGGGTCTCCACCAGGGTCTTGGTGAGGCCTTTGAGCTCGCCGCCGACCATCGACTTCAGGCCCGCGCCGATCTGGCTGCCCAGGTGGCGGGAGCGCACGGTCAGGCCGAAGACCTCCCCGATGACCTGTTCGACCCGGTAGCCGGGGACGTCGTTGGTCGTGACGACGAGGACGCCGGTCTGCTGTGCTCCGGGGCCGCCGCCGTAGTCTTCGATTCCCATGGCCACCACTGTGGCCCGGCCCGCCGCCGCCCGCATCCGGAGGACCGCGCACCCGCCCCGGCGATCCCCGGGGATCAGGGCATGCGGGCGGCGAAGCCGAACTCGTGGGCCACGACCACGGCCTGGGCGCGGCTGGACAGCGCCAGCTTGCTCATGCAGCGGTGGACGTGCGTCTTGACGGTGGCGGCGCTGAGGACGAGCTGCCCGGCGATATCGGCGTTGGACAGCCCGGCGCCGACCAGGGCGAGCACCTCGCGTTCGCGCGGGGTCAGGGTGTCCAGGCCGGGGTGGGGGGCGCGGACCGGGACCCGGGCGGCGTACGTGTCGATGAGCCCGCGCAGGGCCCGGGGGCTGAACAGCATCTCGCCGGCGTGCACGGTGGTGATGGCGGCGAGCAGCCGCTCGGGCGGGGTGTCCTTGACGAGGAAGCCGCTGGCGCCGACCCGGAGCGCGCCCAGGACGTGCTCGTCGGAGTCGAAGGTGGTGAGGACGAGCACCTTGGGCCCGGCGTCCGCGGGGTCCTGCCGTCCGGCGAGGATCCGCTCGGTGGCGGCGATGCCGTCCGTGCCGGGCATCCGGATGTCCATGAGGATGACGTCGGGCCGGGTTTCGGCGGCGAGCCGGACGGCCTCCTCGCCGTCGGCGGCCTCGCCGACGACCTCGTACCCCGGTGCGGCGGTCAGCAGGGCGATCAGTCCGGACCGGATCAGGAACTGGTCATCGACGACGAGTACGGACGGCATCCGCGTCATCCCCTCCCGCTCGGGGCACGGGAACCCGCGGGCTGACCTCGAAGCCGCCCTCGGGGGCGGGCCCGGCGGTCACCGTACCGTGATGGATCGTCGCCCGACCGCGCCTGTCGATCAAGCCCTGACCGGCCGCTCTCGGTGCGGCGGTGCCCGCGGGCGCCGCCGTACGCGCCGGGGCGCGGCCGCTGCCGTCGTCCACGGTCTCCCCGACGACCGGTGGCACGGCGCGGAGCCGGACCGCCTCCGGATGTATGCCCAAGTGCACGTCAACCCCCTTGTTTTACCCCCCTGGTTGTATAGGGCCGCCACCCAAAGGGGTAGGCGGATCTCAACCCGTGGATGGGCGCGTCCGGAAGTCGTCCGCGCGTAGATTCTGCTCCGCCGGTCCACCGGCCGGCATCGGCCCTGTCCCCCCGGGGCCCCGCTGCGCGGCCGTGCCCGTTCGGGGGCGGGCACGGCCGACGCGTCCCGAGCCCCCGCATCCCGACTGGACAGATTGGTCATATCGGGCTAATGGGCGGTGAGCCACCGGAGCGAAGGAGTCCTCCCTCGACATAGTTCGTCCGTGGCGACCGCCCGGTTGCCGCCCCGGGCGCGAGATGCGGCCGGGCGGATGTCTTCGCAGTAGAGGAGCCGGCTCATGCTGAAGCCCACCAGAACCATCCTCGCTCTCGCCACCGGAAGCCTGGTTCTCGGTCTGGCCGCAGCGGGCGCCGCCGTCGCGGACGAGGGCCCGGTGCAGGAGACGCCGCCGCGCGAGATCATCGTCGGCGACGGGCCCTGGCCCACGGAGCCGGGCGAGTACCCGGAGCAGCGGCACGCCATCGGCAAGGTCGTCTCCAAGGGCCCGCTGAAGGTCCGCAGCAAGCCGACCACCCACTCGCAGAGCCTCGGCCACGTGTACCCGCACAGCAAGGTCGAGATCAAGTGCAAGAAGTACGGCGAGAACGTGGACGGGAACCGCATCTGGTACCGCCTGGCCGAGAAGAACGGCTCGTGGGAGAACGGCACCGGCCGGCCCGACCGTGCGGCGTCGTACGAGAAGGAGCGCTGGGTCTCCGCCCGCTACGTCAAGAACCTCTCCGAGGTGCGGTACTGCCACTGACCGGGCCGTCAGTCCACCGGGGCGTCAGTCCACCGGGCGTACGGTCCGCGGCCCCACGCACCGCGCGCCGTACGCCCGGACCCGTGTCCGCAGTTCGCGGTCGGCCGTGACCACGACGCAGTCGCGCTCGGCGTACGCCGCGGCCAGCTCCACGATCCGGTCGTCCCCGCTCCCAGGCGCCGGGTCCACCCGTACCCCGGGAACGGACTCGACGCCCCGGGCGGCGCCTTCGACGACGAGGATGATCTCCTCCTCGTCGAAGGCCCCGCTCCGCTCGGCCAGTCGGTCGCGCAGCCGCTCGGCGGCGCCCCGCCGGTCGCGCCACCAGCCGTCCGGCACCGAGCCGACGACGTTCGCCGCGTCCACGATCAGGACGGTCGCCACGGTGGCTAGAAGTCCCCGTAGTTGACCTGCCAGGTGGGCAGGCCCATCCGGCGCCAGATCGCGACCACCCGGTCCCGGTCGTCGAGCGAGACCCGTACCGCGTACCGGTGCCGCACGTGCGCGTCGAACAGCTCCGCCTTCACCACGTCGTCACGGCGCGTGTCGCCCGCCGCGCGCATCCACAGCTCGTCGTACGGCACTTCGTGGCGCGCCAGCCAGGACTCGGTCTGCGGCCGGTGCTCCTCGCTCCGCCCCGACAGCAGGACGATCGTGTCGCCGTCGGCGCGCCGGAAGGCGTCCAGCGCGTGCCGGACCGGCTCGTTGAGCAGGTCGAGCTCGCAGCGCGAGAAGTCGTACGGCCCCCGGTCGCCGGTCAGCGCGAGCGTGCCGTCGATGTCGCACATGACCGCGGCGGGCAGCGCCGGATCGGGGACGTACTGCGTCACCTGTGGCACGGCGGCCGTGCCGGATCCGCCGTTCATCCACTCCGACGTCAGCCGCCAGCCGCCCTTGCGGGCGTTTCGGTGCTTCTCGGCCAGCACGCGGATGATCTCCTCGCCGACCTGACGCTCCCGGGCGGCGTCCCGGCGCAGGCACTCCTCCAGCGGGACATCGGTGAAGTCGTGCACGACGAAGGTCGCGAGACCGCCCACGGCGGCCTTGAGCCGCTTGGGGATGTTCTTGGTCAGGTGGGTGTTGTCGACGACCACGTCGAAGCCGCCGTCGACCGCCGCGCGGACCGCCGCGTCCTGGATCGCCAGCACCGTCTGCTCGTGCGCGAAGCTGCGGCCCCGCTCCGGGTCCGGCAGGTCGAGCATGCTCCGCAGGTCATCGAGGTTGACGCGGCGCATCCGGCCGCCGGACCGCGCCTGGAGGGCGCGGGCCGCGGTCGTCTTGCCGGAGGCCGGCAGACCCGTCATGACGTGCACGACGGGCAGCGCGGGCTCCTGCGCCTCGCAGTCCGCCGTGAGGCGGGCTGCCGGTGCGGGAACGCGAGGGGCGGCCGCGGGCACGGAAGGGGATGCGGGCGTGCGCGCGGGAGGGGGTACGGGCGTGCGCGCGGGCGGGCGCACTGCTTCGGGCACTGCGTCCTTCTCCTCGTCGGTGGCGTAGGGGTCGGCCGTCTCCGGCCGTACCTGGCGCCAGGTGGTGAGTTCGGTCGGCCTGCCGTCGAGCCGCATGAACATCGCGGGGCGGACACCCCGGTCGTCCAGTTCCTTGACGGCGCGGGCGAAGGCGCCTCGGTCGGCGGCCAGGTGTGCGAGGCCCGCGTAGGCCTCGTCGATCGCACGCTCGTGCCGCGCGGCCTCGTCCTCCAGACGCGCGATCACCTCGCGCACCCAGAGGTCGAACTCGTCGGGCACCTGCTCCAGGAGCGCGTCGAGCGGCTTGCCGCCCGCCGCTTCGACATCCGCGAGCGCGCAGTTCAGGCTCTGCGCGAGCTGCTTGGCGGGCAGGCCGGCGAACCGCTGGATGCCGTGGGCGCGCCAGACGTCCCGCTCGGTGACGCCGGTGAGCACCTTGTGGAGCCGTACGTACTCGGACAGCTTCGCCTTCGCGCGCACGCCGGAGGCGAACCTCAGCACGAAGCCCTCCGCCTGGGTCCCCGTCGTGGCGGCGCCGCCGGGCAGGGTGTTGGACTCGGTGAGCGCGATCAGCTCGTCGAGGGGCATGGCGGGCCACACGGTGACGACGGAACCGATCCCCTCCCAGTGGGACGCGGCCTCCGCAAGCGGGACCTCCGTGCCGTCCGTGCCGAAGGCCGCGAGGAGGACGAGGTCCCGGCGGTCGCCGTAGTCGACGACGATGCGGTTCTGCGGGTACAGGATCTCGGCGAGGTAGGTGGTGCCCGGGCGCAGGGCCGCGGTGTCCCGGCCGTCGAGCCGGCGCTGCGCCCAGGTCGCCTGGGCGCTGATGAAGGAGCCCTTGGAGGCGACCCGCCAGCGGCCCGCGTAGTGGAAGACCACCGCGAGGCTGCCGTCGACCTTGTCGTACACCTCGAACGGCTCGTCCGGGAGGGCGGGAGCGTACGGCTGACCCGACTCGTGCTCGCCGACGTTGAAGAACTTCGGCAGCGGCAGCGCGACGATCGCGCCCGTGTTGTCGTCGGCGACCAGCCCACGACAGCGTGTGGTGACCTCGTTCCAGACGCGCTCGTACTGGGCCGTCCGGCTGTACGTGTAGATGGACAGCGGCAATTCGGGGTGCGACTTGCGGGTCACGTACCCGGCGTCGATCGAGTCGGCCAGCGCCTGCGCGGGCACCAGGTCATGCAGAGTCAGGGTCTCCTGGCTCATGGGGTCCTCCCGGTTTGAGATGGCTCATTCTCACGTGCGGGAGGCAGTGCCCGGTACTCAATTATGCCTGGTCCCGGCGTTGCCCAGGCGGTTGATGTCCGCGGGCCGCAGGATGTGGCCGGGGATCTCGGTGCCGGGGGTGGCGACCGCGATCATGGCACGGCCGAAGGCCTCGGAGGTGATGACGAGGTTCGGCGCGACCCGCCTCAGCAGCGGGACCAGCGGTGCGGTGACCGCGTAGAGCGCGCGGTAGAGCCGGGTCTTGGAGGGCACGCCGGGCACCGGCTGGACGATCCCGGGACGGAACATGAACGCCCGGAAGGGCAGTTCCAGCAGGTCGTTCTCCGTCTTCCCCTTGACCCGGGCCCACATGAGGCGGCCCCGCTCGCTGCTGTCCGTGCCCTCGCCCGATACGTAGACGAAGGTCAGTCCGGGATTGGCGGCGGCCAGCGGACGGGCCACCGCGAGCGTCAGGTCGTGGGTGACGCGCCGGTACGCCTCCTCCTCCATGCCGACGGAGGAGACCCCGAGGCAGAAGAAGCAGGCGTCGTACGCGGCCGGGTCGACGCCCGCCTTGGACAGGTCGGACGGGTCGTCCTGGACGCGCTCGCGCAGCTTGGGGTGGCTGACGCCGAGCGGGGTGCGTCCGATGGCCAGGACGCTGTCGACGGAGTCGTCACGCAGGCATTCGCGCAGGACGGCCCGGCCGAGCATGCCGGTCGCGCCGAAGAGGATGACGTTCACGGGACGAAGCGTAGGGGGCTGGGGGGTGTCTTGTCGGTCAGGCCGGGTCAGGGAGCGGCGTCTGACGCGTGCGATCGCAAGGCGGAGGAGGGAGTCGACGCGGTGGGGGCACCTCCCAGCGGTAGCTGGGGGACGTCGGCGAGTGACGACAACGCGGCGAGCGTGCGTGGCAGGCGTCGCTCCCTGACCCGGCCTGACCGACAAGACACCCCCTAGGGGGTGATGCAGAGCTCGTTGCCCTCGGGGTCGGCGAGTGTCGTCCACGTGTAGGGGCCCTGGGCGCCCTCGTGCAGGTGCTTGGCGCCCTTGGCGATGAGTCGTTCGACCACGGTGTGCGGGTCGTCGGAGCCGGTGCGGACGTCGAGGTGGACGCGGTTCTTGACCGTCTTCGGCTCCGGGACGAACTGGAAGAGGATGCGGGGCGCGCGTTCCAGGCCCTCCGGGTGGCGGATCCCTGCGCCCGCCTTCCAGACGAGGGTGCCGCGGTGGGTGGTGGTGTCGGCCTCACTCGCGCGACCGGCTTCGATCATGCTGCGGATGAACTGCTCGTCGCTCGGCTCCACTTCCCAACCCAGGGCGTCGGCCCACCAGTCGGCGAGGGAGTGCGGTTCGTTCGAGTCGATGGTCACCTGGAACGTGTATGCCATGGCGCGACCCTACTGGGCCGTGAGGTGGGAGGCGACCAGCGCGGTGAAGGTCAGCAGCCAGGCGGCCACGGCGATCCAGAGGGGGACCTCGCCCAGCGGGAACAGCCAGGCGATGCCCGCCGGGTCCGCCACGGAGAGGCAGGCGGCGGCGGTCATGCCGAGGGGGAAGACGGTGGCCCAGCGCCGGATGTCGTAGCGCGGCCGGGGGTGGCGGAACTCGGCGGTGAGCAGGACCGCGTACCAGGCGAGGGAGGACGCGAGCGCCACGAGCGTGACGGTACGCAGGGCCGTGTGCGCCGAACCGGTCCATACGGGGGATGCCGTGAGCTTGGATCCGGCCAGGGCGGAGATGGCGAGCGCCCCGCCCGCCACCCAGTGGTCGCCCCGGCCGCCCACCACCTCGCGCAGGTCGAAGCGCAGGAAGGCCGCCGCGTGGAGCAGCAGCCCGAGGCAGAAGGCGGCCAGCGCCGCCCGGGCCAGCCAGTCGGGGTGGCCGGCGGCGGCGAGGACGGCCGCGAGCACGGCGAGCCCCTGCGTGGCCACACAGGCGAGGAACGCCGCGCCGGGCATGCGCCGCCGCCAGTGCCGTACGACGTTGAACAGCAGGCCGGGCCAGAGCGCCGCGGCCAGTGCGAGCAGCGCGGCGGCGGCGCTCTGCCAGCCGAGCGCGCAGAGCCGGGCCCCGATCACGGTGGTGGCGGCGACGGCCGTCAGCGCGGCCGGGGTGTCGGCCTCGGCGCGGAACCGCCCGCGGTCGCCCAGCAGCCGGGCCGTGAAATCGGCGGCGAGTACGAGCCACAGCGCGGCGGAGACGGCGAGCGCGGCCAGCGACAGCGCCTCGCGCCCGGTCAGGTGCAGGCCGACGGAGATGATGCCGGCGGCCATGACGGCGGCTCCCGCCGCGGGCGGCAGTCCGGCCCACCAGCCGCGGCCGGGGAGAATGCTCACCCCTCCAGCGGACCGCACCGGTGCGCGGGCCGCCAGCGGACGGCGCCGACCGGCTGCGCGCGGGAACCTCGCAGGTGGCGGTGGGCGTCTCCTGCACCGCCGTACGCCGTACCGCCGTTCGCCGTACGTCGCACCGCCGTTCGCCGTACCGTCGCACCGCCGTTCGCCGTACGGCCGATGTCCAAAAAGCCGTTGCTGTTCAGGGAGCCTTTGAAGATGTGGTCGTCGATGTCCTCAGCCGCCTTGCCGGCCGGGGACAGGTTCGAGTGGTTCTCCGACATGGTCGCCCGCGCGCTGGCACCCACGTCGATCAGCATCGGTGACCCGGAGGCCTTCCGCGCCGAGGCCTCCGTGCTGAGCCTGGGCGGATCCGTGCAGGTGTCGACCTTCTCGTACTCCCCGCTGCGCTCGCGGCGCACCGCCGCGCTCATCAGGCAGAGCGACCCGGAGCAGTACCAGTTGGGGCTGGTGACCGGCAGTCCCATGTGGCTGTCGCAGCGCCGCAACGACTCCGGGCTGGTCACCGGCGACATGATGCTCTGGGACACCACGCACCCGTACGAGGCCGGCGCCCGGGAGGAGGGCGACCTGGTGCACGCCGTCATCCTCCAACTCCCCAAGGCCGTGCTGCCGCTGCCCGTCGACAAGGTGGACCGGCTGCTCGCCCGGCGGATCCCGGGCGAGCGCGGGATGGGGGCGGTCCTCAGCCGGTTCCTCGGCTCGCTGGCGGAGCACGCCGGCGAGTGCGGGCCCCAGGAGCTGGCGCGGCTGGGCACGGTCGCGCTCGATCTGGCCACCGCCTGCCTCGCCCAGCACGTCGACGCGTACGAGGACCTGTCCGGCGAGGTCCGCGACCAGGCCCTGCGGGAGCGGATCAACGCCTTCATCGAGGACAACCTCGGGAGTACGGAGCTGACCCCGCAGGCCATCGCCGCCCGGCACCACATCTCCCTGCGCCGACTTCACCTGCTGTTCCAGGGGCAGGCGGAGAGCGTCGCGGCTTCCATCCGGCGGCGCCGTCTGGAGGGCTGCCGCGCCGACCTGGTCCGCCCGGAGCTGTCCTCCCGGCCCGTGCACTCGATCGCCGCCCGCTGGGGTTTCACCAACGCCGCCGTCTTCAGCCGCGCCTTTCGCGAGGCGTACGGCATCAGTCCTCGGGAGTTGCGTGTCCGGGCCTCCCAAACTCTCTGCACGCAAGATCAACGGAGTCT
The DNA here is from genome assembly GCF_055571215.1 of Streptomyces sp. NPDC030995. Taxonomy (NCBI): domain Bacteria; kingdom Bacillati; phylum Actinomycetota; class Actinomycetes; order Kitasatosporales; family Streptomycetaceae; genus Streptomyces; species Streptomyces sp. NPDC030995. The sequence continues at coordinate 97,247 of NZ_JBVIFS010000006.1, forward strand.
GCGCGCGATGCACATGCGGGGATGCGGTCCGGTTCTAGGCTCGGGGTGAGACGCGGACCTGCCGGCCCGCCACAGGGGAGCGGGCCGGCGGGTCGCGATCCTCGCGCGAGCACGGCCGCCCGGCCCTCGGGCCGTCGGCCGCCGCCGAGGAGGGGAACTCCGCGCGCCGTCGACGCCGCCTGCCGTTCGGCGGGGTAGCGTCGGCCGGTGGCCGGAAGTCGCGCTTGCCGGGCCGGTGGGGCCCACCCGCGCCTACGGCTCGCGCGCGCTCGAGGACTCGGCACTGCTTCGGGACCCGTCCCCCGCCGAAGGAGTCTCCCCCCATGACCTCACGTCTCGACCATGCCCGGCCCTATGCCCTCGGCCTGTTCCGCATCGTCACGGGACTTCTCTTCGCCTGCCACGGCGCCGCCTCCCTGTTCGGGGTCCTCGGCGGCGTGCGCGGCGGCGGCACGGTCGCGGTCGGCGTCTGGCCGGGTTGGTACGCCGCCGCCATCCAGCTCCTCGCCGGCGCGCTGATCCTGCTGGGGCTCGGCACCCGCGCCGCCGCGTTCGCCGCCTCCGGCTCGATGGCGTACGCGTACTTCACCGTGCACCAGCCCCACGCGCTCTGGCCCCTGCAGAACGGCGGCGAGGCTTCCGCGATGTTCTGCTGGGCCTTCCTGCTGCTGGTGTTCACCGGACCCGGCGCCTTCGCGGTGGACGGGCTGTTCCGCTCTCGCGCCGCCACGTCCCGTGCCCTGCGGGACGAGCCCCGACCGGGGGCCGCGGCCGCCTGAGGCACCGGTGTGCGGCGATAGCCTGAGCGCCATGGACGAACTGGGCGGGGTGGAGATCGTCGGCTTCGCGGACGCCGCGGCGTTCGAGGGCTGGCTCGCGGAGCACCACACGCGACACGAGGGCGTGTGGATCAAACTTGCGAAGAAGAAGTCCGGCATCGCGAGCGTCACCGATGACGAGCTGGTCGACATCGGGCTGTGCTACGGCTGGATCTCCGGGCAGCGGCGCTCGCTCGACGAGCGATACTACCTGCAGAAGTACGTGCCGCGGCGACCGAAGAGCCTGTGGTCGCAGGTGAACGTGGACAAGGTCGCGGCGCTGACGGCCGCCGGGCGGATGCGCGAACCCGGGCTGGCCGAGGTGCGCAAGGCGCAGGAGGACGGGCGGTGGGCGCGCGCCTACGAGTCGCAGAAGACGGCGACCGTGCCGCCCGATCTGGCGGCGGCCCTGGAAGCCGACCCCGAAGCGGGTGCGGCCTTCGAGGCGCTCGACAAGACCGGCCGCTACCAGGTGATGCTGCCGCTGCTCCAGGCACTCACTCCGGAGACCAGACAGGCGCGACTCGACCGGGCCCTGAAGATCCTGCTGACCGGTCGGGCTCGGGCTGAGCCCTGACCGGCAAGCAGGATGAGCCCGGCGGGGAAAGGCGTCAGGCCCGGCCTCCCCGAGGGGATGCCGGGCCTGACGGAAGTCGGAACCGCGGGTCAGGAACGCTCGTCGCGGGCCTTCTCGGCCCGCTCCGCGTTCTTCTCCTTGATCCGGACCGTTTCCTTCCGGACCTCGGCCTGGGTGGCGCGCTCCCGCTGCAGCCACTCGGGAGACTCCTGCTTCAGCGCTTCGATCTGCTCGGTGGTGAGGGGTTCCGTGACTCCGCCACGGGCCAGGCCCGCGATGGAGACGCCCAGCTTGGACGCGACCACCGGCCGGGGGTGCGGGCCGTTGCGGCGCAGGTCCTGCAGCCACTGGGGCGGGTCGGCCTGGAGCGCACTCAATTCGCTGCGCGAGACGACACCCTCCTGGAACTCAGCGGGGGTGGCCTCGAGGTACACGCCCAGCTTCTTCGCCGCGGTCGCGGGCTTCATCGTCTGGGTGTTCTGGTGCGACGTCATGGAGTCAAGAGTATCGAGCGTGTGCGCTACCTCCGACCACGACCGGTAACCTGGCGGGGTGACAGGCTCGGAAGTACCCCATTCGTTCCGGCTCGCTTATGTCCCCGGGGTGACACCCACCAAGTGGGTCCGGATCTGGAACGAGCGGCTGCCCGACGTCCCGCTGACCCTTGTCGCGGTCTCCCCCGCCGAGGCGTTCGGCGTGCTCCGGGGCGGCGGCGCCGACGCGGGATTCGTCCGGCTGCCGGTCGACCGTACGGACCTCAGCGCGATCCCCCTCTACACCGAGACCACGGTGGTCGTGATCCCCAAGGATCACCTCGTGGCGACGGCCGAAGAGGTGTCCACCGCGGACCTCGCCGACGAGATCGTGCTGCACCCCCTCGACGACACCCTCGACTGGGAGCGGCTGCCGGGCCGGCCCGCGATCGAGCGTCCCGCGACGACGGCGGACGCGATCGAGCTGGTGGCGGCCGGGATCGGCGTGCTCGTCGTCCCGCAGTCGCTCGCCCGCCTGCACCACCGCAAGGACCTCACGTACCGGCCGGTCTCGGACGCCCCCGAGTCGCGGATCGCGCTGTCGTGGCCGCAGGACGAGACCACCGATCTGGTGGAGGAGTTCATCGGGATCGTGCGCGGCCGGACCGTGAACAGCACGCGGGGTCGTCCCCCGACCCCGCCGCAGCCGAAGGCGAAGCGCAAGCGCCCGGACGCGGGCGGCGGCTCCGGCTCCGGCGGGCAGCGCAAGCCCGCTTCGGGGAAGACGGCGGGCAAGAGCCCCCGTGGCGGTTCCGGTGGTCCGAAGGGCGCCAAGGGCGGCAAGAGCGGCAAGCCCCGCCGACGCTCGTAGGGCTCCGACGGCCTGGCCTCGGGGATCCGGATCGCGCCGCGGTGTATGCAGGAGGGATGGATCTCCGTCCGCTGCGCACGTCCCACCAACGGTCCTGGCAGGTGCGCCACGCACAGCTGGCGGTGCCCTTCGCCCTGATCGCCCTCGTGACGGCCGTCGACGTCCTGGCTCCGCCCGACGTACACCTCGGGCCGTTCCTGGCCGCCGCACCGGCCGTCACGGCGTCGTTCGCGGGACCCCGGATGACGGGTTTCGTGGGCCTGGTCGCCGTACTGGCCCAGGTGGTGGTCTCCGTCGTGCGCACCAGCCTGACCGATCTGAACCACACCTTCCAGATCACCGCGCTCATCATGATCTCGGTGTTCGTGACCTTCTTCGCCCACCTGCGCGAGGTGCACGAGAGGGAGCTGATCCAGCTGCGCACGGTCGCCGAGACCGCCCAGAAGGTGGTCCTGCGGCCGTTGCGCGACCGGATCGGTCCGCTGCGCATGGCCTCCGTGTACCTGGCCGCCGCGGCCGAGGCGCAGATCGGCGGCGACCTGTACGCCGCCGCCCGTACGGCCACGGGCACGCGGCTGATCATCGGCGACGTCCGCGGCAAGGGCCTGGAGGCGGTCGGTGACGCCGCGCTCGTACTGGGCGCCTTCCGGGCCTCGGCGCACCAGGAGGCCGAGCTGGCGGGGCTGGTGGACTACCTGGAGGCGGCGGTCTCCGCGGACCTGGACGGCGCCGGGGACCAGGGCGAGAGCTTCGTCACCGCGGCCGTCCTGGACATCCCCGACAACCAGCCGGTGCTGCACCTGGTCAGCTGCGGCCATCCGCCGCCGCTGCTCCTGCTCCGCGACGGCGGGAGCGCCGTTCGCCTCGAAGTGACCCACCCCTCGCCGCCCCTGGGCCTGGCGGGGCTCGTACCGTCGGCCGTCACGGCGCAGACCTTCGCCTTCGCGGCGGGTGACGTCCTGTTGCTCTACACGGACGGCGTCCTGGAGGCCCGCGACCGGACGGGGACTTTCTACCCCCTGGCGGAGCGCGTGGCGGGCTGGTCCGGCTCGACCCCCCAATCCCTGCTGGACCGCCTGTGCGAGGACCTGCTCGCCCACGCGACGGGCAACACCCTCGGCGACGACGCCGCGATGGTGGCGATCGAGCGAGTCCCCTGAGGCCTGTCCGGGCGGGAGTTGGCAGAATCCGATCATGCTGACCATGGGAACGATCGTCATGGGCGCCACCGACGTGCGCCGGGCCGCCGAGTTCTGGAGCCGGGCGCTGGGTTACGTCCCGCGCGACGGCGAGGTGCAGGACCGCTGGACCGTACTGGTCCCCGCCGACGGCTCCGGCCCCGGCCTGGCGCTCGGCACCAGCGTCACGCCCGTACAGGAGCACCCGCGCGTCCACCTCGACCTGTACGCGGCGGACGCGGCCGAGCAGGCGGCGGAGGTGGCGCGCCTGGTGTCGCTGGGCGCCCGGCACGTCGACTGGGACTCCTACCCCGAGGACCCCGATTTCGTGGTGCTGGCCGACACCGAGGGCAACCGCTTCTGCGTCATCGACGCCACCCACGGCGACCTGACGTGAGGGTGCCCCGGTAACCGTTGGGTGACGGACTGTCAGTGGCGGCTGCTTTCATGGGTCCGTTGCGCCTCCAAACCCGCCCTCGGCTTCGCCCGGTCCCAGCGCCTCCACCTCATCGACCGCCACCTCCTCGCCCAGTGGGCCGGCGGATCCCGCCCGCTGTGGGAGCTCCTGCACGCCGTCCCCGCACCCCGCAAACCCACCTCACCCACCGAGAGGCGCCCAGGTGTCGATGGACCGACAGCCCATGGATCTTGAGGCCTACGTGGAGCGCACACGAAGCGGCCCATGTTTCGTCTGTGCCTTCCTCGCCGGGCATCCGGACTACCCGCATGAGACGGTTTTCGAGGATGAGGACCACGTGGCCTTCCTGGACAGGTGGCCCACGCTCCCGGGAAAGGTCCTCGTCGCACCGAAGCCGCACATCGAGCACGTCGTCCGCGACCTGGACGAACGGACATACAGCCGGCTCATGCTGTTCGTCCGGGGCATCGCGCTCGCCGTCGAGGCCGTCTGCGCGCCGGAGCGGACGTACCTCTACTCCCTCGGCAGCCAGCAGGGCAACGCGCACCTCCACTGGCACATCGCCGCTCTGCCGCCCGGCGTCCCCTACCCCCAGCAGCAGTTCCACGCGCTGATGACGGAGAACGGTGTTCTGTCGCAACCGCCGGACGATGGGGCGCGGACGGCTGCACTCCTCCGCCGGACGGTCGTCGCCCAGGGCCTCCTCGGGACCGGTTCCTGAGGCCCTCCTTACCGCTTCCTTAAGTGGAACCTAAGACTCATGAGCGCCGCACCTAAACGAGCGAATGTCCGTTCAGGTGCGGCTAGCGTGCTGCCTCACCCCCAACTCCCCAGTAACACAGAGGCAGGCACACGATGGGCAGCACAGTCGGGCACCGGCGAAGGACGAGTCGTACGGCGAAGGTCACGGGTGCGATCGTGGCGGCGGCGGTGATCGGCGGCGCGGCCTTCGCCTTCACCGGAACCGCGCAGGCGGCCTCCGTCGGCGCCGCGTACACGAAGTCCAGCTCCTGGAGCGGCGGTTACACCGGCCAGTACGTCATCACCAACAACACCGGTCAGGTCCAGTCCGATTGGACCCTCCAGTTCGACCTGCCGACGGGCACGAAGATCGACTCCCTCTGGAACGGCACCCACACGGTCGCCGGCCAGCGCGTCACCGTGAAGCCCGCGAGCTGGAACAGGCAGCTGGCGGCCGGGGCCTCCGTCACCGTCGGCTTCGTCACGAGCGGAACCGGCACCCCGGGCGACCCGACCGGGTGCCGGATCAACGGGCTGAAGTGCTCGGTGGACCCGGCCCCGACCGCCCAGCCGAGCGGGCGCCCCACCGCGCGTCCCACCGTCACGGCGAGCCCGGCCCCGACCGCGCCCGCCACGTCCTCCGCGCCGACCAGGACCGGCTCGCCGTCCCCCACGGCGACCGCCACCGCCACCGTCCCCGCGCCCGGCGGCAGCGGCGCGCGCTTCGCCCCGTACGTGGACACCTCGCTGTACCCCGCCTACGACCTGGTCGACACCGCGACCCAGACCGGCGTGAAGGAGTTCCACCTCGCCTTCATCACCTCCGGCGGCGGCTGCGCACCGCTGTGGGGCGGGGTCACGGATCTCGCGAGCGACAAGGTCGCCGCCCAGATCGGTGCGCTGCGCGCCAAGGGCGGCGACGTGCGGGTGTCGTTCGGCGGGGCCGCCGGGCACGAACTGGCCCTGAACTGCGCCACCGTGGACGAGCTGGCCGCCGCGTACGGCAAGGTCGTCGACCAGTACCGGCTCACCAAGGTCGACTTCGACATCGAGGGCGCGGCCCTGCCCGACACGGCGGCCAACGCGCGCCGCGCGCAGGCGATCGCCCGGCTGCAGAAGTCCCACCCGGGCCTGGACGTGGCCTTCACGCTGCCGGTGATGCCCGAGGGCCTGACCCAGCCGGGTGTGGCGCTGCTGGCCGACGCGAAGAAGAACGGCGTGCGGGTCGACGGCGTCAACATCATGGCGATGGACTACGGGCCGGCGTACGGCGGGGACATGGGGCAGTACGCGATCCAGGCGGCGACGGCCACCCAGGCTCAGCTCAAGGGCGTGCTCGGGCTCTCCGACGCTGCGGCCTGGAAGGCCCTGGCCGTCACCCCGATGATCGGCGTGAACGATGTCGCGAGCGAGGTCTTCACCGTCGCCGACGCGACGCAGCTCGTGGACTTCGCGGCGGCGAAGGGGATCGGCCGGCTGGCGATGTGGTCCTCGACCCGCGACAAGCAGTGCGCCGCCGGAGCCGTCAACTACGCGGACGCGACGTGCAGTTCGATCCTCCAGCAGCCGCTGGCCTTCACCAAGGCGTTCTCGGCCCTCAAGTAGCCGCGGCCCGTGGTGTGTTTGAGCGCACGCCGGGAGCAGCCCCCCGCTCCCGGCGTGCGCATCGGCGCGCTACGCGAGGATCCCCGCGCGGGTGGCGAGGTCGAGCGCCACGTCGAGCCGTGGCGCTCGGCCGCCCTCGGTACGGGCCGGCGCCAGCAGGGCCGCGACGGCGTCGGCGTCCGCCTTGCGCTCCCGCGCCAGCGCCGCGAACCGGGCGACGAATTCGAGCAGACTCCGCTCCCGGGCGTACGGGACGTCGTACGAGGACACGGCCAGGTCGAGGAACTCCTCCTGCGAGCCGACCCAGGGCGCGGCCCCCTCCAGCCCGTCCTCCCCCAGCTCCTCCGGGTACGGGATCCGGTGCCATGCACCGCCCTCCCACCAGTAGACGAAGCCGAGGAGGTTGCCGGCGGCGTCGTCCCGCAGGAGTTCCCACGGCAGCCAGTCGGGGCCGCCCGCCAGGAAGTCGATCTGCTCGCCGTCGACGTGGGTGTGGCTGCCGTCGGGGTCCTGGCCGCAGAACACCGCGCGTCCGCCGTCGAGGAGGGACAGGCGCCACCATCCGCACGCGCCGGTGGAATGGCACCACAGGCCGTCGTCGTCGAGGGCGAACTCCGTGGAGGAGGAGCAGGCGGCGTCGACCACGGCCATGGTCACCGCCCTCGCCCACAACAGTTCGGGGTGTTCGAGGTCTTCGGGCCGGCTCGGCGTGTGCATGGTGTGGTCTCCTCCCGGGCGGAGGGAAAAGCCTCGCACGACGCGGGCCCACGACTGAACGCGGGCCGGGCGCTGCCCCTCGGAACGGCACTCCGCCCGCATGCTGAGAAGATCCCGTCCCCATCCGGCCCGCCCCCGAGCGGATCCCGCCATTGTGTTCGGGCGGACAACTCCCCTGCGACCGAGCCGGGTTACGGTCCGATCATGCTTTCGAACACGCGGACCACCACCGCTGCCGTCCCCCGCAGTCGCCGCACCCTGCTGCGCACCGCCGTGGCGGGCACGGCGGCCGCCGGCGCGAGCCTGACCCTCGGTTCGGCCTTTCCCGCCTCCGCCACCTCGTCGGACACGGAGAGCACCGAGCGCGTCACCAGCCCCGCGCAGGCGCTGCGCCGCCTGGCGGCCGGCAACCAGCGCTGGCGGACACAGCGGCAGGAGCACCCGCACGAGTCCGCGTACCTGCGCCGGCGACTCGTCGAGGGCCAGCAGCCGTTCGCGATCGTGCTGGGCTGCGTCGATTCGCGAGTACCGCCGGAGCTGGTCTTCGACCAGGGGCTGGGTGACCTGCTGACCGTCCGCTCGGCGGGCGAGGTGCTGGACGAGGCGGTCCTGGGGAGCATCGCGTACGGGGTCCTGGAGCTGCACATACCGCTGGTGCTCGTCCTGGCCCACCAGTCGTGCGGGGCCGTCTCCGCGGCGGTCCACGCCGATGAGTCGGGCGAGCCGCTGCCCGCCCACATCCAGTACCTGGCCGATCAGATACGGCCGTCCATCGATCACAGCCGGCACGGTGACGCCCGGGTCGACGCCACGATCAACGCCCACGTACGAAACGTACGCCGCCGTCTGGCGGCCGAGCCCGACCTCGCGGGGAAGGTGGCGACGGGCGAGCTGGCCGTGGTCGCCGCCCGCTACGAGCTCCGCGACCAGCACGTACGCACGCTTTCCTGACGGCGGCGGGCGAGCGTGCGGCTCATCCCGGTCGCGGCTCCGACCGGGATGAGCCGGGATTCACGACCCTCAGTCGTTGATGCAGACGTTGCCGGCCGTCGGGTTGATCAGGCCGATGATGTTGACGCTGTTCCCGCAGATGTTGATCGGGATGTGGATCGGGACCTGGACCACGTTGCCCGACAGGACACCCGGCGAGCCCACGGCGATACCCTCGGCGGTGGCGTCCGCCGACGCCGTCGACGCACCTCCCATGACGGCCAGGCCCATCACCAGGGCAAGACCCGCACTCTTCCAAACACGCGACACGTGGCATCTCCTTGTGACTGCACAGCGATGCCGGAGCACCGCACGGCCCCGACGAGGGCCATCCCCCCTTCCTTCGGCAGCTGAAGGCCGCGGGGCAGGGTTCGGACCACCCGGTTCCCCCGAAGAGGTGTCCCGGCCCCCGCCGTTTGGAGGTATCGACACCCGACGACCCCGTCCCGGCGCCCCGTTGCCTCGACAGCACATCGAACTGTTGCCGCAGCTACGCATGCGCGAATCCTGCGCGACCTGCCTGGAGGCATCCACGGCCTGCGGCCGGTGTCCGGGAATCAACTCGGAGCATCAGGCCGTGTGGTCGAGGTCCTCGCGGCGGACCGGGTGTACGAACGGCAGCCCGGCGGCGTAGCGGGCGATCTCCTCGATGGCGGAGGCGGCCATCCGGTGCAGTTCGTTGCCGAGGGAGCCCGCGACGTGCGGGGTGAGCAGCACGTTCGGCAAGTCGTACAGTGGAGAGTCGGCGGGCAGGATCTCCGGCTCGGTGACGTCGATGACCGCCTGCAGGCGGCCTGCGGCCAACTCGGCCGTGAGTGCGGCCCCGTCGACCAGGGAGCCTCGCGCCGTGTTGATCAGGGTGGTTCCGTCGCGCATCAGCGCCAGCCGTCGGCGGTCGATCATCGACCGCGTGTCCGGCAGTGCCGGTGCGTGCAGGCTGACCACGTCGGAGTTCCGGCAGAGCTCGTCGAGCCCGACGGCGCGCACGCCGAGTGCCTCGGCCTGATCACTCCTCAGGTACGGGTCGTACACGATCAGTTCGAGATCGTACGGGCCCAGGAGCTCGATCACCCGGCGGCCGATCCGGGAGGCTCCGACGATGCCGACGGTGCGGCGGTAGTTGCCCGCGTGGCCGTAGCGCAGATGCCAGTCGTGCGGGATTCCGCGCACGCTGCGGTACTCCTCCCGAAGCTGCAGCACGCGTTTGTTGGAGAGGAGAACCATCGCCACGGTGTACTCGGCGACCGGCAGGGAGTTGGCCAGTGCGGCGGAAGAGACGGCGATGCCGCGGTCCCAGCAGGCGTCGGTGACGAGCTGTTTGACGGATCCGGCCGCGTGCACGACGGCCCTGAGGCGGGGCGCGGCCGCGAGCGCCCGGGCGTCGACGGTGGGGGCACCCCAGAACGTGAGCAGGATCTCCGCCTCCGCCAGCGCCGCGAGGGCCTCGGGTCTGCCGAAGTCGTCGACGACGAACTCCGGTTCGAGCCGGGCCACTTCACCGAGTCGGCGGGTGCAGGCGTCGTCCAGCAGGCGGGGACGGAGCTCGGGGGCCATCGCGAGCAGGGTTCGCGGGCGGCGACGTGACATCCAGGTGCTCCTTGCGGCTGAGTGAGGCCGCGCCGACTCTATGGCGGACAGCTCCATTCGTTGATGACGATCAGCGAAAACGTCACCTCCGATGTCACCGCGCTTCGCGGAGGTCCAGCATGTAGAAGACCTTGTCGTAGCGGCGTGCGCCGACCGCGACGAAGTCCGGCAGGCGGCCGTATTCGCTGAACCCCAGCGACCGGTAGAGGTGCAGGGCATTGCCGTTGTCGCCACGGGCGTCCAGCGTGAGGACCTCGATGCCCGCCCGTCGGGCGTCGGCGATCAAGCCGGCCGTCAGCGCCCTGCCGACGCCGCGCCCCTGGGCGGCAGCGGATACCGCGATCTTCTCCAGGTCGGCGTGCGGACGATGCGTCGGCCGTCCGTAGCGCAGCCAGTACCCCAGGCCGACCAGCCGGCGGTCGAGGTAGGCGGCACGCAGGACCGCGTCACCGGCGTGCGCCGCGGAGACGACGTTGCCGAGGAGTTCCGACACCTCTTCGCGTGACGGAGGCTCCACCCAGCCGAGCGCGGCCCCGCCACGGACCAGGTCCGCCAGCAGCTCGTGCGCCGACTCGGCGAACCGGCCCTCCAGGTCCGCATCGGACATCAGCTCCGCCGCGTCGAGGATGACGGGCCCACTGGTTCCGTGGCTGCTCATGGCCGTGTTCATGGCCGGAAGCCTAACCAGTTCCGTACGGACGGCCGGACACGCCCTCATCCGAGCCAATGGTGACCGAACGTCACGAACGATGTAGTTTTGATTACTCAGAGCTGTCACGCCGCGCCGCGCGGCGGCCTCCCTCCGTACCGATCACAAGGAGATGCCGGTGATCGAACGACTCTGGCTTCAACCACCGCTCGCCTTCGCCCGACTGGGCCCCTCTCCCGTTCCGTGCGACAACTACCGCTGGGGGCCCAGTGATCTCACGCCGCGCGGTACCGGCAAGACCACCGTCGTGCCCGACCTGACCCTCGACCTCGCCGACGACGGCACGCTGACGGAGCGCATGCCGGAGCGCGTGCAGTTCAAGGACGAGGACGGCTGGCGCCCGGTGTGCCCGTACTTCGAGCTGCACGGGGCATGGACCATCGACGGACGGTCCGGCTCGGGGTGTGTGACCGAGCAGGTGCTGGCGGAGTCGGGGCTGAGCCTGAAGGACATCCGGTGGGAGGTGTCGGTCGCCAACCTCAAGGCGCACCAGCTCACGCAAGAGGCCGGAGACCGGGTCGAGGCCCGGGTCGAGCTGGCGGGCGACGACAACCGGCCGCACGCACTGGCAGGCCGCTCGCCGCAGGACGCGCAGCAGCCGCTGGTGCCGGCCGGGAGCAGCCTGCCGCTGGGCTCGGTGCAGCTGCCCGTGCCCAGTACCGCCCTCCCGGAGCTGCGGCTGCGGTTCACCCCGGGGACCGGCGCCGTCTACGGCCCGCAGGGCCTGCCTCCCAGCACCGGCTACGAGCTGCCGCCGGAACAGCTGATCCTCAATGCGGACGCGACGTGGTGCCATTTCAGGCCCGACGAGAGCGACTGGCGGACCGTCCCCCGCCTGCTCTTCGCGGGCGCCGAGAACGGGGCGCGGAGCATCGGCCTCGTCGACGACGTCTGCGACGGCACGGTCACCGTCACCCTCCCCGGCGGCCTGAAGGCGTCCTCACGGATCGTGGCCGGCCCGCCCCGCTTCTCGCCGGACCGCAGACCCTTCGTCTCCCTCGCCGACGGACTCGCCGACCGGGTCCAGCGCGCGGATGTCCACCGGCCCGACTATCTGGCCGACGAGGAGCAGACCGCGCTCGAGGTGCGCGACCTGTTCGAGCGCGTGCTGGAAGTCATGGGCGCGGTCAACGTGGACGTGCAGAACGAACGTGCCGCGCAGGAGAACGCGGACACAGCCGCCTTCCTGAACCTGTCCCAGGCGGACGCCCGCGCCCTGGTCTTCGATCCCCCGCAGCCGCTGCTCGGCCTGCTGCTCGGGCTCAGCGAGCGCGGCCGACGCCGGCACCGCCGGTTCGTGGCCCTGGAGGTGCTGGAGGACATGATCCGCGAACAGCCCGGTCTGATCGAACAACGGGTCCGCGCCCCCGCCAGGTCCGACGAGGAGGGCGCCGACCCCTTCCAGTCCACGTGGTTCCACAACCAGCAGATGCCCAGCTCGATGCGCGGATCCGACGGCTATCCGATGCATCTGACGCGCCGCCAGTACGACCTGCTGATCGGCTGGGCCCGCAAGCTGCGCGAGAACACGGAGCCGAACACGTGACCGTACTGCTCCAGATCGGCCGAAGGCCGCCGGAGGACCCGCCGGGACGTCCGCCGGGACGTCCGCCCGGGGACGCCCCGTCCGGCCAGGGGCCACCGGGACCATCCGCGGAGGTGAAGGTCTTCCGCAGCGAACACGGCGCGCACCTCTTCGTCGCGGACGGCAGCCGGGTCTACGACCTGCCCGAGCCCGTCGCGGCCCGGCTGGAGGCCTGGTCGGCCACTCTGGACGGCTCACCCTCCGACGGCGCGCCCTCCGACGGCGCGCCCTCCCACGGCTCGTTCGAGGAACTCGCCCTGGAGCTCGGGCTTCCGTTGTGGTCCCGGCCCCGGATCGACGGCACGCCCGCCGAACCGCCGCCACTGGCCTCGCTCTCCCTCAACGTGATGCAGGCCTGCAACCTCAGCTGCGGACACTGCTACGCGGACGAGGGCCGGTTCGGAGGCTCGGCCCGCGCGATGCCCCGGCACACGGCCTACGCGGCGGTCGACCGGCTGCTGGCGGAGGCCGCGCCCGGAGCGGACGTGGTGGTCGGCTTCATGGGCGGCGAACCGCTGCTCGCGCGCGAGCTGGTGCACGACGTGGTCGCGTACGCCGTGCGGTCCGGGGCCCGGACCGGGCACCCGGTCCGGTTCGCCCTCACCACCAATCTGACCACCGTGCGCGCCGAGGACGCCCGGCTGTTCGCAGCGCACCCGTTCACCGTCACCGTCAGTCTGGACGGTGACCGGGCCGGCCATGACGCGCTGCGCCGCGCGCCGGGCGGCGCCAGCGCGTACGACCGGCTGCGGGCCGGTCTGGACGTGCTCGCCCGGCACGGCCGCCCGCGGCATCTGTCCGCGCGGGTCAGCGTCACCCCCCACACCGCCCGGCTGCTGGACGTGCTGGAGCACGGGATCGGGCTGGGGTTCGACGAGGTGGGCTTCGCGGCCGTGGTCAGCGCGCCGGACCCGGCGTACGAGATCACCGCCGGGATGTTCACCGGCTTCCTGGAGCAGATGGTGGAGTGCGGGGAACGGGCGCTGCGCGAGCTGTCCGCCGGCCGGCGCTACCCGTTCGGGAACTTCCAGACCGCCCTGCACGAGCTGCACCGGGGCACTCACCGCCCCTACCCCTGCGGTGCGGGCGCCGGCTATCTCAGCGCCTCGGCCGAGGGCGGCCTGTACGCCTGCCACCGGCTGGTCGACGATCCGGCCTTCGCCATGGGTTCCGTGACCGCGGGACCGGACGCCGAGGCCCGGCGACGCCATTTGACGGTCGGTCATGTGGACCGGGCGGAGCCGTGCCGCTCGTGCTGGGCCCGGTACCTGTGCGGGGGCGGCTGCTACCACGAGGTGAGCCGGCGGGGCCGGCCGGCCTGCGACTACATCCGCGGCTGGCTGGCCTTCTGCCTGCGGGCGTACGTCGAAATGTCCCAGGCCGCACCCGAGTTCTTCCAGCTGCCGCCGGAGCCGGCCGCCCTGCCGGCCAGCGTCACCGGAGTGATCTGAAGGAGACGTCATGCCCGAACTCCCGCCCGCCGACGGGAAGTTCTTCCCCCGCAACCTCACCGCCCGGGCCGACTACCTCGTACGCGGCAATCCGTCCGGCAGCCGTCCCGAGAGCGGGGTCGACAACTGCTACCCGGGTCTGGAATTCGACCAGCGGAACCTGGACTCGGGGTTCTTCCCCTCGCTGCGGTTCGACTTCCACCGCCGCGAAGGATCCCGGCTCCTGAGCATCGACGAGGACGGCCCCGCGACAGCGCAGGGGCTCGTCGCCGCCGACCTGAGCGACGACCGGCCGCCGCTGTTCGTACGGGCCCTGTGCGGGCGTACCACCGTGGACCAGCCCGAGGAGCAGGCCCCCACGGTCAACTGCGCGGGGATGGACGGCCTGGACGTGTGGCGTCGCGTCCACGACCTGCTGCCCGGCCGGATCGCCGTGCTGCTCGGGCCGCGTCCCGACCGTGACTCCCCTGCCGTCCCCGATGCCGTACGCGACCTGGGCGGGCTGCGGATGACCGGCGCGGGCTTCGTACAGCGCGGTCCGGACGGCACGGTCGAGGCCGCGGTCCTGGTGGCCGACCGGGCGCGCTACCTGGACGAGGAGGGGGTGATCGACCCCGACGTGTACCAGCCGGGCGAACTCACCCGCAGCCTGTGCGCGCCGTGGCAGTACGACTTCCGCGACTGCGGCTGCTACTACTGGGCGGCGTCCAAACCGGACGTCACCAGCAGCGCGGACGGGACCGTCCGTGAGGTCAACTTCCTGCGCGGGGAGCGCAGCGATCCCCCGGCTGCCGATCTGTCGAGCGACGACCAGGGGCAGCGCAGCCTGCTGGAGTTCACCTATCCGGATCTGATCAGGAACTGGAACGTCCTGCCGGTGGTCCTCGACGACCGCGAACAGGGCGAGCTGAACGTGTCGGGGCGCGGGCGCGCTCGCAGCGGCGGGAGTCTTGGGCTTGCCGAGGACGACGGGATGAGCTGCGAGGAGGTGGCCGACGAGCTGACCAAGCTGGCCGGGGTGGAGCACGCGCTGTGCGTGGAGTACCTGTACGCGCACTACTCGCTGAACGCGCCGATGCTGCTGCCCGCCGGCGCGGACGAGGTCACCCGCCGCGCCCACGCCGCCGGGCAGGAGGTGTTCTCCGTCGCGGTGGACGAGATGCGGCACCTGCGCTGGGTCAACGAGGCGCTGGGCACGCTCGGCCGGGCGCCGGTGCTCGCGCGCGCGGAGGAGATCGAGCGGGAGACGGAGCACCTGTTCGGGTTGGAACCGCTCACTCCCGCACGGCTGCAGTGGTTCATCGACGTGGAGAGCCCCAGCCGGAACTCCCGCGCCGATCCCATCGATCCGAACGGCATCGACGGCATGTACGTCAAGCTGCACGCCGCCCTGGTGAATCATCCGGAGCAGTTCCCCGAGGCCGACCGGCTCGCCCACCTGGTCAAACTCATCATCGACGAGGGCGGCGACCACTGGCGCCGGTTCCAGGCCGTCCAGGGCCACCTGGACGGCCTCACCGAGGAGCAGTACCTGCGTCCGCTGGCGAGCGACACCACGGACGAGCTGTGCCTGCGGCTGCTCGACATCAGCGACGAGAACTACGCGATGCTGCTCGGGACGCTCCAGCAGTCGTTCGAACACCACGACGCGGCCGGCGGCGCCCTGATGGAACAGACCCGCCAGGTGATGCGGAACATGCACGAGGTCAACCATGCGCTCGCGGCCCGCGGGGTGGGGCCCCGCTTCACGCTGCCGCCCGTGCTCCGACCGGAAGGCGGCGCGATCAAGGACGTGCAGCGCGCCGACGGCCAGCTCACCCGGGCCGCCGCCGCGGCCGCGGCCCGGGCCCGCGAGGCCGTCGGATCGCTCGGCGACCGGGCGGTCCGGGCGATGGTGATCCGCCATCAGGCCGATACGGAGGCCCTGCTCGCCGTCCTCGCCAGGTACGACGGAGGCGCCGCCCGGCGCACCCGCACCCCGGCCCGTGGTGCCGGTGCCGGTGCCGGTGCCGGAGGTGGCGACGGCCGGTGAGCCTGGTCGAGATCGCCGGATCCGGGCTGGCGGAGCTCACCTGCGCGCGGCTGCTCGCCGACCGGGGGCACCGGATCCGGCTGGCCCCGCCGGCCCCTCCGGCCCCCCCGGCCCCGCGCGCGGCCGGGGCGAGCCCCCGGCCCCTGCTGCTCACCGGGCCCACGCTGGAGTTGGTCGGCTCGCTCTGGGGTGGCGGGCTGCTCGACGACGGCTGGCCGCTCACCCACCGGCACGTGCGATGGGGGGCGGGGACCCCGCCCACCCGGTTCCCGCAGCCCGCGCGGGCGGTGGACGGTGCCGTACTGGCAGCCCGCATACGGGAACGGCTCGGCCCCGGCGACCTGTCCGGGGAGCCGCCGCAGTGGACGGTGACGGCTGCCTCCGGGAGCACGGCCGCACAGCAACAGGCCGGACGGCGCAGGCTGTTGGCGGGCGCGGCTCCGCTGCGGCGGGCTCGCGACCAGAACACCGCTCGCCTGGACTGCACCGGGCTGGGGTGGCTGCACCTGACGCCGCTGGGGCGGGGCGACTGCCTCGTACAGGCCATGGTGCCCGGGCCCGCCGAGGACCCGGCCGCCCTGCTCGCCCGGCTGCTCGCCGGGTCCCCCCTCGCGACCCGGCTGCGCCACGCGCCCCGCACCGCGGTGGCCCTGGCCGCGGCACCACGGGTACACCTCGCCCCTGCCGTCCCGCCGACGGCCGACACGGGTGGCCGGCTGGTCGTCGGGGCCGGCGCCCTGCGCTACGACCCGCTCAGCGGCACCGGCACCGCGCAGGCGCTCCGTACCGCGATCCTCGCCGCCGCAGTGATCGACTCCGCCGCCTGCGGCACCCCCGCGAGGGCGCTGTGCACCCACTACACCACCCGCCTGCGGGCCGCCTACCACGACCATCTGGGCACCTGCCTGCGGCTGTACGGCAGCGCCTTCGCTGCCGACGCCTGGCAGGACGAGATCGACGCCACGCGCCGCGCCCTGGCGACGGGCGGATCCGCTCCCGGGCCTCAGGCGGCGCAGGCCGGGCACAGCCCGCGGTAGGTGACCTCGACCTCGGACACCCGGAAACCGAACCGCTCCTCCGCCGGGAGGGCGGAGAGGGGGTTGCCGGTCGGGTGGACGTCGCGGATGAGGCCGCAGTTGGAGCACACCAGGTGCTGGTGGGGATGGTGCGCGTTGGGGTCGTAGCGCTTCGCGCGGCCGTCCGTGGTGACCTCCACGACCTCGCCGAGGGAGACCAGCTCGCCCAGCGCGTTGTAGACCGTCGCCCGGGAGATCTCGGGCAGCCGCTGCGCCGCGCGCGCGTGCACCTCGTCGGCCGTGAGGTGCACGTGGTCGCCGTCGAGGACCTCCGCGACGACACGCCGCTGGGAGGTCATCCGCCAGCCACGCCCCCGCAACCGCTCCAGCAGGTCACTCATATCGGCTCACCTTTTCAGGATCTGCGGAACCCCGATTTTTCGCCGATGAACATCCGGGATCCGATGAGATACGACTTTGGTGTTCTTCTTGACTTGGATTCTGTCCATCGTAGGATCGGTTTCGTTGATAGCCAAGTAACAAGAAGGCTCCAGTACCGCAGGAGACGCACGCCGAGGCTGCACATCGACGAAGCCCAGGCCGTCCACGGGGCCCGCGCCCCGACTGTTCCACCGCCCAGCCGTTCCTGAGAACCAGGACCCGCCCGGTCCGGAAGGATTCCGATGTCTGAGAACCATGATGCGATCGTCACAGACGGCAAGGCGGAGGGCGGAGGTGGCTGTCCGGTGGCGCACGGGCGCGCGGCGCACCCGACCCAGGGTGGCGGAAACCGCCAGTGGTGGCCGGAGCGGCTCAACCTGAAGATCCTGGCCAAGAACCCGGCCGTGGCCGACCCCAACGGCGGGGACTTCGACTACGCCGCGGCCTTCAACGCCCTCGATCTCCCTGCCGTGAAGCGGGACATCGCGGAGGTGCTGACGAGCTCGCAGGACTGGTGGCCCGCCGACTTCGGCCACTACGGCCCGCTCATGGTCCGCATGGCCTGGCACAGCGCCGGCACCTACCGGATCAGCGACGGCCGCGGCGGCGCCGGGTCCGGTCAGCAGCGCTTCGCGCCCCTCAACAGCTGGCCGGACAACGGGAACCTCGACAAGGCCCGCCGACTGCTGTGGCCGGTCAAGAAGAAGTACGGCCAGAACCTCTCGTGGGCCGACCTCATGATCCTCGCCGGCAACGTCGCCCTCGAATCGATGGGCTTCGAGACCTTCGGCTTCGGCGGCGGCCGCGCGGACGTCTGGGAGGCCGACGAGGACGTCTACTGGGGTCCCGAGACCACCTGGCTCGCCGACGGACGCTACACCGGCGACCGGGAGCTGGAGAGCCCCCTCGGCGCCGTCCAGATGGGCCTCATCTACGTCAACCCCGAGGGCCCCAACGGCAACCCGGACCCGATCGCCGCGGCCCGCGACATCCGTGAAACGTTCCGCCGGATGGCGATGAACGACGAGGAGACGGTCGCCCTGATAGCCGGCGGCCACACCTTCGGCAAGACCCACGGCGCCGGCCCGGCGGAGAACGTCGGCGCCGAGCCCGAGGCGGCGTCGCTCGAACAGCAGGGCCTCGGCTGGAGCAGCACCTTCGGCACCGGCAAGGGCGGCGACGCGATCACCAGCGGCCTCGAGGGCATCTGGACGAACACGCCGACCACCTGGGACAACACCTTCTTCGAGATCCTCTTCGGGTACGAGTGGGAGCAGTTCAAGAGCCCCGCCGGGGCGCACCAGTGGCGGCCGAAGGAGGGCGCCGGGGCCGGCACCGTGCCCGACGCGCACGACGCGTCGAAGAGCCACGCCCCGACGATGCTCACGACCGACCTCTCGCTCCGGTTCGACCCGGCCTACGAGCGGATCTCCCGCCGCTTCCTCGAGAACCCGGCCGAGTTCGCGGACGCCTTCGCGCGCGCCTGGTTCAAGCTGACCCACCGCGACATGGGCCCGGTCGTGCGCTACCTCGGACCGGAGGTGCCGTCCGAGACGCTGCTGTGGCAGGACCCGCTGCCCCCGGTGACGCACGAGCTCGTCGGCGCCGCGGACATCGCCTCCCTCAAGGAGCGGATCCTCGCCTCGGACCTGTCGGTGTCCGAGCTGGTGTCCACCGCGTGGGCGTCGGCCTCCTCCTTCCGCGGCAGCGACAAGCGCGGCGGTGCCAACGGTGCGCGCATCCGCCTGCAGCCGCAGAACGGGTGGGAGGTCAACGAGCCCGACCAGCTGGCCTCGGTGCTGCGCACCCTGACCGGGATCCAGGAGTCCTTCAACGCCGCCCAGAGCGGCGACAAGCGGGTCTCCCTCGCCGACCTGATCGTGCTGGCCGGCGCCGCCGCCGTCGAGCAGGCCGCCAAGGACGCCGGCTTCGACGTCGAGGTCCCCTTCACCCCGGGCCGCGCGGACGCCTCGCAGGAGCAGACCGACGTCGAGGCGTTCGCCGCGCTCGAACCGGCCGCCGACGGGTTCCGCAACCACCTCGGCAAGGGCAACCGGATCCCCGCCGAGTACCTGCTCGTCGACAAGGCGAACCTGCTGAACCTGAGCGCCCCCGAGATGACGGTCCTGGTCGGTGGCCTGCGCGTCCTGGGCGCGAACCACCAGCAGTCGTCGCACGGTGTCCTCACCCAGGCACCCGGGACGCTGACCAACGACTTCTTCGTCAACCTGCTCGACCTGGGCACGACGTGGAAGGCGACGTCCGAGGACCAGAACACCTTCGAGGGGCGCGACGCGGCCACGGGCCAGGTCAAGTGGACCGGTACCCGTGCCGACCTCGTCTTCGGGTCGAACTCCGAACTGCGCGCGCTCGCGGAGGTCTACGCCGGCGACGACGCGAAGGAGAAGTTCGTGAAGGACTTCGTCGCGGCGTGGGACAAGGTCATGAACCTGGACCGGTTCGACCTCGTCTGATCCCGTACGTCCACGGCCGGCCGGCCCGTACCGGTCGGCCGTGGACGTCCTCACCCCGAGGTGGCGGCGGCGGACGGCGAGGCGCTCCGGTACGCCTGGTCGCACTGCGGCCAGTGGCTGAAGTCGCGGCCGCGGGCCCACAGGCGCCGCGCCGCCTGGATGTTCCATTCGGGGTCGAAGGCGAGCCGGGGGGTGCCGCCGAGTTCGGCGAGCCGGCCGTCGGAGATCTGGAAGAGGCCCCAGTTGCGGGAGCCGTTGGTATTGGGCAGCACGTGCAGCGGGTCCAGCAGGGACTGGCAGCGGGCGATGCCGGCCGCCCGGTCCGGTTCCTCGGGGAACACCTCACGGATGCGGCGTTCGACCTGGTCGGACGGCGACTGCCCCATCGGGACCGGCCGTTCGTAGAGGGCGCGTTTCGTCTCGTCGTCCACGACGCCCTTCGGCGGCAGGCCCGCCAGCACTTGGAAGGCCGTGACCCTGCGCAGCGTCTGCGGGCCGAAGTCGCCGTCGACGCCGATCTTCGCCCCCTTCTTCTCCAGCAGGGACTGGACCTCGCGGACGCACGCGTCGTGCTGGCCCATGCTCGCCGGCTCCCGGCAGGCCGTGGAGAACAACAACCGGCCGTCGCCGGCGCCCGAGGGTTCCGCGGCGCCGCCGGAGCCGGGCCACGCCATCGCCGCGGCGGCAGCGGCGACGGCCGTCAGGGCCGCCAGCGCGTAACCCGTCCGCCGGATCCACCGTCGCGACGGCGCCCGGCCCGGTTCGGACGGGGGCTCCTGGTCCTCCGCGTCGGTGGCGGGGGCCGCCTCCGGGGCGGCCGGTGCGCGGGTGAGGTCCGCGAGCACCCACAGCCGGTGCAGGGTGGAGACCTCCTCCGCGGGTGGCCCCGCACACCCGAGCCCTCGGAGTGGGACGGCGAGGTCGGCCCGAAGACCTGGCCGGGGATCCGCGCGTACAACTGAGATCGACTGCGGAGGGCTGCATTCCACGGGGGTGGGTGCGGCCCTCCGCGGCCGGGGGCACCCTGGAGACATGGCCCGGGTCAACGACGAGGTCGAGGCGCTGCTCCAGGAGTACGCCGACCTGATGGCGATCAGCGGCGGGGACGCCTTCAAGGTGCGTGCCTACGAGAAGGCCGCCCGCTCCATCGGGGGCAGTCCGCTGGATGTCGCGAGACTCGACGCGAAGGGGCTCAAGGAGATCCCGAACGTCGGCGCGTCGATCGCCGAGAAGGTACTGGACTACCTGCGCACCGGCCACGTCCCCGCGATCGACGAGGTCAGGGCCGCCGTCCCGGCCGGGGTGCGGGAGCTGACCCGGGTCCCCGGGCTCGGGCCGAAGCGGGCCATGCTGCTCCACGAGCGGCTGGGGGTCGCCACGGTGGACCAGCTGCTCGACGCGATCCACGCGGAGCGGCTGCGCGACCTGCGGGGGTTCGGGGAGAAGAGCGAGGAGAACATACTCGCGGGTATCGCCATGATGCAGAAGGCGGGCAGCCGGATCCTGATCAGCGCCGCGACCGAGATCGCCGAGCAGATCATCGGCGAGCTGGCGTCGGTGCCGGGCGTCGTCCGGTGCGCGTACGCCGGGTCGCTGCGGCGGATGCGCGAGACCATCGGCGACATCGACGTCCTGGTGGCGTCGGAGCGGCCGGCCCCGGTCATGGCGGCGCTCGTCGGCCTCCCGTACACGGCCGAGGTGCCGGCGCGCGGCGCGAAGAAGACCTCCATCCGTACGACGAAGGGCCTCCAGGTCGACCTGCGGGTCCTGCCGCCCGCGTCCTGGGGCGCGGGCATGCAGTACTTCACCGGCTCGAAGGCGCACAACGTACGCACCCGGGCGCTCGCGGTGCGCCACGGGCTCAAGCTCTCCGAGTACGGGCTCTTCGACGCCGACGGCGACGAACGGCGGGCCGGCGAGACGGAGGAGGAGATCTACGCCCGGCTCGGCCTGCCGTGGATCGCGCCGCCGCTGCGCGAGGACCGCGGGGAGATCGCGGCCGGGTTGCGCGGCGAGCTGCCCGACCTGGTGACGGAGCGCGACCTGCGGGGCGACCTGCACACCCACACCGACCTCACCGACGGGCTGGCGCCACTGGAGGAGATGGTGTCGGCCGCGGCCGACCGCGGGTACGCGTACTACGCCGTCACGGACCACGCGCCCAACCTCTCCATGCAGCGGATGACCGACGAGAAGGTGCTCGCCCAGCGGGAGCGGGTGCGCGCGCTGGACCGGGCGCACCACGGGATGCGGCTGCTGCACGGCACGGAGCTCAACATCGGGCCCGACGGGGAGCTGGACTGGCCCGACGAGTTCCTGGCCGGATTCGACCTGTGCGTGGCCTCGGTGCATTCGCATTTCGGGCTGGACCGGCGGGCGCAGACCCGTCGGCTGGTGCGGGCGTGCGAAAACCCGTACGTGCACGTCATCGGGCACCCCACCACGCGCCGGATCGGCCGCAGGCCCGGCATCGACGCCGACTTCGACGAGGTGTTCCGGGCCTGCGCGCGGACCGGCACGGCCCTGGAGATCAACTCCCATCCGGAGCGGCTCGATCTGTGCGACGAGGACATCCTGCGGGCGAAGGGGTTCGGGGTGCGCTTCGCGGTGGATTCCGACGCGCACTCCCCCACGCACCTGGCGTACGTGCGCTACGGGGCGGGCACGGCCCAGCGGGGCTGGCTGACGAAGGACGAGGTCATCAACGCGTGGCCGCTGACCCGGCTGCGCGCATTCCTGCGCCCCTGACCGGCCCGCCTCGCCGGAGCGTGTCCGGTCCGTCGCTGTACGCGCCTCCCGCGTGCGGACGCGGTTCGGAAGGCCGCCGGTGGGCAGGCGCGGGGATCCGGCTCAAGCTGGACGCCATCGCCGCCGCCCTCCTGGAGCAGCAGGAGGGCCACTGGGGCAAGGCGTACCGGGACCTGGAGAAGGCCATCGGGATCGAGGATCACGAGTAGCGCCCTGCCGCCGAGCGGCCCCATGCGGGTGCGCCTTCGAGTGACACGGCCGTCGGGTTACGCGCGCCCGCGGCCGGCGTCCCGGGAACATCTCAGGCGGCCGGTCATGCCCCGGTCACGCCCGGCCGAACCTGCCGGGTGCCACACGGCCACGGTTCCGGTCCGTCGCAGGGAGACCACGTGCACGTCCTGCTCGTCGCGAGCGCGTTCAACAGCCTCACCCAGCGGGTCCACGCCGAACTGCGCGATCACGGCCACAGTGTCGCGGTGGAACTGGCGCTCCCGCAGACCGACCTGGCCGCTGCCGTCCGCCGCCACCGGCCCGACCTGGTGCTCGCGCCGATGCTGAAGTCGGCCGTGCCCGAGGAGGTCTGGTCCGCCCACACCTGCCTGATCGTCCACCCCGGTCCGGTCGGGGACCGCGGCCCCTCCTCGCTCGACCGGGCCGTCCAGGAGGGGGCCCCGCGGTGGGGCGTCACCGTGCTCCAGGCCAATGCGGAGATGGACGCCGGCGATGTGTGGGCCTCGGTCGCGTGCCCGGTCCCGGACCCGCCGGTGGCCAAGAGCGCCTGGTACCGCGGGGAGGTCGCCGACGCGGCCCTGGAGGCCGTCCTGCTCGCCGTGGACCGCTTCGCCTCCGGTACGTACACGCCCCTGCCCCAGACCGAAGGTCTGGCCCGCCCCCTTCTCCGCCAGGAGAGCCGTCGCATCGACTGGCGGGCGGACGCCACCGAGCGGGTCCTGCGCGTGCTGCGCGCCGCCGACTCCCGGCCCGGCGTACGGGACGAGCTGCTCGGCGCCACCTGGTACCTGCACGGCGGTCACCCCGAGGACCGGCTGCGCGGCCGCCCGGGCGAGCTGATCGCCACCAGGGCGGGCGCGGTCTGCCGGGCCACCGTCGACGGCGCCGTCTGGATCCCGGAGCTACGGGCCCACCGCCCTCCGGGGGAGGCGGCCGCCCCCAAACTGCCCGCCACACTCGCGCTCGGGGACCTGCTGCCCGCCCTGCCGGAGCTCCCCGCTCCGGTGGAACCCGGTCCGGGCCCGTGCGACTGGTCCGACATCGGCTACCGCGAGGAGGGAGGCGCCGGGTTCCTGTCGTTCTCCTTCCCCGGCGGCGCGATGAGCACCGAGCACTGCCGGCGTCTGCTGGACGCCTACCGGGCGGCCCGCTCCCGCCCCACGTCGGTCCTCGTGCTCGGCGGCGGCCGGGACTTCTTCTCCAACGGCATCCACCTCGGGGTCATCGAGGCGGCGGCCGACCCCGCCGGGGAGTCCTGGGCCAACATCAACGCCATGGACGACCTGGTGGAGGCCGTCCTGACCACCACCGACCGGCTCGTGGTCGCCGCCCTCGGAGGCAACGCGGCCGCCGGTGGGGCGATGCTGGCCCTCGCCGCCGACGAGGTGTGGTGCCGCTCGGGCGTGGTCCTCAACCCGCACTACCGGCTGATGGGCCTGTACGGCTCGGAGTTCTGGACGTACACCCTGCCGCGCCGGGTCGGCGCCGCCCGCGCGGAGCGGCTCACCGCCGACGCCCTGCCGCTGAGCGCCGCGGCCGCCCGGCGGCTCGGCCTGGTCGACCGTACGATCGCCGGCCCGCCCGCGGCCTTCGCCGACCGGGCCGTGACGCTCGCCGCCCAGCTCGCCGGCCACGCGGCCACCTCCTCGCGGATCGCCGTGAAGAAGGCCCGCCGGGACCTCGACGAGGAGCAGCGCCCGCTGGCCTCCTATCGCGCGGCCGAGCTGGAGCGGATGCGGCAGACCTTCTTCGACCCGGACGCCCCCTACCACGCGCTGCGCCGGGCCTTCGTACGCAAGGAGCGCCCTGTCGCCACACCGCCGCACCTCACGGAGCGCGTACCGGGCCGGCGCGGGACGCCGCTGCCCTCGCGGAGGCGCGGCGTCACTGGACCGGGCGTACATGACGGGGCACCCGGCCCCGGCGGCTGCTAGCAAGAAGGGTGGGGCCGAGGAGGCCCGGGCGGACACCGGCCGCCTCGGCTCTCCTCTCCCCGCCCTGTTTCCCGCTCCCCGCTCCCCGCTTTCAAGGAGGCGTCCGCATGGATGCAGCAACGCCGGACCCGGTAGAGGACCCCCTGATCCACATTCTCTGGATCAATGCGGGCTTGAGCTGCGACGGCGACTCCGTGGCCCTGACGGCGGCGATGCAGCCGAGCATCGAGGAAATCGTCACGGGGACACTGCCCGGACTGCCCAGGATCGCCGTGCACTGGCCGCTCATCGACTTCGAGTGCGGTCCCGTGGGCGGTGCGGACACGTTCATCGAGTGGTTCTTCAAGGGCGAGCGGGGCGAGATCGATCCGTTCGTGCTGGTGGTGGAGGGCTCCATCCCCAACGAGAAGATCAAGCCCGAGGGCTACTGGTGCGGCTTCGGCGACGATCCGGCGACCGGCCAGCCCATCACCACCAGCGAGTGGATCGACCGCCTGGCGCCCAAGGCCCTCGCCGTGGTGGCCATCGGTACGTGCGCCACGTACGGCGGGATCCATGCGATGGAGGGCAATCCGACGGGTGCGATGGGCGTGCCCGACTATCTGGGCTGGGACTGGAAGTCCCACGCCGGGATCCCGATCGTGTGCGTGCCGGGCTGTCCGATCCAGCCGGACAACTTCTCGGAGACCCTGACCTACCTGCTCTACCAGGCGGCCGGCTCGGCCCCGATGATCCCGCTCGACGACAAGCTGCGGCCCACGTGGCTGTTCGGCATGACGGTCCACGAGGGCTGCGACCGCGCGGGCTACTACGAGCAGGGCCAGTTCGCCGAGACCTACGACTCCCCCAAGTGCCTGGTGAAAGTCGGCTGTTGGGGTCCGGTGGTCAAGTGCAACGTGCCCAAGCGCGGCTGGATGAACGGCATCGGCGGCTGCCCGAACGTGGGCGGCATCTGCATCGCCTGCACGATGCCCGGCTTCCCCGACAAGTTCATGCCGTTCATGGACGAACCCCCCGGAGCCCGGGTCTCCACCAAGGCGAGCAGTACTTACGGGGCGATCGTCCGCAGGCTCCGCGCGGTCACGCTGCGCACCGTGGACCAAGAGCCGAAGTGGCGCCGCGGCGGCGAGAAGCTGACCACCGGCTACCGCCCGCCCTGGTGACCGACCACCCGACCACCCGAGTACCCGCCGGCCCGGCGCACCTCCTCCTCCCCTCACTGAAGAAGGGTCACGGCAGACACGATGGCACCGAAGACGAAGGCAGGCGGCGACGGCAGCGGCCTGGTGGAGATGGCGTGGGATCCGATCACCCGGATCGTCGGCAGTCTCGGCATCCACACGAAGATCGACTTCAAGCAGAAGCGGGTCGCCGAGTGCTACAGCACCTCGTCCGTCTTCCGCGGCTACAGCGTCTTCATGCGCGGCAAGGACCCCCGGGACGCGCACTTCATCACCAGCCGCATCTGCGGGATCTGCGGTGACAACCACGCCACCTGTTCCGTCTACGCGCAGAACATGGCCTACGGGGTGAAGCCGCCCCACCTCGCCGAGTGGATCATCAACCTCGGCGAGTCGGCGGAGTACATGTTCGACCACAACATCTTCCAGGAGAACCTGGTCGGGGTCGACTACTGCGAAAAGATGGTCCGCGAGACCAACCCCGGGGTCCTGGAGCTGGCCGAGCGGACCGAGGCCCCGCACGCCGGCGACCACGGCTACCGCACCATCGCGGACATCATGCGCTCGCTCAACCCCATCGAGGGCGAGTTCTACCGCGAGGCCCTCCAAGTCAGCCGCTACACCCGGGAGATGTTCTGCCTGATGGAGGGCCGCCACGTGCACCCCTCCACGCTCTACCCGGGCGGCGTCGGCACCATCGCCTCGGTCCAGCTCTTCACCGACTACATGAGCCGCCTGATGCGGTACGTGGAGTTCATGAAGAAGGTGGTGCCGCTGCACGACGACCTGTTCGACTTCTTCTACGAGGCCCTGCCCGGCTACGAGGAAGTCGGCCGCCGCCGCGTCCTGTTGGGCTGCTGGGGCGCGCTCAACGACCCCGAGTACTGCGACTTCACCTACGCCAACATGACCGACTGGGGACGGAAGATGTTCGTCACCCCGGGCGTGATCGTGGACGGCAAGCTGGTCACCAACGACCTCACGGAGATCAACCTGGGCATCCGCATCCTGCTGGGCAGCTCGTACTACGACGACTGGGCGGGCCAGGAGCAGTTCGTCACCCACGACCCGCTCGGCAACCCGGTCGACCCGCGCCACCCGTGGAACCAGCACACCATCCCCGCCCCGCAGAAGCGGAACTTCGACGACAAGTACAGCTGGGTGATGTCGCCCCGCTGGTTCGACGGCAAGGACCACCTCGCGCTCGACACCGGCGGCGGCCCCATCGCCCGGCTGTGGTCCACCGCGCTGTCCGGCCTGGTGGACGTCGGCTACGTCAAGGCCACCGGGCACAGCGTCGTCATCAACCTGCCGCGCACCATGACCAAGCCCGAGACCCGCTTCGAGTGGAAGATCCCGAAGTGGAGCAACGCGCTGGAGCGCAACCGCGCCCGCACCTACTTCCAGGCGTACGCCGCGGCGATCGCGCTGCACTGCGCCGAGATGGGGCTGGCGGAGGTCCGCGCCGGACGCACCCAGACCTGGGAGAAGTTCGAGGTGCCGGACGAGTCGATCGGCGTGGGCTTCACCGAGGCCGTGCGGGGCGTCCTGTCCCACCACATGGTGATCCGCGACGGGAAGATCGCCAACTACCACCCGTACCCGCCGACCCCCTGGAACGCCAGCACCCGCGACACCTTCGGGACGCCGGGACCGTACGAGGACGCCGTGCAGAACACCCCGATCTTCGAGGAGAACCCCCCGGAGAACTTCAAGGGCATCGACATCATGCGGGCGGTGCGCAGCTTCGACCCGTGTCTGCCGTGCGGGGTGCACATGTACGTCGGCGGCGGCAAGACGGTCAAGACCATGCACGTGCCCACCGGCCTGAGCGGGCTGGGCGGATGAGCGCCGCGCAGGCGGGCGTCGCGATGGACGCACGGCAGGCGGGGCACCGGGTGGACGAGGTGCTCGACCGGCTCGCCGCCACGGGCGACCGGGCGGCCTGCGCCGCCGCCGAGGAACTGGTGCGGGCGCTCATGGAGTTCTACGGGGCCGGGCTCGCCCGGATCACCGAGCGGCTCGGCAAGAGCGGCCTCGGTCCGCTCCTGGACGACGAGCTCGTGGCGAGCCTGCTGGCCCTGCACGACCTGCATCCCGAGGACGTCCACGTCCGGATCGGGCGGGCGCTGGAGGCCGTACGGGAGCCCGTGGAACTGCTCGGCTTCGACGCGGCCTCGGGCGTGCTGCGGCTGCGCGTCACGGCCTCCGGCGGCTGCGGCTGCGGCAGTTCGGAGGCCGGCTCCCCCGGCGTGCCGCAGAACGTGGCGGACGCCCTGGCCGCCTTCGCTCCCGAGGTGACCTCCGTGGAGGTGGAGACGGCGGCCCCGCCGCCCGCCCTGCTGCAGATCGGCACCCGCCCGCAGGCCCCGGCGCGGGTCCGGTGAACGGGCCCGCTCCCCACGGGCCCGCTCCCGACGCGCCCGCTCCCGCCGCACGCGGCCTGCGGCGGTTCGCCGGCGCGCGCCCGCCCCGCCCCGAGACCTGCGAACTGTGCGGGGTGGCGGTGCCCGAGGACGGCCACCGCCACCTGGTGGAGACCGAGCGGCGGGCCCTGGTCTGCGCCTGCACCGCCTGCGCGCTGCTGTTCGACCGGCAGGGGGCGGCCGCCGGCCGGTTCCGCGCCGTACCGGACCGGTACCTGACCGACCCGGGGCATCCGCTCGACGACGGGGCCTGGGAGGCCCTCCAGATCCCCGTCGGGGTGGCGTTCCTCTTCCGCAACGCCGCACTGGACCGCCTGGTCGCGCTCTACCCGAGCCCCGCCGGGGCCACCGAGAGCGAGCTCGACCCGGAGACCTGGCAGGGCGTGCTCGGCGCCGGACGGCTGGCCGCCCTGCTGGAACCCGACGTGGAGGCGCTGCTGCTGCACCGCGCGGCGGGCCGCACCACCTGCCATCTGGTGCCCATCGACATCTGCTACGAGTTGGTGGGGCGGATGCGGCTGCTGTGGCAGGGCTTCGACGGGGGCGCGGAGGCCCGGGAGGCGCTGCGCGTCTTCTTCGAGCGGGTCGAGCGACGGGCCCGGGTGCTCACGCCCGACGCCGTGGAAGCGGGCCGGTCATGACGGAGTTCACCTTCGCCTGCACCGGGGTGCGCGCCGACCCGTACGCCGCCGGTCCGACCCTGGTCTTCCGGCTGCGCGTGACCGCCTCGCCGGAAGTACGGGTGCACGCCCTCGCCCTGCGCTGCCAGATCCGCGTCGAACCCGCCCGGCGGCGGTACGGCCCGGTGGAGGCGGACGGCCTGGCCGACCTGTTCGGCGCCCCCTCCCGCTGGGGATCCACCCTCCAGCCGGTGCAGTTCGCGCAGGTTCCGCTCATGATCCCGAGTTTCACCGGGGAGACCGAGGCCGACCTGGTGGTGCCGTGCAGCTACGACATGGACATCGCGGCGACCCGGTACTTCGCCGCGCTCCAGGGCGGTGAGGCGCCGCTGCTGATGCTGTTCTCCGGGACCGCGTTCACCGGGGCGGGCGGCTTCCTCGTCGAACCGGTGCCCTGGGACCGCGAGGCCGCGTACCGGATGCCGGTGGCCGTGTGGCGGGAGATGGTCGAGCAGCACTTCCCGGGCTGCGGCTGGCTGCGCCTGCCCTCCGACACGATGGCCGAACTGCTCGCCTTCCGCTCGCGGCACGCCCTCCCCTCGTGGGAGGCGACCGTACGCGCCCTGCTGGACACCGCCGCCGCGGCGCAGCCGCCACCTCCCGCGGCCCGGCTGGGGGCGGCGCCGCCGCGCGTCACCGAGAGGACCGCTCCGTGACCACGACCACGAGGACCACCACCACCGCCACCACCACCTCTGCCGGCGCCCGGGACGCCCGGTTCGCCACGGCCCGGCAGGTCGCCGACGCCGTCCTCTTCGAGGGATACGTCCTCTACCCCTACCGGGCCTCCGCGGCGAAGAACCGCATGCGCTGGCAGTTCGGTGTGCTCGCGCCGCCCGCCTGGGCCCCCGCGCACGGGGAGCACACCTTCCAGCGGACCGAGATCCTGCTGGAGCCCCGGGGCGCCGCGACCCTCGGCCTGGAGCTGCGCTTCCTGCACGCCCAGCGGCGTACGGTCCAACAGGCCCGCGGTGACGGCGCGTTCGATGAGGTCGCCGAACTACACCTGGCCGACCGGGTGCTGGTCCCCTGGGACGAGGGGACCGAGGAACGCGTCGAGTTGTCCGTCTCGGTGGCCGAACTGGTGGGCTCCGGTGTCGACTTCCCCTTCTCCCGGCCCGCCCGCGTGGAGATCGAGGCGGTCCTCGACGAGGCCGGCCGGACGATCGGCCGCCTGGTGCGGCGTACGGAGCGGATCTCCGGGATCCTGCGGCTCGCCGCCGCCGAACTCGACGGCCCCTACCGGGTGGTGAAGCTCACCGCGGTGGTGGAGAACACCAGCCCGTGGGCCCCGGACGAGGGGTCCGCGGCCCGCGAGGAGGCCCTGCCCCACTCGCTGGTGGCGGCCCACCTCCTGCTGGGGCTGAGCTCCGGGTCCTTCCTGTCGATGACCGACCCGCCCGAGTGGGCCAAGGGGGCCGTCGCGACCTGCGAGAACCGGCACACCTGGCCGGTGCTGGCGGGCGAGCCCGGCCGTGCGGACGTGGTCCTGTCCTCCCCGATCATCCTCGAGGACCACCCGGCGATCGCGCCCGAGAGTCTCGGTGCCATGTACGACGCCACCGAGATCGACGAGATCCTGGCCCTGCGCACCGCCGCCCTCACCGACCAGGAGAAACGGGAGGCGCGCGGGACGGATCCCCGGGCGGCCGCCGTGATCGACCTGGCCGACTCGATGCCGCCCGAGGTGCTGGAGCGGCTCCACGGGGCCGTGCGGGGCCTGCGCGACATCACCGGCGAGCCCGCAGCCGAGGACCAGGAGGCGCTGTTCCGCCCCGCGACCCCCTGGTGGGACCCGGCCGGGGCGGACCCCGCGGACCCGGCCCCCGACCACGTCACGGTCGACGGCGTCCGGGTGGGCGCCGGCAGCCGGGTGGTCCTGCGCCCCGGGCTGCGGCGGACCGACGCGCAGGACCTGTTCCTCCAGGGCCGCACCGCCCAGGTCGAGGCCGTTCTGCACGACGTCGACGGGGGCGTGCACCTCGCGGTCACCGTGGACGGCGACCCGGGGGCGGACATCCGCCGCGAGCAGGGCAGGTTCCTCTACTTCCAGCCGGACGAGGTCACCCCCGTGGAGCTGGCATGAGCGGGCGGACCCTGATCGCCGGCATCGGCAATGTCTTCCTCGGCGACGACGGCTTCGGCGTGGAGACCCTGCGGGCCCTGTCGCAGCATCCGCTGCCGGCGGGCGTGGAGGCGGTGGACTTCGGGGTGCGCGGGGTCCACCTCGCCTACCAGTTGCTCGACGGCTACGACACGCTCGTCCTCGTCGACGCCACCGCGCGCGGCGGGCCCCCCGGCACCCTGTACCTCATCGAGGCCGGCGAGGGGGAAGCCCCGGTCGTACCGGGCGGTGCCGCCCTCGACGGCCACGACATGTCGCCCGACACCGTCCTCGCCCTGCTGGACACCCTGTGCGCCGGGACCGGTTCGGCCCCGCCCCGGCGCACGCTGGTCCTCGGGTGCGAACCCGCATGCGTCGAGGAGGGCATCGGGCTCAGCGCTCCGGTGGCCGCCGCGGTGCCGGAGGCCGTCCGCATGCTCCTGGACCTGGACCTGGACCTGGACCTGGACCTGGTCCGGGAGGGGGAAGCACCCGCGGCCGACGCGGATGACCCGACCCGCCGTGAACTGAGGAGAACCCCATGAAGAAGGCCGTCATCGGCGGAGCCACCGCCGTGGCCCTGGTCGCCGTGCTCAAGCAGATCCTCCCCGACATCAGGCGCTACCTGCGCATGCGCAGCATGTGAGCCCCGCACGCCCCGGCGCCCGAATGGCGTACGGGGCGTGCGGGCCGTCGGCGTGCCCGACCGCGACGCCCCCGTCCTGCCGGTGTAATGAGCCCCGGCAGGACGGAGTCCGATGCACGAGATGTCGATCGCCATGGCCGTCGTGGGCCAGGTTGAAGAGGCGGCGCCGGAGGGCGCGGGCGCCGTGAGCCGAGTGGAGCTCCAGGTCGGAGAATTGGCCGGAGTGGTCCCGGACTCCCTCGCCTTCTGCTTCGAACTGGCCTGCGCCGGAACGGTCCTGGAGGGGGCCGAGCTCGTCACCCGGTCCGAGCGGGCCCGTGCGCACTGCGCCGCCTGCACGGGCGAATGGGACGTGGGCATGCCCCCCGAACTGTGCTGCCCCGCCTGCGGCAAGGCCACGGAGGTGCAGCTGCTCTCCGGACGCGAGCTGCGCATCCTCACCGTGACCTGGGAGGACGCCCCGGCCGCAGTCCCCTGCCGCGCACCGATCTCCGAGGAGGCCTGAACCATGTGCCGAGTGGTTGACCTGCAACAAGCCGTACTCGCCAAGAACGACGGGGTCGCGCAGGCGCTGCGCGCCGAACTCACCGCCCGCGGGACGACGGTCGTCAACCTGCTGTCCAGCCCGGGCAGCGGCAAGACGGCCCTGCTGGAGCGGGAACTGCTGCTCGCCCGGGAGCGCGGGGTGGCCGTGGCCGCCCTGACGGCCGATCTGGCCACCGAGAACGACGCGGTGCGGCTGGCCCGTTCGGGGGCGCCGGTCAAGCAGGTGCTCACCGACGGGCTCTGCCACCTGGAGGCCGCGACGCTGGGGCGGCACCTGGACGGGTGGCTGCCCGAGGAGACCCGGCTGCTCTTCGTGGAGAACGTCGGCAATCTGGTCTGCCCGGCCTCGTACGACCTCGGGGAGTCCCTGCGCGTGGTCCTCGCCTCGGTGACCGAGGGCGAGGACAAGCCGCTGAAGTACCCGACCGCCTTCGGGCTGGCCCAGCTGGTCGTGGTCACGAAGACCGACATCGCGCAGGCCGTCGAATTCGACGAGGCGGCCTTCCGCGCGAACGTCCAGCAGGTCAATCCGGGCGTGGAGGTGGTGCTCACCTCGGCCCGTGCGGGCCAGGGCCTGGGCATCCTGCTGGAGCGGGCACAAGCCGTCGGGGCGGGGACGGCGGCGCACGCCCCGGTGATGGCCCGCGCGTGCGCTCCCCTGCCGGGCTCCGGCCGCGGGCACAGCCACACGCACGGGCCGGGACACACGCACGGGCCGGGCCATGCGCACGACCACGACCACGGGCCCGGCCATGCGCACACGCACACGCACGACCAAGGTCAGCCCGATCCCGCCGTGGCACAGACCCGCTGATGGAGTCCGTGCAGCGGCGCCGGGTCACGGTCCGGGGCGTGGTCCAGGGCGTCGGCTTCCGGCCGTACGTGTACGCGCGTGCCACCGGACTCGGCCTGGCCGGTCACGTCACCAACACCCCGGAGGGCGTGGTGACCGAGGTCGAGGGCGCGCCGGCCGCCGTTTCGGCGTTCTGCGAACGGCTCGCGGCGGACGCGCCCCCGCTGGCCGTGGTGGACGCCGTGGACCACTGCGAGGTCCCGGTGGTCGGGGGCGGCGGATTCTCGATCGTCGCCTCCCGCGGCGGCGGACCCGCCCGGACCCTGGTCTCCCCGGACACGGCCACCTGCGCCGCCTGCCTCGCCGAGCTCGCGGATCCGGCCGACCGGCGCCACCGGCACCCCTTCATCACGTGCACGCACTGCGGGCCGCGCTTCACCATCGTCACCGGACTGCCCTACGACCGCGCCCACACGACCATGGCCGGCTTCCCGATGTGCCCCGACTGCGCCCGCGAGTACGCCGATCCGGCCGACCGCCGCTTCCACGCCCAGCCGGTGGCCTGCCCGGCCTGCGGGCCCCGGCTGCGGCTGCTGACCGCCGCGGGCGAGAAGGCCCCGTACGAGCTCACCGGTAGGGATCCGGTCGTCGAGGCCCGCCGGATGCTGGCCCGGGGCGCGATCCTGGCGGTCAAGGGGCTCGGCGGTTACCACCTGGCCTGCGACGCCGCCCATGCCGGGGCCGTCGCGGAGCTGCGCCGGCGCAAGTCCCGCGGCGACAAGCCCTTCGCCGTGATGGCGCGCGATCTGGCCGAGGCGCGGCGCCTGACGCACATCGGCCCCGAGGAAGGGGCCCTGCTCACCGGGAACGTCCGGCCCATCGTGCTGCTCCGCCGGCGCGCCGGCGTCCCGGGCCCGGCCGAGGAGGTCGCCCCGCGCAGCCCGGACCTCGGTGTCATGCTCCCGTACACCCCGGTCCACCACCTGCTGTTCGGGCTTCCCGGCGATCCTCCGGGGCCCCGGCTGCTCGTCATGACCAGTGGGAACCTCGCGGGCGAGCCCATCGTCACCGACGAGGCCGAGGCGCTGGAGCGGCTCGTCGGCCTCGCCGACGGCTGGCTCACGCACGACCGCCCCATCCACGTGCCGTGCGACGACTCGGTGGTGCGGGTCTGCGACGGCGAGGCGCTGCTGATCCGGCGCTCGCGCGGTTACGCCCCGCTGCCGGTCGCGCTGCCGCTGCCGGTGCGCGCGACACTGGCCACCGGGGGCGATCTCAAGAACGCCCTCTGCCTCGGCGAGGGCCGCCGGGCCTGGCTGTCGGCGCACATCGGAGACATGGACGACCTCGCCACGCAGGACGCGTTCCAGCGCGCCGGGCGGCAGTTGGAGTCCATCACCGGAGTGTCCCCCGCCCGGCTGGCCACCGACCGGCATCCCGGATACCGCTCCGGCCGATGGGCGTCGCGCAACGCCGAGGGCCGGCCGCTGGTGCGCGTACAGCACCACCACGCGCACATCGCGTCGGCGATGGCCGAGCACGGCCTGGACCCCGGTCGGCGGGTGATCGGTGTCGCCTTCGACGGCACCGGCTACGGCGACGACGGCGCGGTGTGGGGCGGCGAGGTGCTCCTCGCCGACTACGCCGGATACACCCGCTTCGCCCATCTCGCGTACGTGCCGCTGCCGGGCGGGGACGCCGCCGTGCACCGGCCGTACCGCATGGCCCTGTCGCATCTGTGGGCGGCGGGCATCGCCTGGGATCCGGACCTGCCGTGTGCGAGCAGCTGTCCAGAGGACGAACTGCGTGTCCTGTCACGGCAGTTGGAGCTGGGGCTGAACTGCGCGCCGACCTCCAGCATGGGCCGGCTCTTCGACGCCGTCTCCTCGCTGGCGGGCATCTGCCACCGCTCCGGCTACGAGGCCCAGGCGGCGATGGAACTGGAGAACGCCGCGCTGCGGGCGGCGGCACACGCAGACCCCGACCCCGACCCCGGCCCCGGCCCCGGCCCCTACGCCTTCGACCTGAAGCCCCCGGCACCCCGCGCCGGCGCCGGCTCCGGCCCCGGCGGCGGCCCGGTCACCGCGGATCCGGCGCCCCTGCTGGCGGCGGCGGTGGCCGACCTGCGGGCGGGGGTGGACCCGTCGCTCATCGCGGCCCGCTTCCACGCCTGCGCCACCGCCCTCGTCGGCAGGCTGTGCGCCCTCGCACGCGAGCGGCACGGGCTCGACACGGTGGTGCTGACCGGCGGGGTCTTCGCCAACACCCTGCTGTCCTCGGCCTGTGCCCGCACGCTGCGCGAGCGCGGTTTCACCGTACTGCGGCACCGCCACGTCCCGCCGAACGACGGCGGGCTGGCACTCGGTCAGCTCATGGTGGCGGCTGCCCGTGACGCCACCGACCCCCCACCCCCACAGCGAGGAGAGACCCATGTGCCTGGCGGTACCCGGCAGAGTGCTTGACATCGGGGAGAGGGACGGCACCCGCATGGCCACGGTCGACTTCGGCGGAGTGCAGAAGGAGGTGTGCCTGGAGTACCTGCCGGACCTCCAGGTCGGCGAGTACGCCATCGTCCACGTGGGGTTCGCGCTTCAGCGGCTGGACGAGGCATCGGCCCGGCAGACCCTTGAACTCTTCGCGGAACTCGGCATGTTGCAGGAGGAGTTCGGCGACCCGTGGGAACCGGCCGCGGAGGCCGGCGAGGGAGTGCAGCAGTGAAGTACATCGACGAATTCCAGGACCCGGACCTCGCGCGCCGGCTGCTGGACGAGATCCATGCCACCGTGACCCGGCCCTGGGCCCTGATGGAGGTGTGCGGCGGTCAGACCCACACCATCATCCGACACGGGATCGACCAACTCCTTCCGGATCAGGTGGAGTTGATCCACGGCCCGGGCTGCCCGGTCTGCGTCACCCCACTGGAGGTGATCGACAAGGCGCTGGAGATCGCCTCCCGGCCGGGCGTGATCTTCTGTTCCTTCGGGGACATGCTCCGGGTACCGGGGACGGGCCGTGACCTGTTCCAGGTGCGCAGCGAGGGCGGTGACGTACGGGTCGTCTACTCTCCGCTGGACGCCCTGACGATCGCCCGGCAGAACCCGGACCGGGAAGTGGTGTTCTTCGGCATCGGCTTCGAGACCACGGCCCCGCCCAACGCGATGACGGTCCATCAGGCGAAGCGGCTGGGCATCCCCAACTTCAGCCTGCTCGTGTCGCACGTCCGGGTTCCCCCGGCCATCGAGGCCATCATGGAGTCGCCCAGCTGCCGCGTTCAGGGCTTCCTCGCCGCCGGGCACGTGTGCAGCGTCATGGGGGTGGCGGAGTACCCGGAGCTCGCGGCGCGCTACCGGGTGCCGATCGTGGTGACCGGCTTCGAGCCGCTGGACATCCTCGAAGGCGTACGGCGGACCGTGCGCCAGCTCGAGCGGGGCGAGCACACGGTGGAGAACGCGTACACGCGCGCCGTCCGCCCGGAGGGCAACCCGGCCGCCCTGGCCATGCTGGAGGACGTCTTCGAGGTCACCGACCGGGCCTGGCGCGGCATCGGGGTCATCCCGGGCAGCGGCTGGCGACTGTCCGACCGCTACCGGGAGTTCGACGCCGAGCACCGCTTCTCGGTCAGCGGCATCACCACGCGGGAGCCCGCCGAGTGCCGCAGCGGCGAGGTGCTCCAGGGGCTCATCAAGCCGCACGAGTGCGAGGCCTTCGGCACCCTGTGCACTCCGCGCACCCCGCTCGGCGCCACGATGGTCTCCAGCGAGGGCGCCTGCGCGGCCTACTACCTCTACCGCCGGCTCGACCTCCAGGCCGCGCCGGCCTCCCCGACGACGCCGCTGGAGGCGAGCCCCGTTGGCTGAGACCGCACCGCTGGACATCACCGGCTGGACCTGCCCGGCCCCGCTGCGCGACCACCCGCGGGTGGTGATGGGCCACGGCGGAGGGGGCGCGCTCTCCGCCGAGCTCGTCGAGCACCTCTTCCTCCCGGCGTTCGGCGGCGCCGCTCTGGCCCAGCTCGGGGACTCGGCCGCGCTCTCTCTGGGCGGGGTCCGGCTGGCCTTCTCCACGGACTCGTACGTCGTGCGTCCGCTGTTCTTCCCCGGTGGCTGCATCGGCGACCTGGCGGTCAACGGCACGGTCAACGACCTCGCCATGTCCGGGGCCGAACCGGCCTACCTCTCCTGCGGGTTCATCCTGGAGGAGGGGGTCGAGCTGTCCGTCGTGTCGCGGGTGGCCCGGGCGATGGGCGACGCCGCCCGGACCGCGGGCGTGGAGGTGGTCACCGGGGACACCAAGGTCGTCGAGAGCGGCCACGGGGACGGGATCTACGTCAACACCGCGGGCATCGGGGTCATCCCCGCGGGCGTCGACCTGCGTCCGCAGCGGGTCGTCCCCGGCGACGTGGTCATCGTCAGCGGTGACATCGGGCTGCACGGCGTGGCCATCATGAGCGTCCGGGAGGGCCTGGAGTTCGGGGTGGACATCGAGAGCGACTGCGCGCCGCTGGGCGGCCTCGTACGGAGCATGCTCGCGGTCACCCCGGACCTCCACGTCCTGCGCGATCCCACCCGCGGCGGTCTGGCCGCCTCCCTCAACGAGATCGCAGCGGCTTCCGGCACCGGCGTCCTCGTCCACGAGGCCCGGATCCCGGTACCCCCGGCCGTCGCGAACGCCTGCTCAATCCTCGGCCTGGACCCGCTCTACGTGGCCAACGAGGGCAAGCTCGTCGCCTTCGTACCGCGCGAGCACGCCGAGGCGGTGCTCGACGCGATGCGGGCGCATCCGCTGGGCCGCGGGGCGACCGTGATCGGCGAGGCGGTGGAGGCGCACCCGGGCATGGTCGTGGCGCGCACCCGGCTGGGCGGCACGCGCGTGGTCGACCTGCCGATCGGGGAGCAGCTCCCGCGGATCTGCTGAGGACGGCTAGTGCTGTGACCGGAAAGGTTCACCGGGTCGCGACCCCCGGCACGGCACCT
The DNA here is from genome assembly GCF_055571215.1 of Streptomyces sp. NPDC030995. Classification (NCBI taxonomy): domain Bacteria; kingdom Bacillati; phylum Actinomycetota; class Actinomycetes; order Kitasatosporales; family Streptomycetaceae; genus Streptomyces; species Streptomyces sp. NPDC030995. Next base: position 135,192 of record NZ_JBVIFS010000006.1, read on the forward strand.
CGCCGCGTTGTCGGACCGCGCCGGTACGTCCAGTACGAGCCACGGCCCTCCGCCTTGCGATGCACCGCACCGGACGCCGCGACCCGGCAAACCTTTCCGGCCACAGCACTAGGAGGTGGCCGGGGCGTTCAGATCCGGGCGGCGAAGGCCACCAGGAGCGCCGCCGTCCCGGCCACCAGCCAGGCCGCGTAATCGCCGACGTGCCCGTGAGCCTCGGCCCCGCGTCACCGGTCCGGCGTATACGGGCCCGCGGGATGGCCGGGGTCGCATCCGCAGGGTGCCGTTTGACACTGGGGGGTGAGGGAAGTCGCGTCGAGGGGGCCGAGTGCCGGAGGTGGCGTCATGACGGAGCCCGGCCCAGCCGGTGCGCCTTCCGCCGGCGCGCTGGCCGCAGCCGTCACCGATCTGACCGCGGAGATCGCCGCCCTCCATGCCGATCGGGCCCGTCGACGGCTCCTCGACCTCGCCACCGGGGCGCTGTCCGCACAGCTGTCCATCCCGCCCGACGAGGCGGCGGACCACCTGGTGCAGCTCGCCGTGTCCACCGGGCTCGGCGCGGTGGACACCGCCGCCGACATCGTCAACGCGGCCGCCGGGAACCATGCCGTCGAGGTCCCCGGCGGGCAGGCCATCGCGGCGTCCGAGGCACGCCGCGCCCGTCGCGGCGCGGTGGCGGCCCTCGCTTCGGACAGTCCCGGTGAAGCACTGGACACGCTGCTGGAAGGCGGCCTGCGCCCCCTCGGCGTACGGACGGTCTTCCTGTGGCGGCGCACCGAAACGGGCTGCCTGGAGCTCGTCGGGCACGCCGGTGCGAGCCGGCCCGAGGCCGCGCACTGGCAGTGGATGCCGCCGGAATGCGGGGGTCCGCTGCACCGGGCGATGTACGGAGGCACCCCCGTCTGGCTGCCCGAGGGAGCGGGCACGGGCGAGGACGGGCCCGCCGGGTCCCTGCGGCTGCCGGGAGCCGTACCGAACGCCGCCCGGGTGCTGTTCCCCCTCCGGCGGCCGGGCGGGACGCCCGGACTGCTCCTGGCCGCTTGGGGAGAGCCCACCCCTTTGCACGAAGGGCTGCGCAGGGAGTTCACCGACTTGGCGCAGCCCGCGGTGCACGTCCTGGACTGGGCGCGGGACGAGGAGGACGGGCCGCGCGGCCCGGAGTCCCTGCTGGACCTGCTGGAGCAGCCGGCGGCGATCCTCCGGGCGGCCGGAGCGGACCCGGTGGTCGTCGAGTACCTCAATCCGGCGGCCCACAGGGCCGTCGGTGAGGTCCACGGGCCCGTGGGGCGGCCGGCCGCGCAGGTCTTCCCGTACGCCCACGAGGGCCTGGTACGGCTGATCGCGGCGGCGGCCGGTGGCGGCGGGCCGCAGTTCGCGCCCTGCCTGCCGGAGGACGGCACGGCGCCGGAGCCGGCCTCCATGGCGCACGTACGGGTACTGGCCCTCGCCCGGGAGCGGGCCGCTGTGGTGTGGGACACCGTCGACACGAGCCCGGTGCTGGTCCGCGTACTGGGGCGGCTGGAGCGGCTGGCCTGGTTCGAGGACGATCTGCTCACCGGCCGGTCCCGGTGGAGTTCGAAGGCGTACGGGGTCTTCGGCCTGGAACCCTCGCAGGATCCGGTTCCGCTGCGCATGCTCGGGCCGCGGCTGCACGCGGAGGACGTTGACGTCCTGCGGCGGATGCTGTCCACGCTGGTCGAGGGCCGCGAAGGAACCCAGGCGCTGCTCCGGGTGGTGCGGCCGGACGGCGGGGTGCGCCGTATCCAGGTCGCGGCCGAGCCCGTCCTCACGCGCGGCGTGCCGACGGGGCTGGCCGGCGTCTACCAGGACGTCACGGCGCAGCACCACACCGAGGTGGCCCTCAGCGCGAGCTTCGACCGGCTCACCGCCGTGCAGGCGGAGGCGGAGCTGCGCAACCAGGTGGTGCTCCGGCTCCAGGAGGCGATCCAGCCGGAGGCGCCGGTGCTGGAGACGCTGCCGGGCCTGGAGATCGCGGCCCGCTACCGGCCTGCCCTCGCCGAGTACCGGGTGGGCGGGGACTGGTACGACGTGCATCCGCTGCCGAGCGGACGGGTGCTGGTCTCGGTCGGTGACATCGCCGGCCACGGGATCGACGCGGCGACCTCGATGACGGCGCTGCGCAACGCGCTGCGCGGACTGGCCTTCACGGACCGGCCTCCCGGAGAGCTGATGGGGTGGCTCAACGAGGTCGCGCTGCGCGCGCCCAGTCAGCCGACGGCCACCGCCCTGTGCGCGCTGTACGACCCCGGGGAGCGGACGCTGCGCTGGACCGCGGCCGGGCACCTTCCGCCCCTGCTGGTACGGGACGGGCGGGGCCGGTTCCTGAAGCCTCCGCACACCATCCTGCTGGGGGCGCTGCCCGGAGCCGCGTACCCGGAGGAGGTCACCCGGCTGCGTCCGGGCGACCTGCTGCTCATGTACACGGACGGATTGGTCGAGCGGCGGCACGAGGGACTGGACGAGAGTCTGGCGGTGCTGCGGCGCGCGGCCGAGCGGCTCGGGGCGGGCCGGACGGACGAGCTGGCCGACCGGCTGATGGCGGAGGTCAGCGGGGACACGGACGACGACACGAGTCTGGTGGTGCTGCGGGTGTGCTGACCCGCCCCCCGCCCCCCGCCCCACCCCCAACCCCGCCCCGGCCCCGGCTCCTGGCTCACCGGCCGCGGCCGGACAGGCAGGCGCGGATGCTGGCGATCAGGTCGTCCGAGGCCACCGGCTTGGTGATGTAGTCGGTCGCTCCGGCGGCCAGCGCTTCGGCCCGGTCGTCGGGCATGGCCTTGGCGGTGACGACGATGACGGGGAGGTCGCCGAGGCCGGGCAGCCGGCGGATGGCGCGGGTGGTCTCGTAACCGTCCATGCCGGCCATCATCAGATCCATCACCACGAGGTCCACCCGCTCTCCGCCCGTGAGCCGCGCGACCCCCGCCTGTCCGTTGTCCGCGGCGAGGACCCGGATGCCCGCTCCCTGGAGCATCGCGGTCAGGGCGAAGACGTTGCGGGCGTCGTCGTCGATCACCAGGACGGTCCTGCCCGCGGGTTCGGTGTCCGGCGCCCGTCCCGCACCGCCTCCCGGCGCTCCCAGCGGCTGCTCGGCGGTCCCGCGCCCGGATCCGGCTCCTCCCCGGCCGTCGTGTACGGGCAGGTAGAGGGTGAAGCGGCTGCCCCGGCCCTCCGTGCTCTGCGCGACCAGGACCCCGCCGAGCAGGCGGGCGACCTCACGGCTGATGGAGAGCCCGAGGCCGGTTCCGCCGTAGGCGCGGGCGGTCGCCGGATCGCCCTGCTGGAAGGCGCCGAAGACGGACTCCAGCCGGTGGGTGGGGATGCCGATGCCGGTGTCGGTGACGTGGAAGGCGAGCACGTCCGCGCCGTTCAGGAGCGTCGGGGGCAGCTCTTCGGGGGTGGCCCTGCCCACGCGCAGGGCCACCTGGCCGGCTTCGGTGAACTTCAGCGCGTTGGAGAGCAGATTGCGCAGCACCTGGCGCAGCCGGGCCTCGTCGACGATCAGGTCGTCGGGGACGTCCGGGGCGGCGGCGACGGTGAGCTCCAGCTTCCGTTCGTCGGCGACGGGCCGGAAGGTGGTGTCCACGTAGTCGAGCAGGCGGCGCAGCGAGACCGGTTCGGGGTGGACGTCCATCTTCCCGGCCTCGACCTTGGAGAGGTCGAGGATGTCGTTGATCAGTTGCAGCAGGTCGGATCCGGCAGAGTGGATGACGGTCGCGTAGTCGACCTGCTTCTCGGTCAGGTTGCCCTCGGGGTTGTGCGCCAGGAGCTGGGCGAGGATGAGCAGGCTGTTGAGCGGGGTGCGCAGCTCGTGGCTCATGTTGGCCAGGAATTCCGACTTGTACATGGAGGTGCGCGACAACTGCTGGGCGCGTTCCTCCAGTTCCTGGCGGGCCTGCTCGATCTCCAGGTTCTTGCGCTCGATGTCGCGGTTGCGGTCGGCCAGAAGGGCCGCCTGCTCCTTCAACTCGGCGTTGGAGCGCTTGAGTTCCTGCTGTCCGACCTGAAGTTCGTGGGAGCGGGAGCGCAGTTCGGCCGTCAGCTGCTGGGAGCGCTCCAGGAGCTCGTCGGTACGGGCGTTGGCGATCAGCGAGCGGACGTTGACGCCGAGCATCTCGGTGAGCTGGTCGAGGAAGTCGCGGTGCAGGGGGCTCAGCGGGCGCAGGGCCGCCAGTTCCACCGCGCCCAGCACCTGGTCCTCGGCGACGATCGGCAGCACGGTGAGTGTGGTCGCGTCGGTGGCTCCGGTGCCGGAGGCGATGGTCGCGTACCCGGGCGGCAGGTCGTCCACGGTGATGGCCCGGCGGCCGGCGGCGGCCTGGCCGACCAGGGACTGGCCGACGCGGAAGCGGCGCGGGCCGGCGCCCGGCTCGTCGGGCAGCCCGTACGTGGCGATGGCCACCAGTTCGGTGCCTTCGGGCCCCTCCTGGGCCAGGAAGAAACTGCCGTACTGGGCGTTCACCAGCGCAGGCACCTCGCGCATGATCAGCTGGGCGACGGCGGGGAGTTCGCGGATGCCCTGGATCTGCCCGGAGACCCGCGCCAGGCTGGAACCCAGCCACTTCTGTTCCTCGTTGGCCCGGGTGGTGGCGCGCAGCGACTCGACCATGGCGTTGATGTTGTCCCTGAGCTCGCCGACCTCGCCCGGGGCGTCCACCGTGATCGAGCGGGTCAGGTCGCCCTCGGCGACGGCGCCGGTCACCTCGGCGATGGCACGTACCTGGCGGGTGAGATTGCCCGCGAGCTCGTTGACGTTCTCCGTCAGGCGTTTCCAGGTGCCCGATACGTCGGCCACCTCGGCCTGGCCGCCGAGCCGGCCCTCGCTGCCGACCTCGCGGGCCACCCGGGTGACCTCGGCGGCGAAGGAGGACAGCTGGTCGACCATGGTGTTGATGGTGGTCTTGAGCTCCAGGATCTCCCCGCGGGCGTCCACGTCGATCTTGCGGGTGAGGTCGCCGCGCGCCACGGACGTGGTCACCTGGGCGATGTTGCGGACCTGGTTGGTCAGGTTGGTGGCCATCGAGTTGACGTTGTCGGTGAGGTCCTTCCAGGTGCCGGAGACCCCGTGGACGGTGGCCTGACCGCCGAGGTTCCCCTCCGTGCCCACCTCGCGGGCCACCCGGCTGACCTCCTCGGCGAAGGCCGAGAGCCGGTCGACCATGGTGTTGATGGTCTCCTTCAGCTCCAGGATCTCGCCGCTCGCGTCCACCCGGATCTTCTGCGTGAGGTCGCCCCGGGCAACGGCGGTCGCCACCTGGGAGATGTTGCGCACCTGGGAGGTCAGGTTGTCGGCCATGCTGTTCACACCGGTGGTCAGCTCGCGCCAGACGCCGCCCGTGCGCGGGACCCTGGCGTGCCCGCCGAGCAGCCCCTGGCCTCCGACCTCCTGGGCGACGCGCGTGACCTCGGACGTGACCAGGGACAGCCGCTCGACCATCCGGTTGTAGACGGCGGCGATCTCTCCTGGGAGGCCTTCCGCATCGTCCGGGAGCCTGGCGGTGAGGTCCCCGTCGTGGACGGCGGTGAGGCTCGCGAGCAGCTTTTCCAGAATCCGGTCGGAATCGTTCATGTGTGACCTCGCTGCGTCCACTGTGACACGCGAAAGGGTCAAGCCGCCCTCCGGCGGGTATATCCCCGTCGAAAGCCACGACGGTCCCGACGCGCCAGGCAGGTGCCGGACCCATCCGTCGGAGGATTCCCATGTCACCCCTTTCCCGCGACACCGCGGAGCCCGTCCGGATAGCGAATCTCGCAGACACCCTCGGCATCCCCGAAGACCCGGTCGCAGTGAGCACTTCCTACGCCCGGACCCTGTCGGTCTCGCTGTTCCGGCGGCTGAACGCGCTCACCGAGGGCACTGCCGAGTACTCGTACGTGCGCAACACGCTCGTCGAGCTCAACCTCAGCCTGGTGAAGTACGCGGCCCGCCGGTTCCACAACCGCAGCGAGCCGCTGGAGGACATCGTCCAGGTGGGCACGATCGGCCTGATCAAGGCCATCAACCGGTACGACGTCGAGCGCGGCGTCGAGTTCGCGACGTTCGCCCTGCCCACCATCACCGGTGAGATCAAGCGGTTCTTCCGGGACACCTCGTGGGCCGTGAAGGTGCCGAGGCGACTGCAGGAACTGCGGCTCGACATCGCAAAGACGAACGACGCCCTGGAGCAGCGGCTGGGCAGACGGCCCACCGAACACGAGCTCGCGGAGCGCCTGGGCATCGACGAGGACGCACTGGCCGAGGGCCGCCGGGCCGCCAACGGGTACACCGCGGGTTCTGTTGACAGGCCGGCCGGTGAGGAGCCGGACGGCACCCCGGCGCCGCACACGCTGGGGGTCGAAGAGGCCGCGTACGACCGGATCGAATACCTGGAGTCGCTCAAGCCGCTGCTCGCCGACCTGGGCGAACGCGACCGTCAGATCCTCTCGATGCGTTTCGGGGAGGAGCTGACCCAGGCGGAGATCGGCGACCGACTCGGCGTGTCCCAGATGCAGGTGTCCCGGCTGCTGGGCCGGATCATGGCGCAGCTGCGGACCGGGCTGCTGACGGACGGCGACGACGCGCCACCCGAGTGACGGCGACCTGAGTCCTGAGTGGCGCTGCCCGCCCCGGCGGTCACGACGGGCGGGCCTGCCTCAAGGTGCCCCTGTCCGTGTCCCTGCCCCTGTGCCGGGACCACCAGGAGCGCGCTGCTCCGTCCGCCTCGGCGGCCCGCCGCCGGGGTGCGGCGACCTCCAGCCAGACGCGCTTGCCGCCGTCCAGCGGATCCGAGCCCCAGCGCCGTGCCAGCCGGTCCACGATGAGCAGTCCGTGGCCTCCCGGCCCGGCCGGCTGTGAGGGGTGCTGGAGCACCGGCGGTGCCGGGTTCCGGTCGGTCACCTCGATGCGCAGGCCGTCACCGGTACGCCGGAGCAGCAGCGAACTCGGACCGCCGCCGTGCAGACGGGCGTTGGCCACCAGCTCGGACACCAGGAGCAGAACGTCCTCGGCCCCGACCTCGGCCTCGACATCGGTCTCGGTGCCGGATTCGGCCTCGGCGCCCCGCGCGGGCAGCCAGTCCCAGTCGGTCAGCACCCGCCTGGTGAAGTCCCGGCACCGGGTGACGACGTTCTCGTCCTCGGCGCCCAGCACGAAGACCCGACTCCGCTCCGGTGAACGGCGCTCGTTCATCCTGCGCCTCCGCTAGTGGTGCTGCGGATGTCCCGCCAGTGCGTCCGCGACGTCGGCGTAGACCGGAAAGATTTCGTCCGCGCCGGTGATGCGGAACATCCGCTCGACTGGTCTGCGCAGGCCCACGAGCTCGATCCTGGCCCCGGCCCGCTCGGCCGTGAGACGGCCGCGCAGCAGGACGTTCAACCCCGTCGAATCGCAGAAGCCCACGTCCGAGAAGTCCACCAGCAAGCGGGCGCCGTCGTCGAAGGTGACAGCTTCGAGGGCCTCCCTGAGCGGCTCCGCCGTGTCGTGGTCGAGCTCTCCGGCCAGCTTGAGAACGGTTGCCCCCAGCACATGTCGAACTTCGAGGGTGAACCGGTCACCCTCCGGTGCGGAAACCATGGGGATCCCCTTCCACCTCTGGCTCTGCACGGCGCCTACCCGGGCGGGCTCTGGTCATGCCCCGGCTCCTGCCCCGGCGACCGGCCGGTGTCGGCCCGGGTCGTGTAGCGGGCCCGGGCCCACAACGGCAGGACGAACCAGCACAGCAGGTACCAGGCCAGGACCCCACCGACCAGCCAGGGCGCCAAGGCGTTGTCCGTGACCACGCGGAGAATGAGGAAGAGGGCGGCCGTGAGGGTGGCCAGCAGCAGGACGATGCCGACGAACGTGAGCCGCGAGGCCCAGACGACCGCCTGGGGCTTGATGCGGCGCCCCGAGACGATCCGGTGGAAGCTGACCGGCCCGATGAGCGCGCCCGTGGCCAGGGAACCCAGGACCACCGTGCCGATGTAGATGTTCTTGTCGGTCTGTGAGAGTGCCTGGAACTCGGTGGTGAAGGCGACGGTGAGGAGGAAGCCGAAGAGGATCTGCACGCCTGTCTGAGCGACACGGATCTCCTGCACGACTTCCTGCCACTGCCGGTCCGCGCGTTCCTCCGCGCTCTCGTTCCTGCCTTCGTCCTGCATGACCCCTCCCTGATGACTGTGCGTGACCGGGCGTCCACTCAGACGATACGCACAAGGACAGTACAAGCCGGCCACGCGATGGTGGTTGTGTCGGTCAGAGTTCCGTCCACGTCGCGGAGCGCGGCGCGGCCCATGACATGCCTTCCGCGGTCGTGCGTGTTCCCGTGCCGCTCCCGGAGAGGTGGTAGACGGCGAAGGCCCGGTCGATCACGGGCATCGCGACGTTGCGCACACGGATCCCGCCCGCCGTCATGCCGTGCTCGGTGCCGGAGTGCGCGTGGCCGTGGACCGCGAGATCCGCCCCGGCCTCGTCCATGGCCTCGGCGAGGAGGTAGCTGCCGAGGAAGGGGTAGATCTCCAGAGGCTCACCCGCCAGGGTGTCCGGCACGGGTGAGAAGTGCGTGAGCGCGATGCGCAGGTCGCTGCCTTCGTCCCGCAGCCGGTTCAGGGCGCGGCCGAGACCGTCGGCGCAGGCCCGGGTGTACCGGATGAACGCCTTCATCTCCGGTTCGCCGAACTCACTGCCGCAGCGCCCCGCGAAGCCGCCGCAGAAGCCCTTGGTCCCCGCCACGCCCACGCGCGTGCCGTCGATCCCGAGCAGCACTCCGTCGCCCTCCAGCACGTGCACCCCGGCCGCGGTCAGTTCCTCGGCGACCTCGACCGCCTGGTCGCTCTGGTAGTCGTGGTTGCCGAGCACCGCGACCACGGGAACCGCCAGCCCCGCCACCTCACCCGCCACCACCCGCGCTTCCTCCCGCGTGCCGTGGCGCGTCAGGTCACCGGCCAGGAGCAGCAGGTCCGCGCAGTCCCCGAGGGTGTCGAAGGCCGGCCGGAGCAGTCCTGCCTGGCCCGGACCGAGATGGATGTCCCCGATGGCTGCCACGCGGATCACAGCAGTTCCTCCGTATGATCGGGCGGGTCGAATCGGCTGACGGTGAGGTCCTCACGCCAGTCGATGCCCGCGAGTTCCTCTTCGGCGATGCGCAGGACGGCCTCCCGGCACGCCTCGCTCGTCACGCTCCCCCAGATGACGGCGTGGCCGCCGCGGAGCTCGGCGCGCACCCCGAGTTCGGCGACCTCCCCGCGGGCCAGCCGCTGGCGCAGATGCTCCAGGCGGTACTCGGCGATCTCACTGAAGGTCATGGGGTGTCCACCGCCTCCGTGCGGTCGGGGTGCGGCGCGTCGATGACGTGCAGCTTTCGCAGGAGGTACAGGAACGCGTCGGCCAGCGGGGCTTCGCCGTGGTCCCGGTCCAGTCGCTCCCAGTCGATCTGCTCCCGCAACATCCGGGCCATGGGCAGCAGGTCACCGAAGTCGCAGTAGTGCTCGCACAGTGCAGCGAGACGGCTTTCCATCAGGTCGGTGGGAGAGAGGACGGGCATCCACACGGAGTCGACCGCCTTCACGCCGGCCCGCTCCAGCAGCTCCGTACTCACGGGCCGCCGGGCCAGTTCGAAGATCAAATCAATCTCCTCCCCACCGGCCCTGCCCTTGACCAGCCAGTCCTCGGGGGCCTGGCGCATCTCTATCCCGCCGTCCTCCAGCGCCTTGACCGCCACCTCGGCGTCCTGGGGCCGTACGCAGAAGTCGGTGTCGTGCTGGAAGTTCGCCGGCAGCCCGTGCGCGAAGGCGGCCACGCTGCCGGCGAGGGCGAAGGGCTGCCCGGAGCCCTTCAGCAGCGACGCCACCCGCTTGGTGGTCTCCAGGATCGCCTGTGTGTGGTCCTCGGGCAGTACGCCGTCGTGCGGCTCGGGCGGGCTCAGGCCGTCCGGCGCGGGCGTGGGACGGGAATGAAGCCTCACGGGGCACCTCACTCTGTTGCCGAAGGACCGGGCCGCCGTGGGCCTCACCAGTAGTGGCGCCGGCCACCGACCGCGTGCCCGACCGAACCCAGGAGCCAGAGGACCGCGCCCACGACGACCAGGACGATTCCGATCGTCCACAGGATGCCGATGCCGGTGAGCCAGCCAATGAGCAGCAAGACGATTCCGAGGACAAGCATGACGTCCCTCGCTCTCTCGGCAGACATGAGCGGAATGATCTGTTCCGCCGTGGCGCTGCATAGCTTCTACCCTCCTTCGTCTCCCTTATCGGGGGGAGCCATGATCCTCTTCGCCCACCCGCCGGGCTGCCGGACAACCCGTTTGCGGGCTCGGGAAGGGGTTAGACGCAGCGGAGGAACCGATTCCAACCGATGGGAGTGACATCGTGTCGGGCGAAGAGAAGATGCAGGCCAAGAAGGAACAGGCGAAGGGCAAGGCCAAGGAGGCCGTGGGCCGCGCCGTCGGCAACGAGCGTCTGACCACGAAGGGACGCACGGAGCAGGCCAAGGGAGACGCCCGCGAGGCCAAGGAGAAGATCAAGGACGTCCTGAAGGACTAGCGGGCGCGCCGTACGAAGGCCGCCCCCGGGCCGGTGCCCGGGGGCGGCCTTCGTACGGGGACAAGGGACGGATCCGCCGTCGCCGAGAGAGGGATCCGCCCGCGTCAGGAGCGCGCGGCCGAGGAGTGCCGGGCGTCGGCGAACTCCCTCACGAACGCGGCGCAGAACGCATCCAGATCAGCCGGTTTGCGGCTGGTGACGAGCGTCGCCGGAGCCGCGTGGCAGACCTGCACCTTCTCGTTCACCCAGGTGCCACCCGCGTTGCGGATGTCGGTCGCCAGACTCGGCCACGAGGTCAGCGTGCGGCCCCGTACGACATCCGCCTCCACCAGGGTCCAAGGCGCGTGGCAGATCGCCGCGACCGGCTTGCCGACCTCGAAGAAGTTCCGCACGAAACCCACCGCCCGCTCGTTCATGCGCAGGGCGTCGGGGTTGGCGACCCCGCCGGGCAGTACGAGCGCGTCGAAGGCGTCCGAGGTGTCACCGGCGAGCACGTGATCGACGGGATACGTCCCCGCCTTGTCGAAGTGTTTGAAGGCCTGAACCCGTCCGGGCGCCGTCGAGACCAGCTGCGGGACCCAGCCGTTCTCCTCGACCGCCTTCCAGGGTGCGGTGAGTTCGATCTCCTCCACGCCTTCGGGCGCGGTCAGAAACGCGATGCGCACGACGCTCACTTCCTTCCGTCGGGTCGGTCGTCAGGCTCGGGCTCCTTGCCCTCGTCCGGCGATTCAGTCTCGGCCGAGGGCCCGCTTGAGTTCGGCCTTGTCCATCTCGGAGCGGCCCTTGATGTTGCGCTTCTTGGCCTCGTTGTAGAGCTGCTCCTTCGTCGGGCCTTGAGCGCCGCTGTGGGAGCGCTGGCCGCCGCGCTTGGAGGACGACATGTCCTGGAGGGAGGAGCGGCTCGCCGTCTTCGATTCGCCCGCGCGGGCGCGTTCCTTGTTGACGGTGCGGGCAGCGATCTCCTTGGCCCGCTCGGGGCTCTCGCCGCGCTCCTCGGCGCTCTCCTTGATGTGTTCGTACTGGCGTTCACGCTTGGGACTGGAACCGCGAGGCATGGTGACTCCTTGGCCGGTGTGCGATCTCGATGACGAACCCGCTGCGGGGCCGGGTGGGGATCCGGCTCAGCGGGATGGACAGGTCCTGTTGCGGTACGGCGAGCTCCATACGGGCCAGGGCCGACGAGAAGGCGGTGAGCAGGGCGAGGGTGATGTCCTCGCCCGGGCACCGATGGCCGGTCAGCGCATCGCCGGCGCCCTGGGGGATCAGTTCGCCGCGGCCCGGTTCGCGGCCCAGGAAGCGATCGGGGTCGAAGTGGTACGGACGCTCCCACAGCGTGGGGTCGTGGTGGTGCCCGTACACGTCGAGGAGGAGCAGGGTCCCGGCCGGGATCTCGTCACCGGCGTACGTGAGGTCGTCGATGGCCAGGCCCCCGATGAAGGGCACGAAGGGATAGAAGCGGCGGACCTCGTGGGCGAACGCGCGGGCGTGGGCGGGGCCGTCGGCGCGCAGCTGGTCACGCCGGCCGGGATGACGGTGGAGCGCGTGTGCGGCGAAGGTGACGAACCAGGTGACGGCGACGGTCGGACGGATGATGTTCAGGAGCTCGACGGCCGCCGTGTGCGGATCGAGCAGGGTGCCGTCCGGCTCGCGGTGCAGAGCGACCGTCTCCAGCGCCGTCCCCGACACCGAGCGTGGTCCGCGTCCGCCTCCGTGTCCGCGGACGCGGGTGACGGCGGCCATGAGGGCCTGTTCCTGGCGGTGCCGGGCGCGGCGGGCCCGCACGTGCCGGGGGCCGGCGGTGGCGAAACCGTCCACCATGGCCACGCAGTCCTCGGCGATCTCACGGGCCGCGTCGTCCGGAACCGGCAGACCCGCCCAGTCACAGACCGCCCCTGCGAGCAGGGTGGACACTTCGTCGAAGAGCACCACGCTGCGGCCCTCCCAGCCGGTCACGGCATCGTGCCAGCCGCTCTCCACTCGCGCGCTCAGGCCGCCGATCCCCTCCGGTGACATGAGCAGCGACACCAGCATCTGCTTGCGCCCTCGGTGACGTGCCCCGTCCAGGGTGTGCACCGCTCCCCTGCCGAAGAGGGTGTCGAGCACCGGCGCCGGCAGGGCGCCGTGCCGCCGGACGTGGCTCTCGTCGTAGAACAAGGCGACGGCCTCCGGGCCGTGCAGCAGCACCGTGGGCCGCCCCATCAGGCGGGTGCGCACGACCGGAGCCCCGTCATGGGCCCGGCGCAGATCCGGGGCCCACGCGTAGCCATGGGCCAGCAGCGACAGGGTGCTGTCAATGACGTGACCGGACATGCTGTGCGCCTACCCGGGCCGGAGGAACACATTCGGGCGCGCCCGATGGCGACCGCGGACGGGTCAGGAGCCCGTGTAGCGGAGCACCACCGCCACACCGTCTTCGAGCGGCAGCTCGTCGTCCGGTACGGAGATCAGCTCGGCTTGGGTGCCGGCCGCCGCGCGGACCAAGGCCGCGCCGGGCGCGGGCTCCTCCCAGTAGTAGTGCAGCCCGAAGGCGCTCAGCTCCTCGCCCGTCAGAGCGAGATGGCCGGGCGCGGCGCCGACCCACAGGTGGCGGGCGAGCCGCACGGGCCGGCCGAGGATCAGCGTCTGGGCCTGTCCGCGCTGGAGGGCGGCGACCGTGGCGGCCAGCCCTTCGACGTACTCGGGGTGGCGGGCGCGCTGCCCGAGGAAGGTGTCCACCTGGTGCCGGTCGCGCTCGGAGAGCCTGCCGTCGAGCAGGATGGCGAGTTCCTCCTCCAGGAGGGCGCGGCCGGGCTCGCGGTGCCGGTGCTGTCCGTCCTTGAGTTTCACGAGGGCGCCGTGCAGCCGACTCGGCGCCGCTCTCATGAGGCTGTTGACGGCCCACGGATCCCCGGCCACCACGACCATCTCGGTACCCGCCGTGTCCATCGCGGCCACGAGTTCCCCGGCGAGCTCCTCGACCTCCTTGGGCCAGCCGTCCACCGGTATCCGGCGGTGGGAGCGCGCTCCCGGCGCGACGCGGCCCATGGGCCAGCGGCCGCTCTCGCGATCGATCTCCAGTTCCTCGTCCGCGTCACCGTGCTCGCCGGTGCGCACACGGTGGAGGATCACCACCTCGTACGGGATGTCCGGGATGTGCTGGAGAGCGAGGAGAAGCGTGTCGGGCAGCATGCCGTACAGGGCGGAGTCGCGGGACGGAGGTTCGGGGAGGCACTCCGCGAGGAGGAGCTCCCCGTGGCCGGCGAAGAGCGCCTGGCCATGGCGTCCCACGACCTCGCGGTCCGTGCCGACGGCGTCGTCGATCGCGTCGACGGTGGCCTGGTCGGCGTCGTGGGCGAGCAGGGTCCTACGCAGGCCCCGCCAGCGCGTCTCGATGGCCCGGTCGGCTTCGTCGAGGTCACGCGAGGTGTCGAGGTAGACCGAGGCGACAGGGCCGGGATGGGCGTAGAGCGGGTTGAGGAACTGCAGCTTCACGGCTTCCTCCCGCGGAGAAGGGGTGCATGGGCGGGCCGGTGGTCTGATGCCTCATGCTTCGCCCCTACCCCCGTCGGGAAGCCGTAGACCCCGGCGCGGGCGCCGAGCCGGGGCTCGGGGATCGGGGATCGGGGATCGGGGATCAGTTCACCGCCTGCGGCGTCCCCGTGAGTCGCGGGTCGGAGAAGAACTCGCCGGGCGTGGTGAGTCCCGCGTTCACCCGGACGAAGCCGTCCATGGTGTCCTGGCTCTCGGCGACCTTCGCCAGGACCTGCTGCATCTCGGGCGGCGGAGGTTCGAGGCTCGCGAAATCGGCGGTGAACTCGTACATCTGCATGACCCGTTCGTCCCTCGCCTGCTGGTAGCCGCGCATGGCCTCGCCGAATGCCTGGCGGCCGGCGAAGGTGTCGTCCAGTGCCTTCGCGCACAGCTCGGCGTCCTGGAAGGCGTCCTGGATGCCCTGGGCCGTGATGAAGTCCTTCAGGTACCCGGCGTCACCGACCAGGGCCCAGCCCGGGCCGTAGGGGACCCGGAAATGGTTGACGACGGCGGTGCCGACCAGCCGTCCGGTGCTGGTGGCGGAGGCGATCCGGTCGGCGAAGGCGGGCACCCGGCGCAGGGTGTCGTGGTAGCCGCCCTCGATGTCGGCGCGGTTCGCCTCGAAGTCCCGCATCGGCAGTCCGCAGATCACCAGCGTCACGTCGTCGTTGGTGGGCCAGGCCGCGAAGGCACGGTCCTCTCGCATGTAGGCCTCGAACCGGCCGTCCATCGGAAGGTCCGCCCAGTACGTGTAGTAGCTGCACTGGAGCTTCGGCTTCTCCGCGTAGCGGGGGGCGTCCACGGCGCGGGCGACCATCGAGTGGGCGCCGTCGGCGCCGATGACGACCCGGCCGTACTCGGCGGTGGCGACCCCGTCCGGGCCGTGACCGCGGATACCGGTCACCGCGTCCCCCTCCGTGACCAGGCCCTCCACGGTGAACCGCTCGCGGACCTCCGCGCCGGCCTCCGCCGCCGCGTCGACGAGGATCTTGTCGAGGACGGTCCGCCGGGGCGCGTACGAGCCCTGGAAACCCAAACCCGCCGGCGAGCCGGAGATGACCAGGGGACCCAGGTCGAAGGTGTACGTGGTGATCTCGGGGCAGCCGGTGGCGACGACCCGGTCCAGCAGGCCCCAGCGCCGCAGGGCCGCGAGGCCGGGCGGGTGGATGAGGTGGGTGGAGAGCGTGTCGCTGGGGAAGGCCGCCCGGTCCACCACCAGGACCCGATAGCCCCGGCGGGCCAGCAGCATCGCCGTGCTCGCGCCCGCGCAGCGGGCGCCCACGATCACGGCGTCGTAGGTCTTTCCGGTCATGTCCATCGCCTCCACGAGGAAGGGCAGGTCTCTTGCGTCTCCCACGCTAGGCGGGAGGTCCTCGTCGCCGCGTCGGGAGAAGCACCCATTGCCGCACATGGGTGGTTCTCCGCATCCG
Source organism: Streptomyces sp. NPDC030995 (assembly GCF_055571215.1). Classification (NCBI taxonomy): domain Bacteria; kingdom Bacillati; phylum Actinomycetota; class Actinomycetes; order Kitasatosporales; family Streptomycetaceae; genus Streptomyces; species Streptomyces sp. NPDC030995. The sequence goes on from NZ_JBVIFS010000006.1 coordinate 150,650, forward strand.
CCGCACACGCCCTGGGTCACAGCACTAGACCAGGCCGTGCTTGTGCGCGTAGGCGGTCGCCGCCGACCGTGAGCTCACCCCCACCTTGGCGAAGATGTTGCCGAGGTGCCGGGCGACCGTCTTCTCGCTCAGGTACAGGCCCTGGGCGATCACCCGGTTCGGCTCACCGGCCGCCACGTGCCTGAGCACCTCCAGCTCGCGGGCGGTGAGCAGCCCCGCCGTGCGGTGGCCGGCCCCGAGCGCCAGTTCCTCGGCCCGTACCAGGTCGGCGGCCGCGCCCAAGTCCCGGAAGGTTTCCGTGGCCGCGCCGAGCTCCAGCCGCGCTGTCACCTCGTCGCCCGCCTCCCGGCAGGCCAGCCCGAGCAGCAGCCGGCAGCGTGCGGCCTCGTACGGGACTCCGAGCGCGCGGAAGGCGGCCGCGGCGGGCGGAAGCACGGCCTCGGCCCGCGCGGTGTCGCCGGTCGCGAGCAGGAGCGCCCCCGCCGCGTACCCGGCGAGCGCGGTGAGCAGGGGGCTGGCGACCTCGTCGGCGGCGGCGCGCAGCTCGGTGACGGCCTGCCGGGCCTCGTCGGTCCGGCCCTCGGCGAGCGCGATCTCCACGTAGGCGGGCAGGATCCGGCAGCGGGCGGCCGTGTCGGATCCGGCGGCGTCCAGGGCGGTGCGTACGGCCCGCCCCGCGGCGTCGGCGTCCCCGGAGGCCAGCAGGAGCAGGGCCAGACCGGGCTGGGCGGGATGCCCGAGTCGGCCGGCCTCCTGGTACGCCCGCTCCGCCTCGGGGTACTCGCCGCGCAGCCGCCGTACCTCGCCGATCTGGTAGTAGGCCGCGTCCGCCGACTGGAGGGCGGGCTGGGCGAGCAGCCACCGGCAGGCCTGCTCCGCCTCGTCCAGGGCCCCGGCCCAGTCGCCGTGCAGCCGCAGGATCTCCACCCGGTGGATCATGCAGACGCCCCGGTAGGGCACGGCCTCCTGCTGGGCCTCGCACCAGGCGGCCATCCGCTCGGTCCATTCGCGGGCCCGCCGCAGGTCGAAGATCTGGTGACAGGCGGAGATCACCGCGCAGTACGCGAGCCCCGTGAGCATCGGCGAGACCTCGTCGGCGGTCACCGCGACCATCGCCTCGTCGAGCAGCCTGACGCCTTCGACGGTCTCGCCGAGCTGGACCAGGCTCTCCCCGACGCCGACGAGGGCGAAGTTCGCCAGTTCGGGGTCCTCGAACCGGGTGGCGCAGTCCAGCACCCGCTGGCAGGTGGCACGGGCCGGCTCGGCCTCGCCGGCGAGGCTCAGCCGCAGGCCTTCCACCGCCAGGAGGTAGCCCTCTTCGACCGTGCGGGGGGCGGGCGCGGTGGCGGTGGCGGTGGCGGTGGCGGTGGCGGTGCCGGTGCCCGCGCCGGGGGCTTCGGCGGCGAGCAGCCGGCGGGCCCGGGCCACCCAGCCGGTGCTGCTGGCCCACTGCCCGCGCAGCACCAGTTCGATGCCCAGCCAGAACACGCAGCGCACGGCCCTGGGGGTGTCCCCGCGACTGAGCCAGGCGTGGTGGGCGCGGGTCCAGGCGTCCTCGCTCTGCTGGTCGTGGCCGGTCATGTGCGCGACGAGCCCGAGAAGTTCAAGATCGTCCGGGCCGAGGGGCGCGAGCCGGTCGGCCTCCACCAAGGCCTCGTGGGCGTCCGCCCAGTCCCGCCGCGCCATCGCCTCCCGGGCGAACCGCGACCGTGCCGCGGAATCCATGCCTACAGTCTCCCAGGCCGGGGCCCTGGCGCGCCTCGCGACCGCGAGGCGGCGAGGCCGCCGAGGCGGCGCCGGCTCAGCCCGTGTCGCGGGGAGTGGTGCGTACCTCGAAGCCGGGCGGTTCCTCCGGCACGGCCGTCTCCTCGCGGACCTCGACGGCGCGGACCTCGGCCGCGGGCGGCCCCGTACGCGCCCACCGCACCATCGCCGCCACGGCGTCCTCGTCCCCGTCGAACAGCGCCTCGACATCGCCGTCGGGCAGGTTCCGCACCCACCCCGACACGCCCCGCGCCAGTGCCTCACGGCGGCAGGTGTCCCGGAAGAACACCCCTTGCACGGTCCCCGACACGATCACGCGCTTGCGTACCATCCTCCGACCCTAGGCCCTGTCCGGGCGATCTTCGCGGGCCCGGCGGCGACCGGCGTTTCCCAGCCGGTTCTCGGGCGCCTCCTGGTCACGGGACCGGCCCGGCGGCACACTGAAAGGTCCACGAAGGTCCACGAAGGTCCACCACCCCGCACCCGCAGGAGTGACGTGCCCGTCCCGATCATCATCGACTGCGATCCCGGACACGACGACGCCCTCGCCATCATGCTGGCGGGCGGCGACCCCGCGGTCGATCTGCTGGCCATCACCACGGTCGCGGGCAATCAGACGCTGGAGAAGACCACCCTGAACGCGCGGCGCGTGTGCACGGTCGCCGGGATCACCGACGTGCCCATCGCGGCCGGCTGCGCGCGGCCGCTCGTCCAGGCGCTCGGCGTCGCGGACGACGTGCACGGCGCCTCCGGCCTCGACGGGCCGATGTTCCCGGAGCCCACCGTGGACGTGGTCCCGGAGCATGCCGTGGACCTCGTCCACCGGATGCTGACCGAGCATCCGGAGCCGGTCACCCTCGTCCCGACCGCACCGCTGACCAACATCGCCCTCCTGCTGACCCGCTATCCGCAGGACGCCTCCCGCATCCGCGAGATCGTCCTGATGGGCGGCTCGACGGAGCGCGGCAACCGGACCCCGGCGGCCGAGTTCAACATCCGCACGGATCCGGAGGCCGCGGACATCGTCTTCCGCAGCGGCGTGCCCGTCACCATGTGCGGTCTCAACGTCACCCACCAGGCACTGGCCACGCCCGAGGTGGTGGCCCGCTTCGAGGGGCTCGGTACGCCCCTCGGACGCATGTGCGCCGAGCTGCTGACCTTCTTCGCGTCCAGGTACCGCACGCTGTGGGGGTTCCCGCACCCGCCGCTGCACGACCCCGTGGCGGTGGCCCGGGTCATCGATCCCGGGCTCGTGCACTGCGTGGACGCGAACGTCGTCGTGGAGTTGCACGGCCAGTACACGCGCGGCGCCACCGTGGTGGACCTGCACCGCTACATGGACCGCCCGGTCAACGCCCGCGCCGCGGTGCGCTTGGAGACCGACCTGTTCTGGGACCGGATGGTCGCCGCCGTCACGGCTCTCGGAGCCGACACCCCCTAGGAAAGCGGACCGGACCCGGACCGGAACGCCGCGGGAGCGAGGACAGGGACATGGTGCACGTACTGGGCAGCAGGATCCTGCTGTGTCCCACCGACCCCGAGCGCTCACGCGCCTTCTACGGCGGCACCCTGGGCCTCGCCGTCTACCGGGAGTTCGGCACCGGCCCCGAGCGCGGGACGGTCTACTTCCTCGGCGGCGGCTTCCTGGAGGTGTCGGGGCGCGCCGAGACGCCGCCCGCGCCCGGGCTGCGGCTGTGGCTCCAAGTCGCGGACGCGCAGGCGGCGTACGAGGAACTGCGCGGCCGGGGCGCCGAGGTGCTGCGGCCGCCCCTGCGCGAGCCCTGGGGCCTGATCGAGATGTGGATCGCCGACCCCGACGGTGTGCGCATCGCCGTCGTGGAGGTGCCGGCGGACCACCCGCTGCGCTTTCGCCCCTGAACGGGCAGGGTCGCCGGCGCCTCGGTTTCACGCCAACTCACCTATGCCGCAGTCAAGTTGGTCCTTGCTGACCTAAATTCTAGGGCGGACGCACGTTCACCCCAGGAGGTCAGATTGCAGGTACGACACTTCCGCGCACTTCCCCGTGGGTTACGCCGTTCCCATCTGCTCATCGCCGGTGGCCTCGGTTCGCTGCTCATCGGGATGACACCCTGGCTCGGGGTCGCGAGCCAGGTACCGGCCGCCCGCAGCCCGGCACCCGTACCCTTCGACCAGCAGACGGCCCAGCAGGCACCGCACCACGGCGTCGCTCCGGCGAACGCCATGGAACCCTCGGCTCCGGTCCTCGACCGCACGGGCTGGACCGCCACGGCGAGCGACGAGGAGACCAGCGGCGAGAACGGCCGCGCCGCCAACGTGCTCGACGGCAACACCACGACCATCTGGCACAGCAAGTGGACCGGAACCCCCGCCCCGCTGCCGCACAGCATCACCGTCGACATGAAGCGCACGGCGGTCGTCTCCGCGCTCGTCTACCAGCCCCGCGCCGACGGTCCCAACGGGCGCGTCGGCGAGTACAGCATCAGTGTCAGTGCGGACGGGCAGAACTGGGCGAGCCCGGTCGCCACCGGCACGCTCGCGGACGACGCCGGCGCCAAGACGCTCGGGTTCGCCCCGCAGGGGGCCCGGTTCGTGCGGCTGACGGCGCTCACCGAGGCCGGCCGCCGCGGGCCCTGGACCTCCGCCGCCGAGATCAACCTGCTGGGTGACCCCGGCACTCCCGCCGCCACCGTCGACCTGTCCCGGACCGGCTGGACCGCCACGGCCAGCGACGAGGAGACCAGCGGCGAGAACGGCCGCGCCGCCAACGTGCTCGACGGTGACGCCGACTCCCTCTGGCACAGCAGGTATACCGGAACCCCCGCCCCGCTGCCGCACGGCATCACCATCGACATGAAGCGCACGACGGCCGTCTCCGCGCTCGTCTACCACCCCCGCACCAGCGGGCCCAACGGCCGGGCGGGCGCGTACACCATCGCCACCAGCACCGACGGCAGTTCCTTCGGCGCTCCGGTGGCCGCGGGCACCTGGCCGGACGACGGCACCGTCAAGACGGCCACCTTCACCCGTACCGAGAACGCCCGTTACGTACGCCTGACGGTGACCACCGAGGCCGGCGGCCGCGGTCCGTGGACCTCGGCCGGCGAGATACGCCTGAGCGGACCGGCCAACTCCGCCGTCCACGGCTCCTGGGACCGCATCACCGGCTTCCCCCTGGTGCCCGTGGCCACCGCCGTCCTGCCGGGCGACAAGCTGCTGGCCTGGTCGGCGTACGCGACCGACCGCTTCGGCGGCAGCAACGGCTACACGCAGACGGCGATCCTGGACCTGAAGACCGGCAAGGTCACCCAACGGCGCATCGACAACACCGGCCACGACATGTTCTGTCCCGGCATAGCCATGCTCGCCGACGGCCGGGTGCTGGTCACCGGCGGCAGCAATGCGGAGAAGGCGAGCATCTACGACCCGGCCACCGACAACTGGTCGGCCACCACCAGCATGAACATCGCCCGCGGGTACCAGGCCATGACGCTGCTCTCCACCGGTGAGGCCTTCGTCCTGGGCGGATCCTGGAGCGGTACCGCGGGCGACAAGGCGGGCGAGGTCTGGTCGCCGGACAGCCGCACCTGGCGGAAGCTTCCGGGCGTCCCCGCCTCCCCGGCGCTGACGGCCGACCCGGCCGGCCCCTACCGCGCCGACAACCACATGTGGCTGCACGCCACTTCAGGCGGCAAGGTGCTGCAACTGGGCCCGAGCAAGCAGATGAACTGGATCTCGACCACGGGCACGGGAAGCATCACCGCCGCCGGCACCCGGGCCGACAGCCAGGACGCCATGACCGGCAACGCCGTCGCCTACGACATCGGCAAACTGCTCACGCTGGGCGGCTCGCCCGCCTACCAGGACTCCCCCGCCACCCGACGCGCCTACACCGTGAACATCTCGGGCAACCAGGTCCAGGCGGCCCGTACGGGCGACATGGAGCACGCCCGCGCCTTCAGCAACAGCGTCGTCCTGCCGGACGGCAAGGTGGCCGTCTTCGGCGGCCAGGCCTACCCGGTGCCGTTCAGCGATGCGACCTCCGTCCTGGCCCCCGAGCTGTGGGACCCGGCGACCGGCACCTTCACCCCGCTCGCCACCATGGCCATTCCGCGCAACTACCACAGCGTGGCCAACCTGTTGCCGGACGGCCGGATCTTCTCCGGCGGCGGTGGCCTGTGCGGGGACTGCGCCACCAACCACGCCGACGGGGCCGTGTTCACGCCGCCGTACCTGCTCAACGCGGACGGTTCACCGAAGCCGCGTCCCGTCATCACCGGGGGCGTGCCCGCCCGGGCCGCGCTCGGCGCGCAGCTCACGGTGAACACCGGGAGCCCGGTGGCGTCCTTCGTCCTGATGCGGGCCGCGGCCGCGACCCACTCCACCGACAACGACCAGCGACGGGTCCCGCTGCTGTCCACGGTCGCAGGCACCGGCACGGGCACCGGCACGTACACCGTGTCCATCCCCGCCGACGGTGGCGTGGTCCTTCCGGGGACCTACATGCTCTTCGCCCTCGACGCCCAAGGGGTGCCGAGCACCGCGAAGTTCCTGACCGTCTCCTGAGCATCCCGTCCGCAGACCGCGCGCACACCCGCGCACGGCCGGGCCCCCGGGACGAGCGTCCCGGGGGCCCGGCCTCGTGAGCGTCAGCGCTCCGCGGCCGCCTTCAGCCGCAGCATGGCGGTCAGCCGTACCACGAAGTACACGGCCGCCGCGGCGGCGACGATGTCCAGCAGGTCGGACAGCAGCACCCAGATCACGGCGTCCCGGACCTCCAGGGGCGTCCCGGCACTCTCGATCCGCCGGCCCGCGTACACATTGAGGAGGCTGCTGGAGAGGAACAGTCCCCACCACAGGTTCACCGGCCAGAAGGAGGGCTTGTACGTCTCCCCCTCCGCCGGCAGCTTCGTGAGGGCTCCCCACATCTCGACGGCGATCCGATAGGGCATCCAGAAGTTCACCACCGGGATGAACCAGGAGCGGCCGGCCCACACGGGGGCCCGCCGGAACCGGTCCGGCCCGAACGCCCCGGCCGAGCGGCGCATCGCGTGGAACCAGGTGATGAAGGCTATGCCGCAAGCGAGGTACAGCATGCTCTGGAGCTGAGCCACCGCGTTGTGCAGCGTCTCGGCGTCCTCCAGCTCCTGCGCGGGGGCGAAGGCGAAGTTCCCGTCCCCCTCGAACACCGTGTACGTCCGCGCGCAGGCGTACACGGCGAGCAGGTCTGCGAGCGCGACAGCCGCGAGCAGGGCGGCCACGGCGACCAGGAGACCCCGGTGCGGACCGGCCTCCCGGGCGGGCAGGGCGGGACGGGGACGGAGGCCGCGGATGCGGGCATGGCGAGGAACCCCCCACGGGCAAGGAAACCGGAACTGGCCCGCCCGGAATGGGCGCGCCGGGGAACCATACGCTGGCTCGGCCCGCCCGTCCACGGCGAAACCGCAGGTCCGCTGTGGTGGAGGCGGGCGGAGGGAACCCCCGGGGCCAACCGGCGGGGGAACGCGCGCCGGCGCCCTTCGCACCGCGCCCGAGTGGAGTGCGGTGCGCTCAGCCAGGATGATGGGGAAGGGGCGAGGTGAGCCGATGAGGTGAGCTCCATGACGATGCAGACCTCCTACCCGCCGGTCACGGTGACGGGCAGGCTGGACACACCGCTCTCGCGCTGGTTGTGGCTGGTCAAGTGGATCCTGGCCATTCCGCACTACATCGTGCTGGCCTTCCTCTGGATCGCCTTCCTGGTGGTCAGCGTGATCGCGTTCTTCGCGATCCTCTTCACCGAGCGTTACCCGCGGGCCCTCTTCGACTTCAACCTCGGAGTGCTCCGCTGGTCCTGGCGGGTCTCGTACTACGCGCACGGCGTGCTGGGGACCGACCGGTACCCGCCGTTCAGCCTCGGCCCCGAACCCGACTATCCGGCCCGCCTGGACATCGCCTACCCCGAGCGCCTCTCCCGGGGCCTGGTCCTGGTGAAGTGGTGGCTGCTCGCCATCCCGCACTACCTCGTGATCGCATTCTTCACCGGTGGGGCGCACAGGGGCTGTTGGGGCGGCGGCCTGATCGGCCTGCTCGCATTGTTCGCCGTCATCACGCTGGCCTTCACCCGCAAGTACCCCCGCGACCTGTTCGACCTGCTGGTCGGGCTCAACCGGTGGGTGCTCCGCGTCACCGCGTACGCCGCGCTGATGACCGACGCGTACCCGCCGTTCCGCCTCGACCTGGGCGGCGACGAACGAGCGGTCGCCACGGAGTAGCCGTCGTGGCCCGCTGAGCGCCCTCAGAGACAGGATCCGACCGTGTCCGCACCACGCCTCGACACCGCCGCAGCGCTCTCCCTCATCGAGGACGCCGTCACCGCACCCTCCATGCACAATGCCCAGCCGTGGAACTTCGTCCTGCGATCCCAGGACCGCACGATCGAGCTGCACGGTGACCCGGAACGTGCCATGCCCCACACCGACCCGGATCTGCGGGCCCTCCACCTCGGCTGCGCCGCGGCGCTGTTCACCCTCCGGGTGGCGGCGGCGGACAGCGGCTGGGAGACGGCCGTCACGCTGCTGCCCGAGAAGGAAAAGCCCATGCATCTGGCGGACGTGGCACTGCGGGAGACCACGACCGCGGACCGCGACCTCGCGGTCCTCCACCCCGCCGTGCGGCGCCGCCACACCAGCCGCTTCCCCTTCACCGACGAGGAGATCCCCCTCGCCCTACAGGACGGCCTGTGCGCGGCGGCCCTCCTCGAAGGCGCGCGGCTGGTCCTCCCCGACGCCTGGCACACCGAAGCGGTACTGGACCTCGTACACGACTCCGAACACCGCGAGGCGGTGGACCCCGCGGCGCGGGAGGAGACCGCTCGGTGGACCCACCCGGACGCGGCGGCCGTCGGGCCGCCCGACTCGGGGATCCCGGGCTACGCCTTCGGCCCCCGCCAGTCGGGTTCCCGCGCACCGATACGGGACTTCGGCACGTGGCGCCCCGTTCCGGGCCGTGAGTCGGCCGTCTTCGAAGAGCACCCCCGCATCGCGCTCCTGGGTACGGCGGAAGACACCCCGGCGGACTGGCTCAGAGCCGGCCAGGCGCTGCAACGCGTCCTCCTCCAGGCCACGGCCGACGGGCTCGTCGCCTCCATGACCTCCCAGCCCCTCGAATGGCCCGAACTGCGCTGGGCCGTCCGCGACCCGGTCGCCACGATGGGCCACGTCCACATGGTCCTGCGCCTCGGCTACGGCCCGCAGGGCCCCGCCACACCGCGCCGCCCGGCGGCCGAGGTGCTCGACGTCCGGTAGGCGGCGTTCTCCGCGATCCGCGTGTGCCCCCTTGAGTTGTCAGCCCTTGGGGCGGGGCGGGCCGAGGGGACCGTGCGGAGCCGTGTCCGGCTGCGCTGGACTGCCGTCGAGGAAGCCGCCCGACTGGTGCTGCCACAACTTCGCGTAGGCGCCGTCGGATTCGAGCAGCTCGTGGTGCGTACCCTGCTCGACGATCCGTCCGCGGTCGAGGACGACGAGCCGGTCCATGTGGGCCACCGTGCTGAGCCGGTGCGCCACCACGAGCGCGGTCCGCCCCTCCATGAGGCGCCACAGCGCCTCCTGTACGAGGATCTCGCTCTCGGAGTCCAGGGCGCTGGTCGCCTCGTCGAGCAGGAGGATCGGGGCGTCGCGCAGGATCGCCCTGGCGAGCGCGACCCGCTGGCGCTGTCCGCCGGAGAGCTTGACGCCGCGCTCGCCGACCATGGTGTCGAGGCCGCACGGAAGGGCGTCCGCGAACTCCGTGACGTGCGCCGCCTCGGCCGCGCGGCGGATCTCGGCCTCGGTGGCGTCCGGCCGGGCGAACGCGATGTTCTCCCGCAGCGTGCGGTGGAACATCGCCGGGTCCTGCGGTACGTACGCCATCAGGCCGCGCAGGTCTCTCTGGCGCAGCCTGCTGATGTCCCGGCCCCCGATCAGGATCCGGCCCGCGTCGATGTCCGTCATCCGCAGCAGCAGCCGGGTGAGCGTGGTCTTGCCGCCGCCGGACCGCCCCACGAGCCCGATCTTCGCACCGCTGGGCACGGCCAGGTCCAGTCCCTCGAAGAGCGGGCCCCCGCCCGCGTGGGCGAAGGTCACCTCCTCGAAGCGGATGTCGGCGGCCCGGGTCGGCGGCGGATCCGGCGACTCCGGATCGACCACGATCGGCGGCCTCAGCAGCAGCTCCGTGAACTGCGCGGCCTCGGTCATCGAGCTCTCCAGGCGACGGTAGATCTGGTTGAACTCGATAACGATGCATGGGAACGTTCTCGCAGGTCAAACGCCCCTTGGATCGCTGAAGGTCAGCAAAGTGTCAGCATCGGCATCCGAGGAGTCCACGCGCATGGCAACCAAGAGACTCGCCCGAGGGATGGGGTCCTTCTTCAAGGACTGCGAGCACCCCACGTCGAGGTGGGCGAAGTGCCCACACCTCTACAAGGTCCGCTACAGAGGTCCCGGCGGCAATCAGGTCGAGGAGTCGGGGTTCCTGACCTCGGACGCGGCCATCGACCGATTGACCAGTGTCTACAAGGCGAAGAAGGCCGCGCCCCCAAGCCAGGCGAAGACCGAGCGCATCGCGAAGTACGGCCAGATGCGGCTGCGGGAGTACACCGAGGAATGGAAGGCCGGCCAGCGCCACCTAGGGCCGGCGACCGTCATCAGCCTCGACTCCCTCCTCCAGCACCACATCTTCCCCGCCCTCGGGACTCGGAAGATGCTCGCGTTCGACCACAAAGTAGTGGATCACTTCATCCGGACGATGGAGCGCAATGCCGTCGGCCTTGCCACACAGTCCAACGCCTACGACAAGCTGAAGGCGATCCTCCTCGACGCCCACCGCCTGGGCCTCTACGAAGACAACCCCCTCCAAGGCGTCAACCCACCCCAGTACAAGCCACGGGGCGCGCCGACAGCCAAGTGGACACACTGCCCGGCAGGCGGGTCGGCGGAATATAGGCAGCCAATCCCCGGTTAGCGAAACTGGGGATTCGCCACACCATTCGAAGTCCACCGCCAGCCCCCGACCACTGCATTCGAGACACAGCGCCACGATCGAACCGAAATCCTCCCGCCCTGCCTGACATTGGGTCGCCAAATCGAGACAATGCCAGACTTCAGATCGTTGTTGGCGACGCGCCTAGTAGGACTCCGTAGGTCTTCCGGTTCGGGCTGTTCGTGGGCATGTTGGATGTGTGGATGCACGCGAAGTGGACCGTGTACGTGCTGGGTTGGCGTTGTATGTGGCTGATGTGCTTGCCTCTCTGCGGCGCAAGGACCAGCGGGCCAAAGGTGACTGCCAGTCCGCCTGGGATCCGGTGCCGGTGCAGCGTCGGATCTGCGAACGCATGCTGCCGCTCATCGCCCCGACGGCCTGGGTGATCGACGACGTGTCACTGCCCAAGGACGGAAGAATGTCAGTCGGGGTGGCCCCGCAGTACTGCGGGGCCCTGGGCAAACGCGCCAACTGCCAGGTCGCGGTCAGCGTTCACGCCGCGACCGACACTGCCTCCTGCCCGCTGCAGTGGAGGCTGTTCTTGCCTCGGTCATGGGAAACAGACGACGACCGCAGGACGCCTACCCGCATCCCGCCCGAGGTCACGCACCGCGAGAAATGGCGGTTGGCCCTGGACATGCTCGACACGCTGGCCGAGTGGGGCATGAGGCCACCGGCCGTCGTGGACGACGCCGCCTACGGCACCAATGCACACCTGCGGGCCGCCCTCGCCGACCGGGGAATCCACTACGTTTTGGCCGTCCGCGCGGACGTGAGTGCCCACCCGCTCGACGCGGAGCCCGAAGCACCACCCCGCAACGGGCCGGTCGGCTGCTGGCCCCAGCCTCGCTATCGGCACGCCGCACCGTCGGTGGCGACCCTGGCCGTCGGTCCCGAGCCGACGACTTTCACCACTGTCGCTTGGCGGCAGGGCACACGCGGGCGGCTGCAGTCCCACTTCGCCGCCGTGCGCGTCCGCCCCGCCGGCAAGGCCGTCGAGCGTCCGATCAAGGCCGCCGCCTCGTCCGAGCAGGGCTGGCGGGACGGGGTCCTGCCCGACTGCTGGCTGCTGATCGAGTGGCCGGGAAGCGCCGAAGCTCCCACCGACTACTGGCTCTCCAGCCTCCCGGCCGACACCCCGATCGCCGAGCTGGTCCGTTTGGCCAAGGTCCGCTGGCGCATCGAGCACGACTACCGGGAACTCAAGCACGGCCTGGGCCTGGACCACTTCGAGGGACGGTCCTGGCCGGGCTGGCACCACCACGTCACCCTAGTGACCGCCGCCCAGGCCTTCCTCACCGAACAACGGCTGACCCCAAAAGTCCCAGGGCCGGCTTCACTCTCTACCAGACCCTCGACGCTCTCCAAGGCATCCTGAGGTGCTGGACCGGCATCTGCACCACCTGCCACCGCCCTCTCCCCAACAGACCACACACCACCCCAAGGTCAAGACCGACCTAACGGAGTCCTACTAGAAGGTCACCTGCGTCGACGTGGTGTGTCATCGGGAACAAGTCGAGGCATCCGGCGCATGGGGGCTCCGTCGAAGCTGACGCCCAGTGCCACCCAGTGACGCTCGTGGGGTCCAACATGAGGTGACAATGGCGCGCAGTTCCCCCTCCGGCTTCCACTCGAGGCCGCAGCGAAACAGTAGTGGTTGCGCCGCTGGGTGGAGCAAGATCCGGGCCAGTTACGGGCCAGCACCGCACCATCGACGACAGATCCCTCTATTTTGCCTGGTCAGGAGCGGTGTAGCGGGTGTACCACCAGCACTCGAAGAATCTCCTGGTGTCCTACTCACCGAAGAAGCTGGGCTTCTTCTAAGCCCACAAAAGAAGGCGCCTGACCTGGGCTTTTGCCCAGCAGGCGCCTTCTTCGATCCCTAGAGCGCACCGTCCACGGCAGCGCTGGAAATGTACTGCTCCTCCCAGTTCCTCCCACCCGTATCCCACCCCTGACCAGCTGTCCCGGGCCATACACGGGCCAGATTCGGGATCAGTCCGCAGCCTCCGCGCTGCGTCGATTCCACTCCTGCATCGACTCCTCGATGAGGCTGTTGGAATGCTCCTGCAGGCCGTCCAAGAACTTGGCGTAGTACTGGAAAAGCACTTGGATGCTCTGGCCGGCCCGACGGGCGCATTCAGCCGGATCCACGCCGGAGTACAGCCAGAACGAGATGCCAGCATGGCGCAGGTCATAGGGTCTCTTGGCGAGCAACGACGACTGCTCATGGTCTGCCAGGGCCTTCCTACGCGCCCGAGCCCACGTGATTCCGTAGGCCGCTGCCTCGACATAGTTCCCAGCTGCGTTACGAAAGAGGCGGCCGTCTGGCGCCACCCCGAAGCGATCGATGTGTTCACGCAGCGTGCTCACGAACGACGGCGGTATCGGCACAGGTCGTGTGGCCTTGAGAGCTCGCCGCTTCAGTGAGTGCACCTCGTGGACCGACCCGTCATCCGTCCACCCCTTGCCCGCCGCGACGACCCCGCCCGACAGGTTGAGCATGCCCCAACCTGACGTGGGCAGGTGGCATTGGGAGAGCTGAAGGTGGATGACCTCCGCCGGCCGCATCGCCGCGTAGTACATACAACCGAAGAACGCCTCCAGGTGGGGGCCACGTCCTTTCTGCCCACCCACCGCGGACAGGAGCCGAGCCACCTGCGTCGGGTTGGGCACGCAGGCCGGATCGACTTCTTCGCTGACTGCCGGGGGCTTCCACTTGACCCTGGCGAGCGGATTCTCTGTGAAATACCCCTTATCAACGGCGGTTCCGAGGACCTCGCTGAAGGCCGATCGCTTGCGCACGGCAGTCTTCGCCGCGGCGGGCTTGCCGTCGATCTTGCGACTGAGGGCCTCCAACGCCCGTCGCACCGTGTCCGGTTCCAGCAGCTCACCGACAGGGAGGGAATGCCGCTTTATCCAATCCAGGGCATGCTTCCACTCGTCCGGCGGCTCACCTACCCATGCCTTCTTGTTGAACGCCCACGAATACAACGCGCGCCGGAGAACTCTTGGTTCGGGATAGGCGAATCCCGGCCGCACCAATGCGGGCGTGATGGTAGCCAGGGCGTCAGCCAAGGTGCGGCGGGTAGTACCTGGTGTCCGGTCCCAACGCTCATCGATATAGGCATGGGCGATGTCATACCAGGTCGTCCGTTGCCTGATGGCTCGCATCTCAGACGCCGGCAACCCTGTTTGCTCGTCGAACGCCTCGCCATCTCGGGCAGCCGTCATGAGCTTCGCGCGCCGACTCTCAGCCAACCCCTTGGTGATGAAGGACTCCGACCGCTCGCGGCCGTTCACCGTCCATCGCACCTCGAATGGCTTGCGGCGCTTTGGCCGCTCGCGGATGTCCCAGAAGCGGACCTTGTAGCTCATCGCCATTCGGGCGTATCCCTTTCGCACGCCTGCCACCAGGCGTCCAGGTCGGCTCGACGGCAACGCAGTTCACCGTTCGGCAGCTTGATCATTCGAGGAGCCTGGCTACGGGCACGCAGGCGGTAGAACGCGGAGGGACTCATGCGGATCTCAGCGAGCACCTCAGCGAGCTTGAGCGCGGGGGGACGGGCCAAAGTGGGGACTGCTTTCATCTCAGGGGCGTGCGGGTGTGAAATGGCGCCGGACGCTACTGCGTGTCCCAGCCATGGTGGACACTGACGCAATCCGAGCGCCATGCGGATACCGGAAAAAGGGAAGGGGATATCACGGATCGGCTCATCAGTGATTCCTTGTGATGACTGGCGCACCAGAAGGAGGCCCCACGAAGGGACTTCCTGGCTTACGACCTCCGGGCAACGTCTCGATCGTGACTACGGCCCTACAGCCAACACTTCCGTTGCACTTGGCTGCCGAGCCTCCGTCCGCACGGCTCCACCGCCAAGCACAGCCGCTGCGAACAGATCCAATGATCCGGAGAATCCGGGATTTCCGAATTCACGGATCGGGTGATAGCTGCCCTGCGCCGCCGATTGATCCGGATGTCCCCGCCGACTACCCCAGCCCGTGCCCGCCCCGAACTGCAGATCAGGCCCGCGCGCTGCGGTGTCTCTTACCCATCTCCGCCGCGTACGACTTGGTGGACGACCCTCCGCTCCACTCTCCGCAAGCGCACGCAGCCAGGTACCGCGATTGGCCAGCGCACCCTGCAGTCAGCGGGGTACCTCCCCTCGTGTGCTCGTGCGCCGGCGGGCATACCGTTCCGTCCCCGTGCATTCCGATGACCTTGATCTTGTGTCGCACCATGAAGCTCCCATCAAACAGCCGGAAGGCCCGCACCCATCCCAGATGCAGATATCCCCTGACCTGCGGCTTTCCATCAGACCAGTACGTTGACATGGGTTGCCGTGCGATCTCCACTCATAGGACCGGGCTGCCGGTCTGCCACCAGCGAACTCGGCCAGGAGAGTCACCTCCCGATGGCCGATGCTGCCTTCGTGACCCAATCGGTGGCCCTTCGGGACGTGCGCCCGTCAGACTCGCTGTTCCGGACCTCCGAGGCGCTCAGGATGGAGAACAACCTGGACGTCGATCCGGCGGTGCTGCACGTGCCTGAGGGCGCCTCGCATCTATTCGTGTCGTACGACTCGGTGGGCAGTGCGTGGTAGCACCGCCTGGCCAGCCCGGACGGCAGGGTTCTGCTCCAGACCCGGCGCGGCCCCCTGATCCAGGACCGCTTCCCCGACCTGGTCGCGTAGGTCGCAATAGGGGACAAGATCGTGAGACAGAATGCCGTGGCCCCGGAATGAGACACCAGGCTGGAGCAACGTGTGGTGGGACACTGTCGCCGGCTACCTCGTCGGCGCGATATGCGGAGGCGTGCCGCTTGCCGCCGGACGGAACCGCAGCAACCGGGTCGCCTTCGGCGCCTTCACGATCGTCGGGGCGCTCGCTGTATGGCTCACCACCGCCTGACCGGCATCCAGCTTGTCTCACCAACCGAAGCTTTGAGGCTCCCATCTCCCCTCGAAGCCGCTGCGCTGTAGCGTCTGTTTGAGGCCAACACGAAAGGACGGCATCGGATGCCCTTGAGCGCTAGCACCCCGGACGGAGGCGCCCTCCAGTTCCACGGGCTGATTCTGGACTTTGCGGGCGTGCTGACAGCGAACCCGCTTCCTGTCCACCGCGCCTGGTGTGCTTCCGAAGGACTGGATGAGGGAGCCTGGCGGAGCACCTTGAACGACGACCCTGCCGGGCGGCGGCTGTACGCGGCGCTGGAGATCGGGGAAATCGATCAGGTGGCGTGGAACAAGGGAACCGCCGCCCTCCTCGGTCCCCATGTCGACCCGACCAACCTGATGGGCCGAGCCTGGTCCGGGGTGCCCGTCGCCCGCCGAATGGTCGCGCTCGCGCGTGCCGCGCGTGAAGCTGGCTTGAAGTTGGCCCTGTTGTCCAACTCCTTCGGCCTCAATCCCTTCAACCCCTATAGGCACACAGGCATCTGGGATCTCTTCGACGTGCATGTCGTCTCGGAACTCGTCGGCATGGCCAAGCCGGATCCTGCGATCTACGAGCTGACCGTCTCCCAGCTGGGACTCTCCCCTGACGAGTGCGTGTTCGTGGATGATCACGCGGTGAATCTTCCGCCGGCCGCGGACCTGGGGATCACCACCGTGCACGCGCAAGACGAAGAGTCTGCTGTGGCTCGCCTCGAAGTCCTGCTCGGGATCAGCGCGGTGCTCGCAGCCTGACCAATCCGCAACTTCCGACTGATCAGAGACTGGTCGACAACACTGATACCTGAGTACCTTCCGTGGCAGACTCGCTACTCGGAGGTACTTTTGTCATGCAATGGTCGGAGTACACAACCGCCGAACGCCTCAAGTCCCTCCGGGGTGGGATGACGCAGGAGCAGCTGGCCGAGGCCGCGGGCGTCTCGGTCGGCGTGGTGCGCAAGGTTGAGCGCGGTGGCACCGCCTCGCTGCCGTCCCTTCTGTCCATCGCTGATGCGCTCGGAACTGATATCGCTGTCCTGTTCGGTCAGCAGGCTCCGCGGAGGTCGATGGCTCGGGACGAACGAGCGGCGCTCCGGCTCGTCTCGGCCGCGACGCACGATGCCGCGATCGGCCTGCCCACCGACGTGGAGCCAGGCACCGTGGCGGAACTGCGCGAAGCCGTGCAGCGCGCTGACTCCGCTTACTGGGCCGGCCGCTACACGGAGCTCGGCACACTGCTCGGCCAACTACTCCCGGAGGCCAGAGCGCGTTACGACGTCGCCGGGACCGCGGAAAGGGAAGCCGCGGGGGGCCTCCTGGTGGACGTGTTCCAGACCGCCGGGATGGCGGCGAATGTCTGGGGGGCCCGTGATCTCGCATACGCGGCGTTGACCTACGGACGGCAGGTCGCGAGCCAGATCGGGGACGATCTCCGGGACGCCCACCTCGCAGCAACCACTGCTTGGGTCAACCTCCGGGACGGGCGGACGTCGCAGGGCTTCGCTCTCGCCGCGACACAGGCTGACCGCATCGAACCGCGGATGAGTGAGCACGATCCGGACCGGCTCAGTGTCTACGGCCAGTTGGTGACCAACGCTGCCGTCGCCGCGTCCCGCGGGGGCGCGACTAGCGACACGGCGCGCGAGTACCTCTCTCAGGCCCACGCCGTGGCTGCGCGTCTCGGCAACGAGCATGCTCGGGGCCGGCACGCGCAGCCGTACGGCCCGATGTACGCAGCCACCCAGGCTATGAGCATCGCTGTCGCTCTTGGGGACGTCTCGGGTGCCCTCGAATTGATGGACACGACCAAGCTGGATGACCTCCGCGTCCCGCTGGCCACCCGCGCCCGCTACGGGCTCGACGTCGCCCTGGTCCACGTGGAGTGCCGAAACTGGGAGGCTGCGGCTAAGCAGCTTGAAGCCGTATGCCAGATGGCACCGGAGTGGGTGCGTCATCAGATGCTGCCGGGCGTGATCGTCTCCCGGCTGGCGGGCGTCTCCGTGAGCAGACTCCGCAACCTCGCCCACGTGGCCGGCGTTCCCCTCGGGATGCGGTGACCCCCAGCCGCCACGGTCGGTGGCAGTGCCGGTCGGAGGCCGTGGGCGGGGTGCTACGGACCGTGGTAGCTACTGACCCGCCATTCCGGCTCCTGGCACGCAGCATGATAGTGACTCGGTAGACGGATCTCCGAGGGGACCATGGAGCGTGCCTGGTCGGCGTGGCACACGGTCAGCACGCTGGGTGTATGCCGACGAAGCCACGCCCCCACGGCCGGGGACACGTCCCGGTCGCCGTGTACTCCTGCGCCCCCGATCTTGCGGTGCGTACCGAGGCCGAGGGACTCGGGCGGCGGTACGCAACAGCCCGGCACTGGCTGGTCGCCACCGTACGATCCGACGACGACCCGTCCATGCCACTGGACGACCGACTCGGCTGGTCCGCGATCACGCAGGCTCTCGCCTCCGGGGTCGTCCGTGGCGTCGTCGTGGCCGAGGCCAAGCATGTCGCCGACAACAGCCGGGAGTTCCACCGGCTCGGCGTCGCTGTCCGTGAGAAGGGAGCCTTCCTTGCGGAAGCCACGGACGGGCGCCCCCTGCAGACCCGTCTTGGTGAGTCACCGGTGGGCACCGAATGACCGGGCGCCACGCCAAACTCCGCTCGCGTGGGAACAGCGATCACCGTCCGGGACGGAAGATCATCCTCACGTTACGGCGACAGCACCACCAGGCCGGCTGCCGCTCGGTGCCAATCGGCACGGACGTCGACTTTGCGTCCGACGACGGCCAGGGCACGGGATGCTGCTCTCACGAGCCGTCTGACTGCCACGCCGTCGAAGCATTTCGCGGTGCAGTGGGGCGGCTTACTGGCCCGCGCACCGGCTCCCGCTGTGTGCCACGGACGCAACGGTGCGCATCCGGCCTGCGAGGTGAACGCGCTGCCCGGCAGCTGGCCGTCGGACCTGACGGCCTTCAGCTCTTACGGTCGCTCGTCAGCGTTGGACCAGTAGTCCTTGAGCATCTCGCCGGGCCACGGGGGCTGAGTGACCGCGCCCCGGGGGAGGAACTCTCGGAAGACGACTACCAGATCGATGATCGGCGTGCCCGCGTCGGCGTCCAGGTCGATCACGTGCACATCGAGGCCGTCGACCCGCACCACCTTCGGAAAGGACACTCCGAGGCCAGCCGGGCGACGGTGATTGTGATGGGCGAACGTTCCGGTCTCAGGCCACGCCGGGTTGCCGCGGGGGCTCCGGGCGTGAAGCGCGACATCGTCGGGGGACCGCTCGCTGAAGTGCCACACCACCTGGAGGTGACTGAACTCGGCGACTCCCTTCAAGGTCTCTTCGGGGAAGCCCGGGTTGAGGCGGATAATCGACTCAACGCCGCCCTTGAAATCGTCGAGGCGTCCGGTGTGGCCTCCAACGACGTAGCCAATCACGGGTACTTCAATGAGCTCGTCGGACACGAGATTCCCCTGATCCTCTTCTGGGCGGTAGCCGGGCAGTCTGCTCCGGCCGCCATCGCTGTCTTGGCGGCGTCAGCCTACGCCGAGCACCGCGCGCGCCTTGGCGTCGAGATCCGCAGCCGCGCTGCCTCCACGGTTGCGGAACGGAGAGAGAGCGCGGCGCATCTGGACGACGGTCTCCCGAGCCCGGCCCGACTGCACCCCGCTCATGGCGTCGAGTGCCTGGCCCCAGGTTTCGCAGGCGGCCTCGAGCTGTCCCTGCTGGACTTGGACAGCGCCCAGGTAGCCGAGGGTTACGGAGTGGGTCCGCGCGAACTGGGCACGCCGCGTTCGTACGCTGCGCCGGAACTGCTCCTCGGCTCCCTTCAGGTCTCCGAGGTCCCGCAGCGCGGCGGCGGTCTCGTG
This sequence comes from Streptomyces sp. NPDC030995, assembly GCF_055571215.1. NCBI lineage: Bacteria > Bacillati > Actinomycetota > Actinomycetes > Kitasatosporales > Streptomycetaceae > Streptomyces > Streptomyces sp. NPDC030995. The sequence continues at coordinate 170,191 of NZ_JBVIFS010000006.1, forward strand.
GGCGATGCTGGCTTCGCCGAAGAACCACACACGGCCCGGTTCATCTCCCTCACCTGCCCGGCCGAGATCGTTCTCGGCCTGGAGGAGAGCACCCAGGGCTTCCTTCCTCCTGTTGTCGGCGGCCAGGGCGCGGGCGTGGACCACTCCGATCAGCGCCTTTTCTCGCCAGCTCGCGTTCGTGTACCGCTTGCCCGCAAGGGAGTCGGTGGACAGGCGCACGGCCTGTCCGGGCTGCTTGAGGTCGACGGCCTGATGGGCCATAGCCCTCAGTACGTGGCCGGCGAGCGGCGCGTCTCGGGCCTCCTCAGCGAGCTGGGTGGCGACGGTGAACCAGCGGAGGGCTACCGGGTGCTCCCCGGCGTCGAACGCGGTCCATCCCGCGAGGTACGCAAGTTCACCGGCGGCCGATGTCATGGCGCGGCGGAGTTCTTCGGAGGGGAACCGGCCTGCGAGGTATTCGGCGACCTCGGTGCGCAGGTAGGCGACGAGTGCCGTGCGGCCCACGCCGCGGCCGCCGCGCTGCTGGTCGCGCCGGGAGAAGAAGACGGTCATCTCCCGGACGCTCTTCACGTCCTGCGCGGTGACGGTGTGCACCGACATGGCTGCGCGGGCGCGGGCGCGCTCGGCGGCCTCCTTCCACCACGACTCGGAGGGGAGGGCCAGGCCCGCGACGGAATACGCCGAGCCAACCACCACTCGTCGACGGTCCATGTCCAAGTCGATGCCCCCGAGGTCCACCAGCGTCGTCAGCGTGTTGGCGCTCCACTCGGGCGGCTGCGGTTCGCCACCCCCGTCGGCGGTGAGCCCGATGTCGGCGAGGGTGACGGTACGGCCAAGACCTCGCGAGAGCGTCGCGGCCAAGATAGCCGGGGCCCGACCGCTCGGGCGCGTGCCGGCGATCCAGCGCGCGATGGACGACTGGTTCGTCGTGTCCAGTTCGTGGGCCCCGTTCTCCGCCGCCATGGCTCGAAATCGGGCCACCAGACGTGCCTGCGGCAGGCCCAGCTCCTGGATCGCGGCTTCCAGCCGCGTGTTGCGCGTGCGCCCCACGGTGCGCCCCTGTCCCCGAAACGATCTTGCATAACGTGCATTGGACCCGCGTGCCGATCGGGATACCAACCCGGCATCGAACGCGGTTCTCTCGTGAAGACGATATTCCTCCAACCTCCTTGGGGAGCAGGGAAATCGTCGACCTCATCCACATGGGCCTGCGTAGCGACGAGACCTGATCGCACGCCGGCAGGCGAGGAGGAACGGCCGATGAACGTGCACCACCTGGCGTGGGGGACGCCCTGCTGCTCGACGGCGCCGCCTGCGCCAGGTGTGCGCGAGGGCGCGGCCCGGATGGCACAGAAAGCGTGCGTGATGACCGAATCTTCATTCGCCGGTCCTGATGGACGAGAGCCGGGCGCGGCATGCTTCGAGGCCTCGTTTTCCGCCGACCGTGCAGCCATCGCGCCCGTGCGGCGGAGGCTACGTGCTCGCCTCCAAGCCTCGGGCCTGGAGGAAATCGCGGACGACGTCGCCCTGGCCTCTCATGAACTCATGGCCAACGCTGTCGTCCATGGCTGCCGCAGCCTGCCGGAGAGCACCGAGCTGACCGTCACCGCGGCATGGACGGGCGACCAGCTCCGTGTGGCCGTGCACGATCCGTCCAATGAGCAGCCACGTGAGCAGCATGAGTCGGGGAGTCGGCAGACCGGCCGCGGTCTGACGCTCGTCCGCGCGCTCGCCGATCGGTGGGGCGTCGAGCCCGATTCCGACGGCCGCGGGAAGTCCGTCTGGATGGAGCTCGACTTGCCCTTCCACTGTGAGGTGCGTGTCGCATGAACTATGGCGATCTGACGCACGCCACAGCGGCCGGCCGTACGGGACGAGTCCTCTTGGCCACCCGGTCGGTAGCCGTCGCCACCCGAGAGACTGTTGCGCTTGTCCTCAACGAGGACTCCGGGGCCGTGGAGAGCGACCAGGACGTACACGACCTGGTGATGCGCCTGCGCGGCCACCTGATGCAGCTCGGGTCGGTGACCGACACCCCCACCGCTCGCACCCCTCTGTCCGCGGCGATCGAAGAGGCCCAACAGCTGGCCCGCGTCGAGACGCCAGCAGGCTTCATGAAGTCACGCGTCCATCTGCGCAGCTTCGCGCTGAAGGTGGAATCAGTCCTGCTTGAGATGGGCAGGAGCGGGCTGGCCTGTATGCACCGACGGGAGTGCCCACCCGCTGAAGCGGCGGACCGAGCAGCGGCACAGGTCCTCGTCCACTTTCCCGATATCGGCTGCAGCCTCCTGTGCAATGGCGTCCTCTCCTTCGAGGACACCGGTGTTCTGGCACCGGACGGAGGCGTCTACCCGCCCCAACGGCCTTCCCCTTCTGCGGTAGGCAAGTCGGCGGAGGTCACCGCGTGATCTCGATTTCCAGCTCCGTGGTGACGTCAGCTCATGGTGTCCGCCGGCTTCCATCAGGGGAAGGTGCTGGCTTCGAGCCCCTGGCTGCCCGACCTGGCGACGCGGCACTCCCGCACGATGCGGTCGCCGTCGAGAGTGCGGTGCGCGGATGACACCCCATCTGTCTCCGGGAGCCCGCTGGCTAGCGCTGCAAGCCGGGTTCCCTCGGCCCACCCGGACCCACAATCCGTGGTCGCGGAGCCCCCTTGGGGCCATCCCAATCGGAGTCGATTTCGATGTCGTCCGCGTCCCCGAGACGGCGGCGGCCAGGGCCGTCGAACGCCTCACGGACCAAGATCAACTGGCGGGACCCGTCCTGAACGCGGGCCACTTCCGAGCCTTCCTGGTGCATCCGCTCCTCCACGATGGCCGTGACGTGCCAGGCGGTGTCCTCCTTACCGGGGCCCAGGGGGAGCAGCTGCGCTGCCCGATGCCTGGGCACGCGGCGAGACTCCCTCGGTTCTGGTCGGTGCCTCCCGACGGGTCCGGGAATCTGCTCGACCCGCGCCTGTTGGCCGATGCCCTGCGCGCAACGTGGATCCCGCTACCGGGGCCGATCGCTCCTGGTCAGGGACACGCCCAGGATGACGGCGTCACGGATCCGGTAGGAGCCGTCTCGTGATCACAGGCGGCCCCAGCCTGTCGCCGGGGCTCGATCCGACCTCGTCTTTCGTATTCACTCCCTCGTCCGTGAGGAACTGACATGGCGGTCCTGAACGACGTGGTGCTGGCCGTGGCACCGACCGGTCTGGCTGCCGCCTCCGCAGGCACCTGGTACTTCCGGCGGGCCGCCATACGGGCCAACAAGGCGCTGCAGGAGAGCCGGGAGCACAGCGCAGCCCTCGGCCAAGAGATCAAGGTCCGCGATCAGGAAGCCATGCACTTGGCGGCCGTTCGCCTGCCCGCCCTCATGGCGATCCCCGGCTCAGGAGACCTGACGCATGCCGGACATCTGCTTGAGCCGCAGCTGGCCTCCACTCCGTTCGGCAGGGCCGTACAAGCGGCATTGCGCCAGACCTCCGACTTCGTGCGCGATGTCGAGACCCGGACCGAGGAGTCGGCCCACGCACAAGTCCGGGCCCTCTTGAGGCCGCTGCTGGCCCTGACGGCTCGACAGCAGAGCGCGATGTTCCGACTGTTGGCGAAGGTCGCGGACGAGGAGGTTCTCGCTCACGCCTTCGCCGTCGACCACGGGGCAACCCTGCTGGCCCAGCGGCTGCATCTCATCGGCGTCCTGATGGGCGAGGAGGTGAACAGCCCGCGCCCGGACCTCCCCCTGATGGAGGTGCTGGGCGGTGCGAAGTCTCGCGTCCAGGACTACCAACGGGTGGAGGTCACCAACCGGCGAGACGAATTCGTCCGGGGGCGGGTGGCCGAGCCGATCGCCATCGCCCTGGCCGAGCTCGTCGAGAACGGCTGTCGGCACTCGAGTCCCGGCAGCCCCGTCTCGGTGTGGCTCATGGAAGCGCCGGGGGCCCTCAACATCATCGTCGACAGTGTCGGTCCCATGCTGATCCCGGAGGGTTACGAGCGGGCGGCCGCGGTGCTGCCTGGGCACCACCGGCTGCCCCTTGCCGCGCTGGGCACACAGTTCGGGTTCATCGCGGTTGGCGCCCTCGCCCGGCGACACGGATTCCAGGTGTGGCTGGACCCGCATCACCGCGGCGGAGTCCGCGCCGTCCTGCATCTCCCCGGACGACTCCTTGTCCAGCCGACCGCCTCCGACGAGCCGCAGCACCACGGTCCGGCGGTGGACGAGACGGGAGCCAAAACGGCCCGAGCCGGCGCAGGGCAACGGATGGCCGCATTCAGCCACGCCGTCCGCTCCGCCAGCCACGGCCACCTCCCGAGCCCCGCAGCCGTACGAGGCACTGACCGGGCTGGTCACGATCTCGACGGTGGACATCTCCCGGAGCACGACGGCAGGGGCCAGCGGTGAGCGGGGCACACGTGAGGGAGCCATACCGGATGCCGGCACGGCCCGCGGGGGCCAAGCGGCAGGTCACTACGTCCGGCTGTGCGACAGGAACGGCCACCCGCCCCACACAGCAGCTGCACCCCGCCGGAACGACTGACGGTGAGGCTCACCTCCGGGTCCGACGGGTCGAGGAGCTACTCCAACAGCTGCGACTGGTGCTGCACTTCCTCGAAGCGGTGCCGCTCCCACATGAACTCGGGCAGACGGTCGCCGAGGCGCGGGTGTGGCTGGAGGAGATCACCCCGGCTAACCCCTCCCGCCCGGCGCCCGCCTTCGTTCGAGCGCTGGAGCACACCGTGCGGATCACGCAGGATCTCCTGGCCCGGCACACCGTGGCGGCCACATATCTCCACCTGGAAACGGAACAGTCGCCTTGGGGCGAGCACGAGCGGCTGGAGGTTGCGAGCGCTCGACACTGTCGGCACGTCGCCGTCCGTCGCCATGACGTGGCCACGCGTGGATGGCCTCTCGACCAGCGGCCCGTCTTCGCGCAACTCCGCGACGACATCGAAGAAGGGCGAGTGCAGCTGCTCGTCGTCCGCTCCACCGCCGACCTCTTGCCCTCCGCCACCGGGCTGGAGGACCAGAAGCAATCGGTCGAAACGATCACGGCGTGGCTGTACCGGCACCGGGCCCGGCTGCTGTGCGCCGACCAGGTCACGCTGCCGTCGCACTTCGCATCCACCCTGGAGAGTCCTCGATGAATGCCCACGGCGACCAACTCGCCCATGGCGGGACCGCCCTGCTGGCGGACACCCTGACGCTGGCCGGGCCAGGGCCGGTGCTCCTGGACGGCTTCGACATCGTGCTCGTCCCCGAGAACCACGCTCGCGAGGCCGTCGCCCGTCTGGACGCGCTGGCTGGCCTGTACCCAGTTGGCGCGGTCTTCACCTTCGGCGACGCCTGGGGGTTCCTCCTGCCGGAGGAGTCCGGCGATCCCGCCTGGCCCCCGCTTGCGCGGTACATCGGCGCCGGCGCAACGCTCACGTTGCCGCCCGCACCCCGACCCGATGCCGCCCCGGGCTGGATCCGCTGGAGGCAAGACCGGATCTACACCGCGCCCCTCCTCCTTCACGCCGTCCTCGCGAAGCGGCACCGCCCGGACGGACCGACCCGACCGCCGACTCGTGCCCGGGTCCAGGCGTGAGCGGAGGAATCGGCATGCCACCTCTTCCCCGCCCCGACGGTCGGCACTCGGTCACGGACCCGCCCGCCAAGAACACGAGCCCCGAAGAGCCGGTCACACGCCCATCGCTGCGCGGGGACCGGACTTTCGCCACGTACCTGACGGGCGAAGCCGCGAGCCTGATCGGAACCTCCGTGCACGCCGTGGCCCTGCCGGTACTCGCGGTCCTCCATCTTCACGCCACCCCGACCCAGGTCGCACACCTCTACCTGCTGAGCCAGGCCCCGAATCTGCTGATGACGCTGCCCGCCGGGGCGCTCGCCGACAGGTATCCGACAAAGCCAGTTCTTATCGCCACCGACCTCGCGGCGGCTGGCCTGGTCTCGGCGGTCCCCACCGCAGCGGCCGCCGGGACGCTGTCCATGCCGGTTCTGTACGCCGTCGCGGTGCTGCTTGGGACCGTCACCGTGCTCCACCAGGCCGCGGCCAGCGTGATCCTCCCGCAGCTCGTCGCCCCGGCCCTGCTGCACCAGGCAACCTCACGTCAGGAAGCGGCACACGGCGCAGCATCAACCACCGGGACGTATGTGGGTACCGCCGTCCTCGCCACCGCCGGGGCCGCCCGGGCGGTCGCCCTGGACAGCGTCTCCTATCTCGTCTCGGCATGGTGCAACAGCCGAATCCCCACCCACTCCGCCCCACCCGTGCGCGAGCGGCGGACCAAGCTCACCACCGAGATGTGGGAAGGGGTGCGCTACGTCGCGCGCGATCCGGTGTTGCGGCCTTTGGCACTGTGCCTTGGCGGGACCGGCGTCGGCGCGGGCGTGATCTCGACATTCTCGGCCTGGTACCTGCTGACCGTGGTCAAGGTGAGTCCCACTGGCCTCGGCGTGATCATGGGCATATCCGGTGCCGGATACCTCGCCGGCGCCCTCGCATCTCCCCGCCTCGCCAGCAGGCTTGGGCCTGGGCCGGCCCTGATCACCAGCATCGCGGTCTACCCGGTCATGGGAGTACCGCTGCTGATGGCGGGCCCGGGCCCTCTGTGGCTGGTCGTCCTGGCCGCGGCCGGGGCGCTCCAGCTCGCGGCAGCCGCCTGCGCGACCGCCAACGTGCGGGCCGTACGCGAGCAGATCTGCCCGCCGCCCCTCCAGCCCGCACTCAGCAGACCGCGACCTGGCTCGTCGCCGGCAGCCGGCCCCTCGCCGCCCTCGCCGCAGGCGCACTCGCTTCCGTGGCCGAGGTGTGGGCGACCTTGCTCACCGGCACCGTCATCCTCTCGGTCACCGCCCTGGCCCTGTGGGCCTCCCCTGTCCGCCACCTCTCGGACCCACCGTTCTCAGCGGGGACCTGGGATGACGCCTGACCCGTCGCCGTGACCTTGAGCGCTCAGCCGCGCGACGCCGATCTGCGGCGTCCGGAAGGCAATGACCTGTTCGGACTCGACTTGTGAGGTAGCCATGGCGCGGTCCGGTGCGGCGAAGGCCAGCGGTCGCAACGAGGCGATACACAAGCACCTGGTCCAGCTGAACTGGTCGGTGAGAGGCTTTGCTCGTCGGGTGTTCGCGCACTGTCAGGCCATGAACCTGCCGCACACGGTCGCACCGAGCACCGTGGCGCGATGGTGTTCGGGCGACACCACACCGAGCCCGGCCCTCGCGGCCGCCGCCTGCCACGTGCTGTCGTCCGCGCTGAACAAGCAGGTCACTCCGCAGAGCCTGGGGTGGCCGGCGGACACCACGGACATCGCGACCGAGTCCTTGCAGTACGCGGACCTCTCGCACACGACCCGTACGCTGGCGAGGTTGTGGGAGATCGACGCTCTGCGTGACCCGACCCTGATCAAGACCTTGTTCTTCCCGGGGGTGTTCGGACTCGCTTCCCGGGAAGCCCTCGTCATGCCGCCCGACCCGGAGATCGCTGGACGCGGCACCTACAAGGTGACGGCCGCGGACATCATGCTCCTCGAAGACCAGACCAGGCTCTACGGCGCTCTCGATGGGCAGCACGGTGGGGGCAAGTTCCGCGCGGTCTTCGCCGCCTTCTTGGCCATGCATACCGTGCCGCTGCTCAACGGGTACTTCTCGGCGAAGGCGGGGAAGCGGCTCTACGGCAGCGTGGCGGATGCGGTTCTGGCCATGGCCAGCATGGCGTACGACGATCAATTACCCGGCTTCGCACAGCGCTACGACCTGCAGGCGATGCGCCTGGCTCAGGCGATCGGTGACCGCGCCCGCATCGCGCGAGTACATATCCACCAGACCAGGCTGGCTGCGGCTCAGGGCGACCGCCGGGAAGTCCTCACGCACGCCCGCAGTGCCGTCCTCGCCGGCGAGGGGGCACCGCCGCTGGTGCGGGCCTACTCCGCCATCACCGAGGCGAGAGCGTGGGCCTTCAACAAGAATCCGGAGCAGACGATCGCCGCGGTCGTGCGCGCCAGGGACGGCTTCGACCGGGCCAGGGCATCCTCGGCGGTGGAGTGGCTGTCGTGGTTCGACCGGTTCGAGCTGGAGGCGCAGGCAGCGTGGGCGCTCGCCGGTGCAGGTCTGGTCGACGCGGGCCTGCTGGCGTTGAAGGAGGCTGAGGGCATGCCGTGCGAGCGTGTGCGTGACCGGGTGGAGCTGCTGATCACGGGGGCGGAGCTGGCCCGGCTGGGTGGGGACTTCGCCGTGTACGAGCAGAAGGCGAAGCGGGCCGAGGAGGCTGCGCGGATGCTGGTCAGCCGGCGGCTGGCCGCGCGGATCACGCGGCTCACTGCCGGCCAGCCCCTCGACGACTTCTAGACACACCGCCGGCGCCCGCCATCAGCCCCGGGAGGGGCAGCGGCGGGCGCGGGAATCTGGGAAGCGCTGGCGTGGGACATCCGGGCTGCCCCCGGTAATTACAAATCCGTCAGCAAAAGGAGGCTGCCCTATGAGGTGGCGTCTGTCCGACATCAAAGTCGAAGTCCAGCAGCATGCAGCAACGGCCGAGCCGCCCCCTTCAGTGAGCTTCTTCGAGTTGGCCACCGATCGGGTGATTGCGACTGAGCGCTTCAGTGTCGAGTGGGCGGCTGCAGCATCCGGTGTCAGCAGTTTGGTGAGCCGGGACAAGGGGCCGCTCGAAGCTTGCCGGCCTGAACGCCAACCCGGCGGCAAGGCCGGTGAGCGACGATCAAGCTGTTGTCAGCCGCTGGTTCTAAGGTCGGCCCTATGACATCAGACCTGGTCCAGGACTCATGGACTCGCATCGACGCGTGGCTGCGCGAGCACGCGCCCCGCACGTTTGCCACGCTTCGGCCGCCTGCAGACGGCGAGGAGATCGCAGCAGCGCAACAGGAACTGGGGGTCACCTTTCCTCCGGACCTGGTCGCTTCACTCCTCCGGCACAACGGGGCGCTGGAGGGACCTGAGGCTTTCCGCTTCAGCACGGGCGACCGGCTGCTCGGAGTGAGCGGAATCCTCGGGGACACCGGGTTCATGCGCGGCATCGACCAGGGCCTCGACGGGGAGACCGAGGGCTACTGGCTTCACGATTACGTGAAGTTCGGTTCTTACGACGTGACGTCGGACGGTCTTCTGATGGATTGCCGTACCGGGCGGGACTCCTTCGGTGTGATCGGACGGTTCTTCGACGAGACCGGCACCAGTTTCGGGCAGGCCGACTCGCTGGGTGAGTATCTGGCCGAACTGGCCGGCACGCTTGAGCGCGGCCAGGACGCCGGTGTCGTCACCTTCAACGGCCGGCTGTTCTGGGAGGCGCGTCCGCCTGCCAGGCCGCAGTACAGTGCCGACGAGCCCCTTCCCGCACCGGATGAGCAGCTGCCAGAGCTGGACCTGTCCTACAGTCCCACCGACCTCCTCCACGTGAGCCACCTGGACGGGCATGAGGAACTCGGTGCGCTGATCGCAGTCCTGCCGTATGAGCAGGTGGTCGACGCCGCGCGGAAGCAGCTGCGCAGACTGGCGGTCGAAACGGGTCTGAACAACTACCCGGAGGTCAAGACAGCCCTGGACGCGTGGGAGTGCGGTGTGGCCCTGCCGCAGCCTGACCAGACCGGCCCGCTCGCCTTGCGACTCCGCGCGGTGCTCGCACAGGCCGACACCGGCCGAGACCACACGCGCAGGTGGGCCGCGGAGAAGATAGCCCTCGGGATCTGGGGGTCCCCGTACAGGTCCGTGTGCGAGAGCGCGGAGACCCGGAGTCACTTCACTCTCGACTGGCGTGCGGATCTGCATGCGGACCTGGGCAATCAGCCCCTGCCACCGATACCTGACGACCGATTCTGGGGGGCGCTGCGCAACCCCGCCATCGACTCCAGTTGGTACGCGGCCCAGTACAGCCAAGATCAGGACTGACCCCAGGGGTTTCGGTTCCGCGTGAGCGCTTCATGTGGCGGTCATCGCCAGACGAAGCGCTCACTAAGGATCTTCAGCGCTGCCGCTCCAACGTGAGGATGGCCTTGACGATTGACGTCATGCGGTTGAGGCTGCACAGGGACCTGCGGAAGATCCGCCAGGACTTCAGGATCGCGACACCGCGTTCAACGGGCGCTCGTGCTGCGGCCAGCGCCCGGTTGAGGGTCTTTTCAGTGGGAGTGAGGTCCTGGAGTGGCTTGCGTTTGATGCCGGTCGCCAGCCACGGCCCGCCACCTTGGTAGGCGAGATCGGCCAGAATGGGAACGCCCTGGCGCTCGCAGATCCGGATGATCCGGTGAGTGCGGGCGGCGGTCAGGTCGTGGGTGCGGCCCGGCAGGGCGGGCAAGAGCCACAGCAGCCGGCCGCAGGGGTCGGTGACGACCTGCACGTTCACGCCGTGGCGCCGGTGTTTGTGGGAGTAGTCGGCCCGGCCGTCGCCGACCCGGTCGCACTCGGCGAGGGTTCCGTCGAGCAGGACGAAGTCGGGATCATGCTCGCGCAGCGTCTTGAGCAGACCCGGCGCACGCGCGGCGAGCAGGTCGACGACCGCGCTGATGTAGGCATGGGCGGTGGACTCGCTGATCCCGAACCCGGCTGCGATCCTCGCCAAAGTGGTGTGCTCTCGCAGGTACACCAGTGCCACCATCGCCCGCTGGGACGGACGGAGCTTGCAGCGCCGGTCGCCCTCACGAGTGACAACCAGCATGGCGACCCACTCCACGAGCGCATGCGGCAGGTCAAGTGCGGCAGGATGGATGACCAACGAGGCCCCCCGAGCAACGTGATTGAGACGTCAGACATCTCGATCAACAGCTCGAGGGCCTCGTTCGTTGCGCTTCACGACCATCACCCGATCGGTGGCCAACTCGAAGAAGCTCAGTGTGTGAAGAGGGCGGCTCAGGATTTTTCTGGGATTTACTGCTTCAGGCTGACCTCGCCACCCGCCTCTTCCAGCTTCTCGGCGACGGCGGGGAGGTCGGCGGGATGTGGGAGGCCGTCGCCGACTTCCCGAGCGCCACGCGATCTGACAGAGCCCGTGTCTGCGTGACGGCCGGTCTCGCCATGCTGATGATCAGCACGTGTCGCGTGCAGCGCCCTCCTCGTTCACCGAGTCCGACACCCAAGAGGGAGGGCTGCTCACGGTGTCACCGAGATACCGAGCGACATCAAATTCGTGCGCCTCCAGACGCCGCCTCGCCGTATCGCGTTCAGCGTCAGTGAACAGTCCCTCGTACCAAGGCAGAAGAACAAACGCCTCAACACTGACATCCAGCCGACGGGCATTCCAGAGAGTCGTGAACCCGTCCGAGGCGTCCCGCCCTCGCAGTAGCTGCTTGGCCGTCGCGACGCCTCCAATCTCCCCCAGCATTTGCGTAAAACGCACCGGGTTGTAGCCGATTTCTCGTTTGAGGCGCTGAGCGCCGGCCACCATGTCCGAATGGAACTGGCGCTCCGCTGCTGTGGGCATCCTTCCCCTCCGCTTATTTTGACGGCTGATCAACCAGATTCGCGAAGGCGCCTCAGGAACCGCTTCAGCGACGCCATCAGCTCCTCCGGGTTGTCCACAGCCTCAACCGTAATGCGATCCACGAAGGCGAACCCCGCGTCCCTGAACAGGTGGTCTCGGGATGTGTCCACGGCCCGGCGCACTCGGTGGTGCGGGCCGTCAATCTCCAACACGCCAGCGCGGCCCTTGTAGGCAACGACGACGTCGGGCTCGCACGTTCGACCGGGGACCCTTCCGAAGGGGAGAGGAAAGATCGAGATGGTCTCCTCGGGAGGCAGCTCCTTCTCCTGCAAGTGCTTCAAGGCCCGGTATACCCGCATCTCCCCGGCGTTCGTGAAGGCCAGGCGGTCCTCAAGGAACTTGGGCTTCTCCGGCATGGCCCGCCGAGCCTGGTTCGTCGGCCGGTTGCCGTCCAGCTGCTCCCGCCAGTCGGGCCCGACGCTCGGCATCGTCTCGCGAAACCCGATCCAGTCGATGCCATAGGCCAGCCGGCGGGACACCCGTTCAAAGATCTCTCGGAGATCATCCTGAGCGCTCTCGGACAAGCCCGCGAAATCCGCAGGGTCGAAGTCCAACCAGAGGTCCATGGTCTGGTCCTGTGGGTCATATTCGATCTCTGCTGCGCGGACCTGCCGGAGCTGCTGCACCAGCTGGAGGTGTCCGCGCTGGAAGAGCAGGGCGGCCATGTGCCCAAGGAGCGAGTCGGCCTTCGCCCGCCGCTTGTCTTCCTCCGGTGCCCGATCGTCGTTGATGATCTCGTCGTAGGTCCGTCCGGCCGATGTGTTCGCCCCGGACCTGCTTGGCCGCTCCGACACTGTCCCTCCCCGCGCTCGCCTTGGTGCGCAACATACCCGCCACCACTGACAATTCGGGCCGATCATGGAGATCCCACCTGCACCGGAGGGGGTATCTTCTCCCGCCACGGTCACGCCTTCACGGGAAGGATCTTCGCCATGGCCAAGGACTTCTCCGTGCGGGCCAGCCGCAAGCAACTGACCAGATCCGGACAGTCTCGGCCCCCACGACCTAGAGATATTTAGAGATATTTCGATCCTGCTCGATCTTGCGTTGCCTTGCGGAACCTTGCCTCACCTTTCACCTGCAACAACGCGTCTATGGCGGACTTCAGCACACACCTCTCGCCTGCCTCGCCGCACGGTCCTACGCTCCCAACACACCCCGGCTCTCGGGGCTGTGGTCACGTCACCGCACCCTCTACGAAGGGAAGCTCGTCATGCCCGCATGGCCTCGAATCAACTGTTCCGTCTGCCGACGGTCCGTCGCGGTGAACCCGGACACCCGCCGGGTCGTCGACCACAAGCATCCTCGCCCGCGCCACCGCGAGCTTGACCTGATCCTGTGCCACGGCTCCGAGCGCCAGGTGGAGCTCGGCGGGGTTCTGTTCCTGCCCTGCGAGGAGGAGGTCAGGGCGGGCAAGCCTCAAGGCGAGACGCCCCGTCTCTTCTGACGGCAGGAGGAACGAACCGCAAGAGTTCCCCAGCGTCGGGTCAAGTCCCGTTTATGATTGTGGAGAACGCGCACCGTGGGTCGTGCCCGAGCCCTAGCGTTGCTACGTGGATCAGGTTCTCTGAAGCCAGCACATCCCAGCACTACGAAGCCGATTCGGCAGGCGAGACGTAGGCGGCGGGACACTTCCATCTCCTGTGGAGTTGTCCATGCCCATGTGGCTGCTTGCTGTTGTCGTCCTCGTTCCCCTCACTCTCATTGCCCTCTGCGTCTTCGTCGCGGTGCTGCACCCGGACACGAAGCGGGCAGGACGGGCCGTTGAAGTGCTGCGCGAGCTGCTGCGCTTTCTCAAGCCCTTCTCTCGCCTCTGAGCGACCTCACCCCCACCGGCCCACTCGCGCGAAGCTCGTGACGTTCGCGAGCGGGCCGGAACAGGCGGTCAGGCTGCCAGGCTGCCAGGCCAGGGGCGTGCTGGGTGAAGTGGTTGGAGGCGGACATCTCGGTGGGCCGCCTCGCGGGCGCGCTTGAGGGCGGTGCTCGTGGTGGACGCACCGACGCCGGTCTCACGACACAGCGCGGCCGTCTCGCCTGCGTCCTGGCGGGCAATGAAGGCGGCCAGCTGCTCGGCGTTGAACTCGGGCGGGCGACCGCCCTTCTTGCGGGAGGGCGCGGCTGGCACCGGCTCCGCGATTTCGGCGGGGGCCTCGGGCACGTCGGACTCACCGCGCGCGGTCAGCTCGCCGCGGATGCAGGTCGCGCACAAGTTGATGTTGGCGTGGCGGACGGAGACGCCGCAGCGGCAGGGTGCCGGAATCATTTTGCCGGTAACGGCCTCGGTCAGGAGATCGGTGGCGATCACCTGCACGCGGGCGTCGTGTTCCCTCTCACGCTTGGCGACGGCCTGGTCAGCGGCACGGGCCTTGGCACCCTGCTCAGAGTCACGGCCACGGCTGCGCCGGCCGTGGCCGACTTCCGTGCGAGGGGTGGGTCAGGCTGCCGGGAACAGGAACCTGTACGCCGGCTGCGCCCTGAAGGGACCCCCGCGGTGGGGAGACTCCAGGGATCCCTGGTGCGCGTGCCCGCCTGCCGTGCGCAGCGTGGCGGACAGCTGGTAGTCCGGGTGGACGCCGTCTGCACTAAGCGTCGATCCGAACGTCAGGTCCAGGGTGTCGCCGGGTTCGACCGGCACGGGGGCCTCGAACAGCGGGAAGTAGATCGAGGCCCAGTTGGTCTTCATCCGCAGTGCGTCGAGCGGGTCTTCATCGGGCAGGCACCAGAGTTGGAGCCAGGTAAGTACGCCGTCGATCCGGCCCGGGCGCTGGACGGTCAGCCGTGTGGTCGTCTCCTGCGCGGTGTGGAGCGTGCCGTTGAAGTCGAGAGATTCGATCACGGCGCTGTCGGAGACCAGTGCGGCTGGTGACGCGTTCTCGATCCGGAGGCGCACATCGAACGGTGCCGTGTTCCAGCTAAAGATGCTCTGGAGGTATGGGATGGATTCGGCTGCGAATGCCACGTGCTGCTCGCCGAGAATGTCGGCGAGACATCCGGCGGCGGCCTGCGTGACGGCTCGGTGCGGCACGACCACGCCGTCGGGGGCCAGGTGCCGGCGCTTGGCATCGGTGAGAACGGCGGCGGCGCCCTCGGCGCTCGCGAGGGAGCCGATGATCTCCGCCACGCACACGTCGGCTTTGGGCGCGAACTCCAGGCTGGCCGATTCGCCGAGCAGCAGTGTGACCCGGTCCTGCACGTCGTAGGAAGGGAGGTTCACTGCCGCTTGGCGGAAGGCATCGTCGATTACCTCGATTGCGGTGACCTGCCGGGCTCCGGCCTGAACGCTTTCGCGGGCCCAGAGGAGGTCCTGCCCGGTCCCGATGTCCACGACGTGCTTGCCGGGCGCGAGCTGCCCAAGCGCGGAGCGGAACCTCTTGTTGCGTTCCTCGTCGGTCGTCATGGTGGCGTAGAGGTGCGGGTCGTAGATGGGGTACTCGCCGAGGCTGGGCCACAGGGACGGTTTGTCTGGCCGTTCCGGCTCCGACCACACCAAGACGTGCATGCTTTCCCCGTCAACTTCGATTTCGCGTACTTCCCTCATTCTTCTTCCCTTTCGATGAGGTCTGCTGCAGTTCCCGTGGATTCCCGGCCAGCGCGAATGAGTGGGTCCGGAGCCGTCACGACGCGAGGGCGATCCTCGGTGAGGTGGGATCGCGGTGCGGATGCGGCCGGAACGCGGGCAGGAGGGTCGGGCCGGCGGGGCGGGCCGTTCACCGGTTGTCGTCTGTGTACTCCCAGCTGATCTTGGTGCGGACGTCAGGGAGTGAGCACGCCCGGGCGGCGTCAGGCTGTAGGGGCGTTCCGATGTAGAGCCAGCCCAGGAGCTGCTCGCCGTAGTCGAGGCCGAGGTATTTGCGGACCTGGGGTGCTTCGATCGCGGAGCCGGTGCGCCAGATCGAGCCCCAGCCGCGACTGTGCAGGAGCAGCGAGAAGGTGGTGATCACGGCGGTAGTGGCGGCCAGTTGCTCCCACGGGGGTACGCGCGGGTGGTCGGGCGCGGGGCAGTGAACGATGGTGAGGAGCAGTGGGGCGCGCAGCGTCTTGGTGGAGGCGCGGTGGGCGTGTTCGGGGGGCGTGGCTTCACCGAGTGCCTCGCCGAGGCGGGCACGTTCGTCCCCGGTTACGGGGATCAGCCGCCAGGGCCTGATCCGGCCGTGGTCGGGTGCGGTGGCCGCGGCCTGGACGAGGTCTTCGAGTTCTGTGCGGGTGGGGGCGGGTGCGGTCAGATGGAGGATGCTCCGCCGGGTCAGTACTGCGTCGAGGACCGGGTCCGGGTTCATCCGGCGGCCTCCCGCGCTTTGTCATCTGCGGGGGCCGGCTCGGGCGCCAGTGGGGACTTTCGGGGGGCGTGGCCGGTAAGGCGGCGCAGGATCGGGGCGGTGGCCGCGGTGGTGGCGACGGCCATGATGACCAGGAGGGTGAAGAGCTCATCGGAGATGACGCCGAGTTGGCGGCCGATGCCCAGTACGACGAGTTCGGTCAGGCCGCGGCAGTTCATCAGCGTGCCCACGGCGGCCGACCACCGCCAGTCGGCTCCCGTGAGCCGTGCTGCGCCCGCCGCTCCGCCCCACTTGCCGAGGACGGCGACCGCCAGGATCGCCGCGCCCCAGCCCCACTCGCCAGCCGGGAGCGTGGAGAAGTTGGTGTGCAGGCCGGTGTCGACGAAGAAGAACGGGAGCAGTAGCGGCAGGAATACCGCGCGCTGGCGCGCGGCGCCGCGTTCGACGGCGGGCAGGCCCCGGGGCGCGACGGCGCCGAAGAGGAAGGCGCCGACCGCCGGGTGGACGCCGATGCGGTCGGTGGCGTACGCGGTCAGGCACAGGCCAGCGAATAGGGCCGCGAGCACCAGGTCGTCGGAGGTGCGCCCGGCCCGGGTGAGGACCGCGGCGAGCGCCGGGCGCAGGAGGGTGAGGGCGAGGGCCAGGGCTGCGGCCAGAGCGAGGGTGGTCAGGGCGGCCGTCGGTGTCCCGGAGGTACTCAGGGAGATGACGGCGGTGAGCAGGCACCAGGCCAGGGCGTCGTCGACGGCGGCGCAGGCCATGGCGAAGGCGCCCAAGGGGGTGGCTTCCAGGCCGAGGTCGGCGAGGATCCGCGCGAGGACGGGGAACGCGGTGATGGCGAGTGCGACGGCGACGAACAGGGTGAACGGGAGCCGGTCCACGCCGGGCGGCGCCAGGTGGGGGTACATGGCGGTGGCGAGTGCGCTGCCCAGGGCGAGGGGCAGCAGGAGGCCGCCCAGGCTGACGGATATGACGGAGCGGCGCTTGGTGCGCAGCGAGCGGAGGTCGAGCTCGAGGCCGATCAGGAACAGGAAGGCGAGCAGGGCAAGGCTGCCGAGAGCGGAGGTGACGGGGAGGAGCGACGGCGGGAGGAGGTGCTGCTGGATGCCGGGGGCGAGCCAGCCGAGCAGGGAAGGGCCGATCAGGATCCCGGCGAGGATCTCGCCGATGACGGGCGGCTGTCCGATGTAGCGGACGGCCCGGCCGGCGGCCTGGCAGGCGAGCACCACGGCGGGGACGGCCACGAGCAGGGACACCAGCGGGTCGGACACGGAGAGCTCCAGAGTTCCGGGGGCATGAGTGCTCATCGGCCCGGCACAGGTCGTGGGCGCGAGTGGCCTGCCGGTGCCGGGCGCGGTGAGGGCCGGGGCGGGTCAGTCGCGGATGAGCGGGAGGGTGGTGCAGCGCAGGGATCCGGGGATCCGGGTGACTTCGGAGTAGTCGACGGTAAGGACCTCGATGCCGCGCGCGGACAGCTGCGCGGTGATGCGGTCGCTGCCGACCGCGACTACGACCGTTCCCGGGGCGACGGCGAGGACGTTCGCCTGGACGGCCAGGGCCTGGGTGTCACTCACGTCGATCAGGTCGAAGTGCTGCTCGATCCAGGCAAGTTCTGCGGGCGGGAACACGGTGCGGTGGATGAGCGCGGTGCCGGGGGCGACGATGTTGAAGTGGTCGTCGAGGTGCACGATCCCGGGAACGCTGAAAGAGAGCGTTCTGACCTCCCGGGCAACGCCGCCGGCGGTCAGGGCCCGCTGCAGCGCTCGGGCGCCCGCAGGAGAGGTCTCCTCGCTGAGGCCGACCAGCACGGTTCCGGCGTGGAGTGCGACGTCGCCGCCTTCGATGGTCCCCTCAGGCAGGTGGACGACATGGGGGCTGCCGGGGAAGAGCCGGGTGAGTGCATCGGTCTCGGACCGACGGTGCGCGGAGTTGAGCCGGGCGAGGACGAGAGTGTGGTCGATGACGAAGCCGAGGTCGCGCGGGTAGTGCTGTGCCGTGCAGCCCGGCGCGTCCTCAAGGAGGATCACTTCGGTGCCGCGGTCGCGCAGCAGGTGGATCAGGGCGTCCTGCTGGGCGCGGACCCTCTTCGGCTGGTAGTCGCTCCAGGTGCTGGTGGTCTGCTGGCGGTCGAAGACGGGGTCGGTGTGAGGGTCGGTGAGGTCGCGGACGTGGTCGCCGGCGTGGCGCATGGCGACGGTGCGGAGGGTTCCGTATTCGGTGGTGGCCTGGGGTATGAGCACGGCGGTTCTCCTGGGCTGGGCGGTTCGGGCGGCAGGGCCGCAGCGGCACGCGGTGCCCGGGCAGGGCCTGGGTATCCGAACGGTCAGGACTGTCGGACACCCAGGCCCCGTGTGTCAGCCGGTCGTGCTGGCTTGGGCGTTCGACACCTGGGACAGCCAGTGCACGGCGGTCTCTCGGAAGGACTGGTTGACGGGGACGAGGTCGGCGCCGGTGGTGTTGTCGAGGGTGGTGACGTTGATGCCGAGGTCGGGGATGTTGCTGTCGATCGCGGCGATGCGGGTTCCGCAGTCGGGGCAGAATCCGCGCTTGGCCTCCCCCTTGAAGGTTTCGAACCAGCGGATCTTGTCCCAGCCGGACCAGGTGATCTGGTCGTGGGGGAAGCCGGCCCACCACATCATCGGTCCGCCGCCGAGCTTCTGGCAGTCCGGGCAACTACATGTGTGGGGGTAGTCCGCCGGGCCCGTGACGGTGAAGCGGATCAGGCCGCAGCGGCAGCCTCCAGTCCGCACGATCCGCCCTTCGGTATCCTCGGCGGGAGTGGCGTTCATCAGGTGATGTCCTTTGCGCGGTCGGCCAGTTGGGCCCACCACTGTGCCATTCCCTTGAGGATCTCCAGGAAGCCGGTCAGCGCCTGGGCCAGGTCCAGGTGGAAGAGTTCACTCTTCCGAAGGAAGTAGGCCAGGCCCTCCACGTGCGCGGCCTCCACGCTCAGTCCCCCGACCTGCGCCGCCTCGTGGCCGTCGTCGAGGTGGAGGCGGTAGTAGAAGTCGAGCTTCTCCAGCTTGCTGCCGCTCACGCCGGCCGTCAGCTCGCCGTACCGGTCAGTGACCTCCCGCAGGATCTCCGTCTCGGCGATGGCGACGCCCTCGGTGGCGTAGTAGCCGCCGGCGATCGCGCTCGCCTGATGCGAGTTGACCATCCGCTCATGCAGGGACATCAGCATCAGCGTCTCGGGCTCGGGGACGTGGCCGACGACGAGGAGGTCCAGGTCGCTCAGGAGCGCGGCGGAGTACAGGACGTAGTGCGCGGGTACCTTGCCGGGCTCGCCGCCTTCCTCCAGGAAGTTGCGGTAGAGCTCGTGCGCGAGCGCGGGGCAATAGCCCGCGACGGACGCGGTGGCCTGGCGGAGGTAGGCAGCGTTGTAGCGAGCGAAGACGGACAGCTCCGCGATGTACATCCGGGCCTGCGCCGCGGTGAGCTGTCCGGGGGCGACGAGGTCGCGGATCTGCCCGTACACGGTGTCGATCATCGGCTTGAGGTGCCTGTCGACGAGCACGGTGCCGTCGGTGAGAGTGCCCTGCAGGGTCCGGGCGATCGCGATCCGGGTCTCGGGGTTGGCCTTGAGGTAGGCGTCGACGAGGGAAGTGCCGGTGCTCATGCGTGTGCCTCCGGGGCGTTCGGGCCGGTGATGACGTGGATGCCGCCCGTGGCGCCGAGCGCGGCGAGGGTTTCGCGCACGGCGTCGTCGTCGGGGAGGGCGGTAGGCGTGTTCGTGTTGAGGGCGCCGACCAGGGCCTCGGTCAGGGGGGTGGTGTCGCAGGTGACGGCGACGCCACGCAGGTATGCCTGCTGGGAGCCGGTGATCCGCAGCTGGTAGGGGGCGGGGATGGTCACCGTCGCGCCGGGCCGCAGCTGGGCGACGTCGAACGCGGCGGCCGCTTCCATGCGGCCGAGGTCACTGGCGACCTTCTCCCAGCCTCCGTTGCTCTCCAGCTCCATCCAGCGACCTTCCACGTGCTGGGCGACCGTCTGCTCGAGCTGGTCGCCGGCGGCGGCAAGAGCGGTGCGGGCCCGCTCGGTTAGGCGGGCGGCGGCCGGTGCACTGCCCGCGGCGGCGGCGTGCAGGGGCGACTGCGTGCCCATGGGGTTGTCGGGGTCCTCGCCGAGCACCCGCTCCAGCAGTTCGGGAAGGACGGACAGGCGCAGGATGCGGTCGTCGGGGTAGGTGTACAGACTGACGGCCACCGAGACGCTGAAGTCTTTCTGCCGGCCGACGTGGAAGACCCGCTTGGGCAGGAAGAGCGCGTCGCCGGGTTTCATGACGAAGCGCTGACCGTGCGGCAGGAGCCACTGGTAGTCCCCGAACAGGGGGGCCGTGCTGCCGGTGAGGCGTACGTAGTCCTCCTGCGACCAGCAGTAGAAGTCCTTCACGCCCGGACCCAGGTGGCACAGGAATGCGTCCTCGGCGCCCTCGTGGACCCCGAAGGCGGTCCCGGAGTAGTTTCCGGCGAACGCGACCTGCTCGGCGCCGCCGATGGGCACGCCCCAGCCCTCGTAGAGGGAGCGCAGGAACTCGCCGAGACCGGCGGCCAGCTGGGGGGAGGCGGTCTCGAGGTTGTTGAGGACGAGACTGAAGCGCTTGGCGCCGACGAGGGACTGCATCCACGGCACGAACTCGCCGTCGTCCCAGCCGTCCTTGGCCAGGACGGTCTCGATGAGCTCGTCGTGCCGGTCCTCGCCGACGTACACGCGGGCCCGCGCGGCGTGCTGCGTTCCGGCGGCGTGTGCGCGGCGCAGCGACTCCAGGCCGGCCAGGGCGTCCTGGGGGCTGGCGGCGGAGGACGGGATGATCCCCTTGAACAGGTACGCGGTGGTCCGGTTGTTGGTCGCTTCGGGAAACTCCCGGCTCCAGAACGCGCGGGAGGGAGGCCAGAGGGTGTTCACGCGATCTCCTGACGGTCAGCGCTGCGGGGGTGCAGCCGGCGAACGGGAAGGTGCCGCCCGAGGGCGGGAGCGCTAGCACAGGTAGTCCTCGCGGCCGCCGGAGCGGACCGTGTCGAGGGTGAAGCAGTGGAAGCCGCCGCCCGCGAGCCGCCGGTGGCGGTGTTCCACGGGGACGACGGTGAAGCGGCGGCCCTCCAAGACCTGGATCAGCTCCGGGTAGTGGGAGTTGACGGCGACCGTGCTCTCGTCGATCGACAAGACGTTCATGTCGATGTAGCGGCTGGCGATGTTGAAGCCGAAGGCGCTGTAGTCGGGGAACGCGGACTCGTTCATCTCCGGCGGGTAGATGACGTCCCACGCCTGCATGGCCTTGGGTAGGTAGGACAGGTACTGCGGGGCGCGCAGGAGCATCAGGCCGGGCCGCAGCGGTACGACGACGCTGTCGATGTGGGAGTCGGCGATCCCGTCCAGGAGGTGGAAGCGCAGTCCGGGGATGACCTCGCGCAGCCAGCGCAGGGCCAGCATGTGGTTGGTGTTAGCGGCGTTGACCAGGACGTCTGCGCCCAGGCGCATGCACTGCGCACCGTCGAAGATCATCTCCAGGTCGAGGCCGTCGATGGGCAGGGCCGTGTCGGCGTCCATGACGGCCGAGACGTCGATGCCCTGCTGGTCGAAGTAGGCGGTGTCCAGGGAGCCGCGGGCCAGCGCGGGCCGCGGCATGCTCACCCACCGCGCCCCGGCCTTGTAGTACCGCTGGAAGATGGTCTTGAGCTGGTCGTTCTCGAAGATCCGGGCGCGGACGTGCGGGGCGGTCTCGACGATGGTGTCGCCGAGGATGATCGTGTTGTCCCGTACGTTGAGGGCCGGGGTGGCCCGCGCGTCCCAGTAGGGCGAGCGGATGTCGGTGTCCTTGCCCGGGGCGGAGGGCCGGTGGACGGTGACGCCGCAGGCGGCCAGGGCCGCGGCCAGGCCCTCGACGTCCTCGTTGAGCTCTTCGACGTACTGCTGCGGGATCGGGAGGAGCGTCTGGCCGGCCGCGGTGTCGGCCGCGACGTTGTCGTAGTAGAACAGCTTGAAGGAGGTGTCGACGTGGTGCGCGTTGTAGTGGTCGGCGCGACCGACGACGACCTCGCGGAGCGTGCTCCACTCGTCGAAGCTGTTTACAGGCAGGGCAGTGGTCATGGCGGGCCGCCTCCTTGGCGGCATCTGCCGAGCAGGTCGGCAGCCGGGGCAGGCGCGTGCAGGCGGTCGCCCGCAGCGGCTCGGACGGTGAGTCGGACAGGGGTCCTGCGCGGAGGCTAGGCGGCGTCGGCCGTGGCCGGGCGGACGGGAGCGGCGGGGAGGCGCGCGATGATGTCCTCGATCACGCACCGCTGATCGGGGGTCGAGCGGCGTCGGAAGAAGAAGCCGCTACACCAGGGGATTTCGGGCCACCGGTCCAGGTCGCGGCGCACCATGGCCGTAGCCTCGGGCAGTCGGCGGAAGGGAATCTGCGGGCACAGGTGGTGGATCGGGTGGTTCATATCGTCGAGGTGCCCGCCGAGCAGGTGGCGGGTGAGCCAGTGCGAGGACCAGCCGCGGGTCTGCAGCAGCAGGTCCTGGTTCTCGATCAGCCCCGCGTGGTTGCCGAGGTCGGTGATCCAGGTGACGGCCGGGCGGACCAGGACCAGCGGGACCAGCCAGTACAGGAGAAACGGGCCCACCGCGTCCAAGGACCAGCACAGGATGAGGGCGGCGCCCCACAACAGGCCTCGGGCAGCCGGGGCCCTCCCGCTCTCCTCCGGCGCCTTCGTCACCAGGGCGCGCACCGCGCTCTTCGGCAGGCGGAAGACGGCATTGCGGACGATGACCTTGAGCACGAAATCCCGGCGGGTGGGCTCCGGCCCGGCCCGGCGGATGTCGCCGGCCAGATACGACTGGAACATGGGGTCGCGGGCTGATCCGAGCTCGGCGTGGTGGATGGCGTGGGTGATCTTGTAGGGCAAGAAGCCGTCACCGAGCAGGGCGGTCAGGGTGTAGCCGATCCAACGGTTCGCCCGCCGACCGGCCGCCAGCTTTCCGTGAACGCACTCGTGGGCCAGGTTCGACAGATGCCGCTGCCGTACGCCGATGTAGCAGACGGCCAACGCCGGTGCGATCCCGTGTCCGAGCCAGGCGCCGAGCACGGCGGCCAGGGCGATGGAGGTGACGTCGACCAGGACGTCGAAGAGCCCGACCGTCGGGCGGCCGCACAGGCCCTCCAGGTCCGCGATCAGTTCTCGTCCCAGCACCTGGCGGGCCGACCCCGACGCTCCGGTGCCGTAGCGGGTGCGGCGTGGGGGCGCCGGGGTGCGTGCTGCCCGCGCAGCTCGGCTGCTCATCCGATTCCTCCTGGCAGGGTCTGATGCTCTATCCGGTCCGGCACCCGGGGGTTCGGCAGCGCCGCGGCGCTGCCGAACCCCCGGGGCCGTCCCCTCATCCGGTGCCGGGCCCCGGAAGGGCCACGCCGTCAGGCGCGCCCGCCCCAGGCCAGGCTTCAGGAAAGAAGGGGGTGGAGGTGTTGCTGATCAGGCGGCGTCCGGGCGGACCCCCGTCTTGAGGGCCGCGTCCGGGCGGACACCGGTCTTCAGCGGGGCGTCGGGGCGGACACCGGTCTTCAGTTCGACGTTCATGACTCTCCCTTCAGGGCACAGGCGTGCCCTGGGTTCCGTGGTGATCGGGTGGGATCCGTGCACTACGGACCGCAGGTGGATCCCTGGAGGTCCTCGGCACGGGACAGCACGCGGAGGGGGTGCGTTCACGCAGAGAGCTGGGGCGTAGAGGGCAGGCCCACTCGTACAGGCCGCACTCACAGCCCGGAGCGGTCCATGTGACCGCGGTTCCCGCCGGGCGCCGAGCCATCAAACTAGGGCGGCCCTGTCCGGCCCGGCAACACTTCGCGGTGTCGCGCCGGACGCACGGCTGTCGCATCGAGTGCATCGGGGTGTCGCACGGGTGTTGCACGGACAGCCCCTGCGACCAGCCCACGCAACACCGCCGGTCCAGCCGCGTGCCGGTCGAGGCGGATCCAGACCGCCCGGCGCCAATTTCGCGGGGTTCTGCGCGACGCGGCAGCGCACTAGCGTGCCGGTGCCGACGACGTGCCGCGGAGCGCACCAACCCGCAGGCGCCGGCCCTACAGCCCTGGGACCAAGGAGTGCTCCGTGTCCGGCAAGATGATCGCTCTCAAGTCAGACGTCCTGTTCAGCCTGCGCAGCACCCTTCACGCTCAGGGCTTCGTCGAAGTCGTCACCCCGACGGTCCGCAAGGCCGACCTCGGTGCCGGGCGCCGCCTTACGGTCGGCCTCGACGAGGGCCGGTTCCTGCGGGCGATGATCGGGCCCGCACTGCGCGTCACCCTCGAACATCACCAGCGGGTCTTCGAGATCGGCCCGTGCTACCGGCCCGAGAAGCCCGACGGGCTCCACGCCAACGAGTTCACGATGCTCGATCTCTATGCCGCCAACCAGGACTTCGAGTTCCTCTTCAACCTGGCGGAGCAGCTGGTCACCCCGCACCTGCGCTACACCCTCCAGCGGGTCTCGGTCGCCGCCCACATCCAAGACCTCTTCGGCATCGACCTGCGCAGCGAACCCCTTGGCGATCTGCCGGCACGGATGGCCAGCCACCTACACCTGCCCGCCCACACGCCCTTCAAGAACGTCCTGGGGCAGTTCGTCGAACGCGAGCTGGAGACGCAGAGCGCGGGGGCCGCGCTCTTCCTCACCGACTACCCGCTCGGCGGAGACGAACCGTGCGCACGCCTCACCCCGGGCACGACCGGCATCCTGAACCGCTTCGAGCTCCTGGTCGACGGCATTGAGGTCATCCACGGCTACGAGGACGAACCCGACGGCCAGGCCTTCATCGAACGCGCCCGCGCCGTGGACCTGTACGACGACGAGCAGGCCCTGGCCCGGGAGGCGATCGACGCCGGGCGGGTCCCCGCCGCGAGCGTCGGCCTCGGAATCGGCATCGAGCGCCTGTGCATGGCTATGGCCGGAGTCAAGGACATCAGCCGCTTCCAGCAGTCCCTCCAGTTCTGAGCCGCCCGCACCCCGCCTGCCCGGAGGACCCGTAATGTTCTCTGCTCTTCGGCCACTGCACGTGGACGGCTTCGGAGCCGTCCTCGACACCGACCTCACCGACCCGCAGACGCTCGGCCTGGCCGCGGACCTGAAGGAGGCCCTGCACCGCCACCGGGTGCTCGTCATCCCCGGCCAGCACCTGAACCACGCCGACCTCCTGACCACCGCCGCCTGCTTCGGCGAGGTCGACACCGACGTCGACCGCCGCTACGCCGTCGGCGGCTTCCCGGGCCTGACCACGATCAGCAACATCCTCGAGGACGGGCACCGCGTCGGGGTCTACGACGGCGACCACGAAGAGGAGTGGCACGCCGATAACTGCTTCAAGCCCAACCTGACCGGGGTGACCCTGCTGTACTCGGTTATCGCCCCGAACCAGGGCGGGCAGACCCGGATCGCCGACGCCACCGCCGCCTACGCAGCCCTGCCCGCAGACCTGCGGCAACGCATCGAGAATCTGCGCGCAGTCCACTCCATCCAGCACCTCGCCACCCTCCAGAACCAGGCCGGCGGCCAGTCTTCGGTGGCCGCCGGCACCCTGGCCCGCCATCCCGAAGTCGAGCACCCCCTCGTCCTCACCCATCCCGCGACCCAGGCCCGCTCGCTGCTGCTGGGCTCCATGGCCGTCCGCCACGTCGTCGGCCTCACCCCCCAGGAGTCCAGCAGCCTGCTGGCCGAACTCCTCGTACACGTGACCAGCCCCCGGTACGTCTACTCCCACCGATGGAAGGCCGGCGACCTCCTGGTCTGGGACAACCGGGCCGTCCTCCACACCGCCTCGCCCTGCGACAGCTCCCGAAACCAGCGGCTTCTCTACCGCGCAGCTGTCCGGTAAGAACGGCCGGCCCGGCCACCACGACACGGCCCACGGCCAGAACCCGCATCCCGGTCCGCCCCTGGTCACTAGGGTCTGCGCATGACTGAGAAGGTCCCCCTGAAGGAAGCCGCGATCAACGCGGAACGCGTCACCCGAATCGGCCACGAAATCCAGGCGGTGTGCCCTGCTTTCGACGCTGACCAGTTCGCGCGCGAGGTGATCGCGGACCTCCCGCCGCTGGCGCTCAAGGCACGGATCGCGCGTACCAGCGCCGGCCTGCACAAGCACCTGCCCCTATCCGGAGCACAGGCGCTCGACGTCCTGCTCCGGTCAATGCCCGCTACTCCGGAAGAGGCGGGCGTCACCTCGGACTTCGGCCTGCACCTCTACTCCCCGCACTCCGACTACGTCGCCCGGTACTGCCGCACCCGCGACAACCTCACCAGCTCGCTGGACGCCCTCACACGGATGACCTCCTACTTCACCGCGGAGGATGCTGTCCGGTACTTCATCGCCGACTTCCCCCAGGAGACGATGGCGGCTGTCAACAGCTGGGCGCAGCATCCTGATCACCGGGTCCGCCGGCTGGCCAGCGAGTCCACCCGCCCCACCCTCCCGTGGTCCATCCGCATCCCTCTCGCGATCGACGCAGCCGTGCCCGTCCTCGACCAGCTGCACACCGATCCCAGCCGGTACGTGACCCGCTCCGTCGCCAACCACCTCCACGACATCAGCTCCGAGCGCCCCGACATCGTCCTTGCGACACTGCAGCGCTGGAAGGACGCCGGGCGCGCTTCCGGCAAGGAGTTCGAGTTCATCGCCCGCGAAGCCCTCAGGACCCTGCTGAAGACCGGGGACACCGCCGCCTACGAGTTCCTCGGATACCCGGCCGAGCCGCCCATCACCCTGCCCTCCCTCCGCCTGAAGCGGCATGAGCTACGCGAAGGCGAGATCTTGGCCTTCACCGCGGAACTGTCCGCCACCGCGCCGGCGAAGCTCCGCGTGAGCTACGTCATCTCCTCCACCACCCTGACCGGAAGCCAGAGGCAGAAGGTGTACTTCCTCAAGGACATCAAGGCCGATACCGGACAGTCCCTGAACCTGGCAAAGGCCCACTCCCTGCGGACCACCGCGACCACGACGATCCGCCCTGGCGCCTACACCCTCACCCTCCAGGTCAACGGACGCCGCTTCGCCCCCAACGCATTTCAGGTCGTCGCACCCTGACACCCGCCGTCTCCGTTCGGGCCGTAGCCGCGGCCCGGACGGCCTTGCACTCACCGCCACCGAGCAGCTCAACACCAACGCACAGAGGGCGGCCTGGCCATCCACCCAAGTCGCAAAGGCGTCCGCCCAGCCCAGATCCGCTCACGTCTCGGTGAGCTGGCGCGTGATCGTCGCCAAGGTCAAGGAGGAACCGCATTGACGGCGAATCGCTTCACCCCGGAACCTCGTTCGATCGCGTTCTTCCCGCAGGTCGGCCGACGACTGCTGGGGCTGCCGACGTCGGAGGAGTTACTGGAGCCTGGCCGACGTGGTGACCGCTCTCGCGATCCGGGGTCCGACCAAGCGCTCTGCCAGATCCAGCGGGTACCAGGCGGCACCGGCCACTTCGGACTCCTGGATACGTCCGACCTCGGCGTCAGCCGTCGCGAAGGCATAGCCGATGTCCAGGTGGTAATGCTCCGGCTCATCCTTCTCGGGCCTCGCCGGCACCTGGCCGAACTCGACATAGGCGGGGTACTTCGAGACGGGGACGACCTGCCCGGGGTCGATGCCGGTCTCCTCCGACAGCTCCCGCAGAGCCGCGCCAAGCAGCGTGGCATCGGTCGGTTCAAGATGACCGCCTGGCTGCAAAGTGAGCCCGTACGCGAGGTGTTCGATCAGCAGGACCTCGGCGCCACCCCGGACCAGCAGCGCGCCAGCGGTCACGTGCATCGGGAAGGTCCGCCTCGAGGCAAATTTTTGGCCTTCGCCCAGGAGGCACAGCGGCTCGGCCAGCTGTCCGGCCTCATGCGGGTAGCGCTCCAAGTAGGCGGTGAGCACCCCCGCGATTTCGGAATCAGCGATCGCCAAGGGTCATCGCCCCCCTTTCGGCCCGAAGGGGGGTTCCGCCGAGATCGGCCGCTCGAAGGCGGCTACCGAGCATGTGCACAGTCAGCTCCACAAGGGTGCGTGGCGTACGAGAAGCCCCGCACTCTACAAGTCCGCCCAGCCCGATGCGCATCAACGCGCTCGTTGCCGTGCGGCGCTTGGGAACCTCGGCGATTCGGCCAACCTCCTTTTGTGGCAGCGCCGTTGTGGGAGACGGGTCGGTGTAGTTCCCACGGTCCCTCGCACGCTCTATCCCGGGACTTCAGGGCCGACCGAAAAACGTGTGTTCGAAAAATTGGGGCTGTCGTTGAGCTCACGACAGCGTCCGAACGGCGATCCAGGGGGACCCGATGACCGCATCCGAAGCGCCCAGCAAACCGACCGGTGCTCCGCCTCCGCCACCTCCGGCGGAGATCACCTACAGCGGGCAGTACTCCGTCAATCCGCTCGCCGAAGTCTCCTTCCGGAAGATGTGCGCCACGCTCCCCTCCGTCCTGGCCCGGATCGGCCGCTTGTCGTGGCAGACCGACCGGCAGGCCGTCCGGCTCCTGATCGGGTGCCAGGTCGTCACGGGCGTATCGGCTGCGGTGCTGCTGGCCGCCACGGCCCGCGCGATGGGGCCCGTACTCGGCGCCGGGAGTGCCGGTGACCGTCTTCACGGGGCGTTGCCCGCGCTGCTCGTGGTCGCGCTCGCCGCCACGATGAACCGCGTCGCGGGGGCCGTGGCCACGTACGCCGCCCGCCGGATCACGCCGCTGCTGACCTCGGAGACGGACAGCGCCCTGGTCGAGGCGGTCTGCCGAGTCGAGGCCGCGGCCTACGCGGGGGACGGCTTCTCCGACCGGCAGGAGGCGGCCGAGATGGGGGTGGTCCGCACCCACGTGATGGTCACCGACGCCCAGCGCTTCATGTCCTCGCTGATCCGCCTGGTCACCGCCGGCAGCGTCCTGTCGGTGCTCAACGTCATGATGTTGCCCCTGCTACTCCTGGCCGTGCTGCCGGCCGGTATCGGCGCCGTCCTGACCGCCCGCGTCGACTACGAGATCCACTACTCCAACATCTCCGACAGGAACGTGCGCGGGATGATGCGCTGGTGGGCCACCGCATCCCAGTACGGCGACGAAGTCCGTGCCAACTCGATGACCGACTATCTCGTCTACTGGTACCGGGCCCTGTCCGACCGGTGTGACCGGCGGAACCTGGCCGCCGCACCGCGGACCCTGCGGATCTCCCTGGTCTCCGCGCTGGCCGGCGGCGTCTTCCTCCTCGCGACCTGGGGAGCGCTCGCCTGGCTCGCCGTGACCGGCCGGATCGAACCCGCCATCGCCGCCACGGCCGTCATCGCCGTCCAGACCGCGCTCGCCGCCCTCTCCCAGGTCATCATCAACGGCGCCGCGATCTTCCACACCAGCCTGTACCTCACCGACATGCAGTCCTTCCTCGACGAAGCCGCCGCCCGCACTCCCCAGCGCGGACCGCATGAGATCACCGGTCCGGTCGAGCAGATCCGTCTCGACGAGGTTGTCTACCAGTACCCGGGCAAGGACAAGCCCGCGGTCGACGGTGTCTCCCTCACCCTGGAGCGCGGCCAGATCCTCGCGATCGTCGGAGCGAACGGCTCCGGGAAGTCGACCTTGCTACGCCTGATCACCGGGGTCTACCTGAGTGACAAGGGCCGGGTCGCCTGGAACGGAAGCGACCTCGCCGACACCGACCCGGGCACCGTCTGGCGCCTCACCGGCCTGGTGCCGCAGGAGTTCGCAAAGTGGCCGTGGCGGGTGCGCGAGAACATCACCCTCGGCCAGCCCCGCACCCACGACGACGGACCCGTGTGGGAGGCCATCGACGCGGTCGGCCTGCGCGAAGCCGTCGAAGACCTCCCCAACGGCCTGGACAGCCTCCAGGCCCGCGACATCTGGGGAGGCGTCGAGTTCTCCGGCGGACAGTGGCAACGCGAAGCATGCGCCCGGGCCCTGTACCGCAAGCCCGACCTGTTGATCTTGGACGAGCCGACTTCTCAGATGGACCCGCGCGGTGAGCACCTGATCTTCGAACAGATCAAGGCCATCGCCGCCGACCGGATCACCATCATGGTCACCCACCGCCTGGAGAACACGCGGATCGCGGATCACATCATCGTGCTGGAAGAGGGCCGGATTTCCGAGCAGGGCCGCTACGACGATCTTGTCCATGGTGGCGGAATCTTCGCTGAACTCCTCGCGCTCTCCCAGGACCGCTGACCGACTTCACCCCGCCCGGCCCACCGTGGGCCGCTGCGGCCGACCCGACAAGGAGAACTCGTTGCTCCCCCACCTCACCACCTCCGGCGGCCCTGCATGCTGCCCTTCGGGATCCGAGCGCCCGAGTAGGAGGTCCGTCCGATGAGGCAGCCGAAGCCACTGCCGACGGTGGTCCGGGGATGGGCGGAGCAGCGGATCGGCCCCATCCTCTCCGTACGGGACGCCTCGCACGACTGGGACCGTTCCCGGGTGTGGGAGGTGGAGGGCACGGACGGGGCGCACCGGTACGTGAAGGTCTCGCCCTCGGTGAAGTTCTTCACCCGTGAGACCCGCGCATACCGTCATGTCGTCCCCGCCCTCGGGCACAGCCGGGCACCCCAACTCATCGACAGCCGCGCCCAGGACCTGGCCCTGCTGCTCACCGCAGTCCCCGGTGCCCCGGCGAAGGAGCTCGGCCTGTCCGCCGGTGAGTGGCGGGCTGTGCACCAGCAGGCCGGAGCGCTGTGTGCCCGGCTGCATGAGGCCGGCGAGCTCGACCGTGCCGATCGGGTGGAGGCCGAAGCCTCGCTGGAAGCGGCCGCAGACGGAGCGGAGAAGTACCTGGCCCGCGCCAGCGACCGGCTCACCGAAGGTGAGCAGCAGCTGATCCGCGACCACGCTGCCCAACTCCGCCGCGTCGGCCCGGTGCCCGTCGGATACATCCACGGCGACAACCAGCCGCGGAACTGGCTGTGGTCCGAGGCCGGGCTCGCCCTCGTCGACTTCGAACGAACCCGACCGGCCGCCTGTGTCCAGGACCTCGTCATCCTCGCCGCCACCCAGTGGGTCGACCACCCCGACCGCGAGAACGCGTTCCGCCAGTCCTACGGGCGCGAACTCACTGATGCCGAGCGGCACGCCTTGCGCTGCCTGACCGCGCTGGACGCAGTCAACTGCCTGGCCTGGGGCCCGGACAACAACGACCAGATGGTCACCGCCCGCGGTCGTCGGACCCTGGACCGGCTCATGAGGGAGAGCCGGCCGTGAGCACCGTGCACCGGAGTATCGGGAACGTCATGGTCCTGCTCCAGCGTCCTGGCGACGGCTGGGTCCTGACCGTCCGGCACCGGGCGACCTCCTGGCACTCCCCCGGGATGCTCACGGTGGTCGGCGGGCGTCTTGAGAACGGTGAGTTCCTCAACGAAGGTGCCTCGCGAGAACTCGCCGAGGAAGTCGGCATCCACGTCGCCCCGGATCGCCTGCGGTTCTGCCAGCTGCCCCACTTCCACGCCGCGGACGGTGAGCGGGTGATCGGCGCCGTCTTCGCGGTGCCGGAGTGGGAGGGCACCCCGTACAACCGTGAGCCGCGCACGCACAGCGAGCTGGTGTGGGTGGACCCGGCGGCCCCGCCGCCCGACTGCCATCCCTTCACTCACGCGGTACTCGCGCACTTCGCCGTCGGCCAGCTCTACGGCAACGTCACCGCCCCGGAACTCCTGGGCGGTGAGGGCCGGTGACCGCCTCCACCCAGACGTCGAAGGCCCCGAGGTGGACCTCCCCGGGCCTGCGCCTGCTGGTCGGAAGCGAATGCGCGAGCCTGTCCGGATCGGCAGTCAGCGCCGTCGCCATCCCCACCCTGGCCGTGCTGGAGCTCCACGCCTCCACCACCCAGATCGCCGCGCTTGCCTTCCTCGGACAACTGCCGAACGCCATCGTGGCGCTCCCGGCCGGCGCGCTCTCGGACCGGTACCCGAAGCGCCCCCAGATGATCTGCGCCGATGTGGCAGCCGCGGTAGCCCTCGTGACCATCCCGGCCGTCGCCGTGGGCGACATGCTCACCATCGGTCAGCTGTACGCGGTCGCCGTCGTCCTCGGCATTGCCAAGATCGTGCACGGCTCGGCATCCATCAGCTACCTGCCTGTCCTGGTCGAGCCCCACCTGCTCCAGCGCGCGAACTCCCGCCTCGGCGCTGCCTCGTCGGTGGCCGACAGTGCGGGAAACAACCTGGGCGCCGCGCTGATCGGCACGGTCGGCGCGGCGTGCTCGGTCATTGTCGATGTCCTGTCCTACCTCGTCTCCGCCTTCCTCGTCTGGCGCATCCGCACACCGGAGCCGACCGCCCCGCGACCGCAAGGCCGCCGCAGCCTCGCGCGGGACATCCGTGAGGGCCTGCACTACGTGGCTGGGCAGCCGACGATCCGCACCGTGATCGCCGCGCTGTCCACGCTCAGCTTCGGGTTGGCGATCATGAACACGTACTGGGCGTACTACCTTCTCGCCGTCCTGAAGGTGACCCCGACGGCGTTCGGCTTAATCATGGGTGTCGGCGGCGCCGGCAGCCTGGCCGGAGCCCTCCTCGCCCCGAAGATCGCCTCCCGTATCGGCATCGGCCCGACGATCATCGTCGGGTTCGCGGTCAGCCCTCTGGCTCAGGTGCCCCTCCTGCTCGCCGGGCCCGGCCTGCGTTGGCAGACCACCCTCGCCCTCGTCCTGGCCGTACAGCTGTTCTGGGCAACCGCGTCGGGGACGAGCCAGAGGTCCCTCAGACAAACCCTTTGCGACCCTCGTTTCCAGGGGCGAATGCAGGCCGCCAGCACCACCATGACCGCCGGCGCCCGTCCGCTCGCCGCCGCAGCCGCCGGAGCCCTGGTCCTCTACCTCGGCGTACGCACCACCCTCACGGTCGGCGCGCTCTTCCAACTCGTCCCGGTCGCTCTCCTGCTCCTCTCCCCCGTCCGCACGATGCGGGACATGCCCGCCCCGCCCCGGCGCACAGCGCTTCCCTCTGCCCGCGAAGGATCCTCATGACGATGACCGCGACCGCCGCGTACTGGGAGCCCCTCTGGGCCCAAGGCCGCCGGTACCGGCAGCTCGACGAACCCGAGACACGGCTGCTGGACGAGCACCTGGGACCCGGTCGAGGGCGGCCGGCCCTCGACATCGGCTGCGGCGACGGCGCCTTGACCCGTCACCTCCACCATCAGCTCGGATACCGCGCCACCGGGATCGACTGCTCCCCCACCGCCCTCGCACTCGCCGCCGCGAAGGACTCCGCGGACAAGCCCGGCCCGCTGTGGAAGTGCGCCGACATCGGGGCCGGCGACCTGACCGCCTTGCCGGAGCCCGCGTACGCGGTCATCACCTGCCGTCTGGTCTACCGGTGGCTCGAGGACAAGGCGGCGTTCGTCAACCGCGTCCGCCGCCTTCTGGTACCCGGCGGGGTCTTCTGGGTGGTCGCCGAGATCGCCGGCCGCCGGGAGGACGCCGCCCCGCTCCAGGGCCTCGGGATCAGCCCGGCCGAGGCCGAGATCCTCACCGTGGGCTGGTCCGCCGTCCGGACCCATGACCGTGACGTGCTCCGCTGCTACGCCTTGCGCCCCTGACCGCCCCCATCCTGCTGGAGGACATGTTGATGGACATCGAGAGGCAGACCGCCGGAGTGTGGACCACCTACGGGGCTCACCAGCTGACCGTGTGCCCGGACCTGCCGGAGATCGAGCGGTGGGACTGGGGCATCACAGACACCGGGCCCGGCATCGAGGCGCTCGGCGACGTGACGGGGCTTCGCATCCTCGACCTCGGCAGCGGACTGGGCCGGCACGCCGCGCGCCTCGCCGCTCTGGGCGCCGAGGTCACCGCCGTGGACGCCTCCCCCACCCAGCACGAGCGCGCCCTCACCCGATACCCGCACACCCGCGGGCTGCACTTCATCTGCGCTGATGCCGTCGCCCACCTTCAAGACGCGGCCCCCTACGACCTGATCTACTCCATCAACGGTCTGCCCTACCTGGACCCGAACCGGCTCCTGCCCGCGCTAGCCAACGCCATCAAGCCCGGTGCACGCCTCCTGTTCTCCGCGTTGCACACCAACTCCGCTGGCGCCGGACCCTCGACGGCCGTCGCCCCACGCTCGGAGGACTTGCGGCTTCCCGGCACCACCCAGAAGCACCCCGTCCACATGTGGGTCCTGACCCCCCAGCTGTGGGAAGACCTCCTGGTCGAGCACGGCCTCACCCTGGAGAAGGCCACGGCGATCGACGAACCGCAGCCGGGCAACCAGGCCTCCTACCGGCTGTATGAGGTCCGGCGTCCGCAGAGGGTGCCGAGCCGCCAGCGCACCAGTACTCCACCGCCTCCACGCGCGTTCGTGGGAGTCGGCGTGATCATCCACGGGCCGGATGGTGTCCTGCTGGGCCAACACCGTCGTGGAACTTTCGAATTGCCGGGTGGATCGGTTGAACCCGGCGAGACCTTCGCCGAGGCCGCCGTACGCGAACTCCACGAGGAGGCCGGCATCGTGGCCGATGTCGCCGACACCGTCGTGCTGGGCACCCTCCTGGCCCGGGTGGGTGACATCGTCCGGGTGACGGTGCCCGTCCTGGTGACCCGGTGGTCCGGTGTACCGCTGCAGTGCGAAGAGACCATCGGGGCCTGGAAGTTCTGGCCCCGGGACGCGCTGCCCCAGCCTCTGTTCGTGCCGAGCGCGCAGTGCCTGACGGCATGGGATCCGACACTCCGCATCGACCACGCGCCCGCCGGCTTCCTGGCATACAAGGCCGCCGACCGCGCCTAGGGAGCGATCCCACCGGCCGCGCGTCTCACACCACGACCTCGAGGAAGGCACCACCTACCGTGACACCAGCGCGTTCTTCATCCCTGCCGTCCCTTCTGGGAGTCTTCGGACACCCGGACGACGAATCCCAATTGGCCGGCGGCGTTCTCGCGCAGCACGCGGCAGCAGGCGCGGCGACCGCCGTGGTCACCGCCACCTGGGCCCCCGACAGCCACCGGGCCGACGAGCTCGCCGACGCCCTGGCCATCCTGGGGGCCGGGAAACCGCGGATGCTCGGCCTCGCCGACGCCCGAGTCCCCGACTCCGCGCCCGGCCGGCTCCGGCTGTGCGACGCCCCGCTGGATGAGGTGGTGGAAGGGATCGTCGAGCACATCCGTGCCGTGAAGCCCCAAGTCATCAT
Organism: Streptomyces sp. NPDC030995; assembly: GCF_055571215.1. Taxonomy (NCBI): domain Bacteria; kingdom Bacillati; phylum Actinomycetota; class Actinomycetes; order Kitasatosporales; family Streptomycetaceae; genus Streptomyces; species Streptomyces sp. NPDC030995. The sequence continues at coordinate 205,059 of NZ_JBVIFS010000006.1, forward strand.
CACCCACGACGCCTACGGTCAGCTGACCGGCCACCCTGATCACGTCCGCACCCACCAGGCCACCGTCATCGCCTTCCACGCTGCGGGCCTCGAACACCGCTACCCGCAGGCGGGCGCACCCTGGCAGCCCGCCGCCTTGTACACGGCCACGCACCCGCACTCGGGAGTGGGCAAGCTCGGCGGGCTCCTCACGGCGGTGGGGAAGACGGTACTGAGCGTGCCGGACGAGCACGTCACCGCGACGGTCGACGTGACCGCCTGGTCGGAGCAGAAGATTGCCGCGATCTTGGCCCACCGCAGCGAAGCTGCGCGGGAACGGCCCCTTCCCGGAATCCTGGCCCGCCTGTCCGCCCCGGCACGGGAGTCGATCATCGCGACGGAGTTCTACACCCGTCTCGATGCCGCGCCTAAATCGGTTCGGCAGCGACAGCTCACCATGTGACATGCCACTGGGTTACCTATGGTCAAAAGGCCGGCGTACCTGAGGGTCGAGGTGAACGCCCAAGGCCGAGTAATCCGCCGGGGACCTGTACATCAGGCTGTGGCTCCACACCTGTCAGGGCCAGCTACGGGGCTGGCGGCTTGCGGTGACAGCCGGTTGGCCTCGGCAGGACTTGCCCAGGCGGGGCGGGGGCCGGCTCAGCCTGCGCCGAGCTGATCCCATGGAGCATCCGCTGGGCAGCGGCATAGTCGGCGGCCACCGTCTCGGGCACCCACCGGTATCCGTCCCAGCGGGCCATCAGCCGGGGCGCGGTCGGATTGACGTGCGCGCCCCAGCCAGCGGATCCGTCTATCGGCAAGGCTCGCAGCGTGCCGACGCGGGCGGCCCTCCGGGCTAGGAAGTTCACGGCCCACTCTTCAAATGGCTCTTCGGCCACACTCAGCAGTGGCTTTGTTCACGAGAACAGGTTCTGGCACACATTCCGTGAGGACGATCAATGGCCCTGGGACTCGTCACCATCCGCAGGCCATGCCGTTCAATCAGCTCAGCCCTCGGTGTTCGAGCATGACTCGTGGGAGTAGCGCGTGTCGCGGTCCCACCTCCCCGGTGATGCGTTTGTATGTCCGCGGTCCGGAGGGGCTCGTTCGGGTCCAGCCGTCCCGAGGGAAGCTGATAGTGCCCATGCCACACAGGCTTCTTACGCCGTCGGCTGGGTGCCCCGTCCCGGACGTCTCAGACGGCGAACTCAATGCGGCTGAGGGAGACGAACACGGCGACGACGGCGATGACCCACAGCGCCAGGGTGCCGAAGAGCGCCCCGCCCGCCGTCCAGGTCCCGGGGCGGCCCTTCGCGCTGCCGATGACGCCGCCGATCAGCGCCCCGAGGGCGGGCACTCCGGCGATGACCATGGCGGCGTGCTCCAGGCCCAGCTTCGTCTCGTGATTGCCCCGCCAGTCGGAGCCGCTCTTGTTCGCGAGGGCGCTCTGCGCGCTGTGGTACCAGAAGAGCACTGGGGGCAGCAGGAGCAGGACCGTGAGGACGAGGAGCACGACGGCCGTGCGCCGGCTGTGCGCGTTGCCTGCGTCGCCGGTCGTCGGTGCGGGGGAGTTGGTCACGCGGCGATCCTGGCCCGGGGGTCGGCCGGGCACCATCCGTACGCGTACTCAGCTGCGCTCCGGTTACAGGGGGGGACCTGAGGTCCACTTCGACGGCTGACCGGACAGCGAGTTGGCCGAATCGGGTCAGTTCCTTCCCCGTGGCTCGCGCGCGGCTCTACGCTCGTCCGATGGCCGGATACTCGAAGCCGGGCCTTGGCGCTGTCGACCGGGGGAGACCGTGGACATCCCGACGCTGATCCTGTTGGGGACGGCGGGTGGTCTGCTGCGCGGGGTCTTGGACCTGTACACCCGGTTCGTGTCGTGGCAGGCCGACCGCCGCGTCCACCGGCAGTCGACCGCCGAAGGGGTGGCGCAAGGGGCACCCCCGCAGTTCGGGGCGTACTTCGACCCCGCCGTCGACATCGTCGCGGCCGCCCTGCACAGCGTGCTGGGCGCCGGGGCCGCCGTGCTGTTCGGCACCACGGGACAGATCAGCGGCGAGTACGCCGCCCTCGTCGTCGGAATGTCGGCGCCCATCCTGCTCACCCAACTCAGCCGCATCCAGACGGTGAACGAGGCGCTGACGGGCGACCGGCAGCCGGCAGGAGCGGCGGAAGCGGTCACGGAGCCCGGGGCGCCTCCGGCCATCGGTGTCGTGAGCGCGGGCGGGGCGGACGGCCCCGGCACCGCAGAACCCCGGGGCACCGCAGAAGCCCCCCGTGCCGCAGCTGCCGCGGCCCCGTCCCGAACGGAGCCCCCGCCCGCGCCCTCGCCCGCCGCGCCCCCCGCCGACCCGGCCCGGCCTCCCCTCCCTGCGGAAGGTCCCCCGTTCCGCGCGAGACCGACGCCTCCCTCCAGGCCGGCCGTCGCGAGCGCGGATGCCCGCACGCCGGATTCCCCGTCCGGCGACATTCCCGCGGGCGGGACACAGCTCCCGGATCCCGCGCGCCCCGGGGGCACTCCCGTCCCCGCGGACCCCGCCGACGGAACGAGCCCTGGCTTCGACGGCCGAGGCGCGCCACGATGGCGGCAGAGGCCGGCGATCGGGGAGGAGGGGCTGTGAACAACGCGCCACACCTACTCAGCGAGGACCGCCAGGAGTACGAGCGGATCCTCGACGAGGCATTGCGCACCGCCCACGAGCGCCCGGAACTGGCCTCCCTGGGCCAACGGCTCAACGAGGAGCAACTGCGCACCATGGCGCTCAACGCCTCCGCACTCCTCACGGCGGCCGCAGCGGCCGAGTACGACCACTATGTGAAGGCCCGCAGAGAACGCCGTGAGGTGAAGTTCCCGCACACGCCCTCGGACACGGTGTACTCGTCCTCGCGTTCGGCGTCCGCCCCGGCCCCGTCTGTAGGACGGCGGCTCGGCGCGGCCGTCCTGGGTGCCGGAGCGCCCGGCGCCCGCCGGACCAGCGACGCGGTCGCTCCGCCGCGGTGGGCCGGGATGTCCTACGGCCGCCGCCTGCTGGCAGCGCTGCTGGGCCTGCACGTACGCCCACCGGCACCGGCACCGCCGGCGGCCGCCCGCACGCGCCCGGTCGGCCGCGAAACACCGGCGCCGGACGCGACCGAGGCGGCCGGAACCGGTGCGTTCGCCGTTTTCGCCGTCCTCGCGCCGGTCCTGGCCGGCACGGCCATGCTGATCTTCCTGCTCGTGGGCTACATCCTGAAGATGATCGAGCCCGAACCGGCCTTCGCCGACACCATGGTGACGGCGGGCTGGCTGTTGGGCGGCCTCACAGCCGCCGCGCTGCTCTTCGCCGTGATCGGACTGCTGGTCACGGCCGTCCGCAACAGCCCGACGGAGGTGGTGGCGGACGAGACCGAGGCGGTGCCCGACGAGGTGTCACTGGCCCGGGAGGCATGGCGCAACGCCCTGCTGGAGCGCGGAATCGTGCCGTTCCTCCGCGACGCGCTGGCCGAACCGAGCTCGTACCCGTCCCCCCGGACGCCGGGGGCCGGGCGCATCCCCAGCCTGGGGTACACCCGGCCCGACTTCACCAGCCCGGGGGCCCCTGCTCAGGGTCCCCGTCCCGGTTACGCGCCTCCGGACTTCACGAGCCCGGACTTCGGCGGCCCGGAACATCAGTCGGAATGAGACGCCGAAGTCATTTGTGACTCGCAGCGATAGGTGTCACCTCCGTGGCCCTCGCGGTGCAGTTTCTCGGTGGTCAGCTGGGAATCAGCACCACGCAGCCGTCCCGGCCGTTGCGAAGGACCTGAGCGGGAAGACTGGCGGTGATCATCTGGCTCAGCGGGCCTTTCGGCGGCGGAAAGAGCCCAGACAGCGCCACCGCCGGTAGCCGCCGTCACCTGGCTCCACCACGTCGGGAACGCCATCGACACCACCGCCCTCACCCCTGACGAGACCCTCCAGCGGGCCCTCCCCCACCTCCGGGCCCACGGAGCCCCGACCCACGTACCCGAAAGCGATGCGCGATGACATTCAGCACGACCGCCAAGTCGTTCCGGTTGGGCACCCGGCCCAGCCCCATGGCCATGGAGCAGACCGGCCGCTTCGCCCGGGCCCTGCGCCTCCAGTACCCGGACCTCGACCTCGAAGTCCTGGAGATCACCTCCGAAGGCGACCAACACCGCGGCCCGCTCGCGGAGATCGGCGGAAAGGGTGCGTTCACCCGCCGGGCCGACCAGTACCTCCTTGACGGCCGTATCGAGGCGACGATCGCCTGCGCCAAAGACATCCCCGGTCCCCATGACCGGGCCCCCGGGATCATTGCCGGAGCGGTCCTGCCCCGCGAGGACGTGGCCGACGTCCTCGTCCTGCCCTCCGGCCAGCCGCCCACCACCCTGGCCGACCTACCGCCCGGCACCCGCGTCGGCACCAGCGCACCCCGCCGGGCCGCTCTCCTAAAGGCCCTCTACCCCCGGCTTGTCGCCGTGCCAATCCGGGGGAACGCGGACACCCGCCTGCGCGCTCTGGACGACCGGACGATGGGAGCGGACGCGATGATCGCCGCGCTGGCCGGACTGCGCCGCCTGAACCTCGCTGACCGGGCCGCTCAGATCCTGGATCCGGCGGTGTGGCTGCCGGCGGCGGGCGCCGGGATCGTCGTCATCGAGCATCGCGCCGCTGACCACACCACCCGAGCTCTCCTCGCCCCGCTCACCCACGCCGCCACCCGCACGCTCTTCGACGCCGAACGCGCGGCCCTCGCTACCTTGCACGGCGGCTGCATGACCGCGGCCTCCGCCCACGCGGTCGTCGACGAGGCCACCGGCCAGCTCACCGTCTACGCGGTCGTCCTCGACCCGACGGGCCAGGCCCCACTGCGCACTTCCGCGACCGGGCCCGCCACCGAGCCAGCACCCGTCGGCCAGCGCGCCGGCCTGCAGTTGCTCGACGCGGGCGCCCAGAGGCTCCTCGGGCATCGGCCATGACCCCGCCGCCCCACCCAGCGCAGCGGCAGACCGAGCCGGAACCATGTTCGCCGTGCCCCGGGCTCGTACCGAGGTCCCCGCAGCGGCCTGAACCCTTGCTACGGTCGTGGACTCGCTGAGGAGGTCTGATGGTCGAATCCGCGCCCGCAGCCGCGCCAGTGGACTTGCGCCACCAACCTGTTGATTCGGTTCTGACCCGGGTGGAACAGGGACTGGACGTCCGTCTGGACAGGGACACCGTGGTGCGTAAACGCCGGTCCCTCGGGGCCCGTTCGGACCGGGGAACCTGGGTGCGGATCGAGCGCCGGGGCTTCGAGCGGATCGGTGAGCAGGGCTGGAACGGCACTGAGGCCGCAGCGGTGTTGCGGGGCGTCGTGATGCCCCAGTGGTACCAGGGTGTGGCGTGGCGGGAGGCGGGCGAGCCGGCGATGTGGCGGGCTGACGAGCTGGAGTTGGTCGCCGCCCGGGCCATCGGGAAAGGCGCCCTCCTACGTGAGGATCCTGGGCTTCCCGAGACCTGGTGGGCTGGGCTGAACGACTCTCTCGACGCCCTGTCCCCGCAGCACACCTTCCGGGTCGCGACGCCGGACATGGAGCGGATCACGCAGGAGCTGGTCACCCGGAAGCTGGGCGAGGTGTTCCCAGAGGTCACTCGCACCACGGTTGAACGGTGGGTTCCAGCGCACGGCGATCTGACGTGGGCGAATGTGATGGGGCCGGAGTTCTGGCTGATCGACTGGGAGGACTGGGGCATGGCCCCCAGGGGCTTGGACGCCGCGACGCTGTGGGGGAACGCTCTGGCCGTCCCGGACCTCGCGGACCGGGTCCACCGCGAGCGGCGGGCCGACCTGGAGAGCCGGGACGGCAAGCTGATGGCGCTGTACTTCCTGGCGAAGATCGTGGGCCCCTACGCGTACGAGGACGTCCCCTGCTGGTGCCGGCGCGGAAGGAAGCAGCACGGCTGGTGGGTGACCTTCAGCCCTAACGCTGATTCCCGGCCGGGCATCGCAGCCCCTCGCCACGTCGACCAGGACACCATCGTTGTCCACGCGATCTACCCGGGGCGTCGCTGATCGCCGGAGGGTTGGGATCGCGGCGGACGAGACGGCGATCAAAGGGGCATGGCAAGGGCAGCTATATGGAGCGACGGTCCTTCGCCACCGCCCGCAAGCTGTGGCCCGAGGTCGAGATCATCTGTGCCTCGGAGCCGCTCGAGCTGGACGACTACCTCAAGAGCATCGGCGACGAGAAGCTCGTCCTCGACATGCTCGTCGGTGATCTCCAGCGGGTGATCGAATATCCGCAGAACGGGTTCGCCATCCCCCAGGATGTCCCGGAGGACGTGCATGACGCGTACGAATCCCTCATCCGCGACGGCTTCACCAGCCGCCTCATCTCCTGACGTCCCAGTTCCGGGGAGGCTGTGTGCCATCCACCAGCCCAATCTATTCCCTCGGCTGACGACACTGGCCAAACTGTTCGCGGCGGATACCTGGATCGTCCTCGACGACGTCCAGTTCACCCGCCGCGACTACCAGCACCGCGCCCGCCTCGCGGCCCTCGGAGACCCACAGGCATCACGGTGGATGTCGATCCCGACTCATCTGCCCCAGGGCCGACAGACACTCATCCGTGATGCCCTGATAGTTGACCCCGACCTTGCCCTGCGCCGAACCACGGCCATGCTTCAGCAGTACTACGGCGCCAGCCTGCACTGGCCCACCCTCGCCCAGGCGCTGGAGCCGATGGCGGCCGCCTTCGGCAGTAGCCGGACCGCGGCCGTCTCTGAAGCCTCCACCCGAACCCTCCTCGACCTCCTCGGCTGGAAGGGCCAGATCCTCCGCAGCAGCGACTTTCGCTCCATGCCGGGCCGGTCCCAGCGGCTCGCCGACCTCACCACCGCCGTCGGCGCACGCTCATATCTGTGCGGAACCGGCGGCATGAAGTATCTGGACGTGGCCCCTTTCATGACTCAGGGGATCGCCATCACCCCGTTCCTGACTCCGCCTGCCGGGGTTTGGGCTTCCGGACACCGGATCACTGTCATGTGGGCCCTGGCGACGCTCGACCCCACCGCCGTGGCGGGGCGACTGCAAGCCGTCGCCGCGGCCCAAACCGTGCTGGCGACGACCGCCTGAGCATTCTTATCTGTAGCTCCCCCACCCTCGAGGGGGAGAGGAATGTACTCAGGCGCGTACGGCTTCATCGGACCCTGGCAAGATCTTCGTGAAGCGGGGATGCGCCACCGTGCGCCGGTGACGCTCGACACGGGAACGGGACCATCGGCGGGTGTTGATGAAGTCGTACGGGTGATGTCTCCGCACCGGGAGACGGTACGGGTGGAACGAGTGTGGGTGGCAGCGTGTTCGACGAGGTGAAAGTCTCAATTGTCCAACGCTCCGCTGCCGAACCGTCCATCCTGGACACATGACTTCCACCGGTCCCGCCAGAGCGAACGAGCCGCAGGCAATCACGGCGGTAACGCGACGCGACATCTTCGACTACCTGCGCGGGATATCGCGCCCCTGGTGGGGCAAATTGGATGAGGTCACGTTCCTGGAGAACCTCTACGACCTGGACCGCCCTCCAGTCGGCGACAGCCGGCTTCCGACTGTCCGCGCCGATATCCAGCAGCACCGGTTCAACAACGACGACCTGCCCGACGACTGGATCTTCGAGGACTCCCGCTTGGAGCTCTCCCACGGACCGGACGAGGTGCTACTCACCTTTCTGGCACGGATGGTCCATCCTGAAGTGGCGGCTGACGTCCAGGAGGCTATAAAGCACGTCGAGCAACTGAACGTGCTTCTGGCGCCGGACGGATGGGGCCTGCGTCCGCGCGAGTTCCTCTCGGGCCGCCCCCTGTACGAGCCGGTACGGGTTCCACCGACAGGCCCGCTGATCCCGCTGCCGCTGGAGAACGAGGACACAGGCAAGCTCGACCTTGTCCTCGGCCAGGCTTTCAGTCTCCTGGACTGCGCTGGCGAGGAGACCGCACGCGACCTGGTACGTACCGCGGCCCTGACCCTCCGCCGTGATGGCGGCTTCTTCCATCCCATACCTGGTGACAGTTGGACGGAGGGAACCTGCGAGGCGGTCCTGACAGTGGAGCGCGAGCTTCTGCCCACCTGCACCCCCGAGGCGGAGGAGGTGATCTGGCGGACGTTGCAGTCCGTGCTCGTCCAGCTTGGGCGCATCGACGTCCAGAACCTCGTGGTCGAAGGCGACAGCCGGCCGCTGCCTAACATCCCACCGGACTGGCGGACCCAAGCTGTAGCGCCCGCAACCCCCATCGTTCGAGGCTTCCGCGTCCCCTTCTCCACCACCGAGTTCGATGTCACCCGCGGGGACTTCACCGACCTGGAGATCCGCGGTTCGCAGGACAGTGGTGGGTTCCGCTACCTCTATGACACCCGTGTACGCCGGATGATCACCGACTTCGTTCTCGACGACCGGCCGCAGGTAGCGACTCTGTGCAGCGTCACCATCATCAAGAAGGGCGACACCTTCACGCCGAGGATCAAGCTCTGGAAGAAGGACAAGAAGACCGGGGAAGTCTCCGCCACGCAGACACTGCCTGAGACAGGAGCCACCAGGGCAGTCAAGGCGCTCGTCGACACCGGTGAAGTCCACGAGAATTTCTGGAAAGTCATCAACTTCCTCCAGGGCTGCAGTGGAATGAGCACACCTGGCGGTTCCCTCCAGGTCGTGGCTGGCGACGAGGCCCAACTGGCCCAGTTGCTGACCGGCCAGGACCGGACGACGGTTCTCGGTGCGGTCAGGACAGCCATCGGTGGCGGCCTCACAGAGGAGGACATCCGGCTGCTCAGCAACCGCAAGGAACAGCTCCAGAGGTTCGAGCGACTGCTGACCGATCCGGACTACTTCCGGCAGGAGGAGAGCCTGGCAACCACGCGCGGGGCGGAGGCAGTCTGGCAGGCCTTCTTCGAGGCTAATCAGTGGATATTCGGCTACGGCCTCAACCTCATCGCCTGCGAATCCATCAACGACGGCAAACTGGAACGCATCACCACCGGCGCCAACATCTTCGGCGGAGCTGGGAAACGCATCGACGCCATCATGCGGTCCAAGGGTCTGATCAGCAGCATGCTGTTCTGCGAGATCAAGACCCACGACACCGAACTACTCGCCAAGGCGCAGTACCGCGCGGGCGTCTACCAGGCGTCCAAGGAACTCGGCGGCGGTGTGGCGCAGGTGCAAAAGACGGCCAGCAAAGCCCAACAGCTCATCTCCAGTCAGTTCCTCACCCGGATCTACGAGGAAGACGGCACTCCGACAGACATCGAACTGTCCACCACCCGCCCGCGACAGGTCGTGGTGATCGGGAGCCTGCGCGAGTTCACCCACAACGGCGCCGTGAACCCAGAGAAGATGAGCTCCTTCGAGCTGTACCGGACATCCATCCAGGACGTCGAGGTGATCACGTTCGACGAAGTCTATGAACGGGCTTGCTTCATCGTCGAGGATCACTGAGCCGGACCGCTGCCACGGCGCTCGCCGACACTGCCGCCACCCGTGACGGAGTGATACCGAAGCATGGAGGGGCACCTCACACCCAGCCCGACCCCACCGAACTGGACTTCTCCACGGTCACCTGGGAGAAGAGACCGTTCAGCGGGGGCAACGACAACTGCGTCGAGTTCGGCGCGGTCGGTGACCTCGTCGCCATCCGTGACTCCAAGCGGCCCGAGCAGACTCCGCTCGTTTACACCCGCAGCGAGATCGCGGCGCTCCTGGCCGGCGCGAAGGCCGGAGCCTTCGACCACCTCGCCTGACTCGGCGGCCACAGCCGCACACGAAGCAGGCGGCCGACCCCAGCGCTAGTTGTTCTGTCCCGGGAGGTTGTGGACGGGTGAGCCAGGTCTCGGCTGAGGGATCTTGAAGGGGTGTGACCCAGATACGCCAGAAACCCGCCAGAACTTGATCTTGGCCTGCTGAGTGCCTGACGCTGTCGGGGATCTTGGCGATGACGGTCGGCCATGCCCTCGACATCTCAGTCTCCAAGATCCCCGACCTCGTCACCCGCGATCAGCTCTGCGTCTCCTCGCGGCGTCCAATAGCGGCCGCATCGGGTACAACGAGCAGCTTGCCGGTGGTACGCCGAGCCTCCAGATCGCTGTGGGCCTGGGCGGCCTCGGACAATGCGTAGCGGCCCGTTACGGTGACCTCAAGCGCCTTGGAGCGCACCCACTCGAACACATCGGCGGCCCGTCGGAGCAGTTCGGACCGATCGGCGATGAAGTCCCCGAGGCTGGGCCGGATCAGGGTCAGCGAACCGCCGTGGGCGAGCCGAATCGGATCAAACGGCGGCACGGCACCACTTGCCGCGCCGAAGAGCACGAGATGGCCGCGAGTTCGCAGGCTGGCGAGGCTCGCATCGAAGGTGTGCGCGCCGACGCCGTCGAAGACAACCGGCAGTCCCTGACCGCCGTTGAGCCGCCTCACCTCGGCTGCGAGATCGTCGACTGCGGAGGAAAGGATCACCTCAGCGGCCCCGGCACGCTTCGCCAGCTCGGCCTTCGCCGTGGTCGACGTCGTGCCGATCACCCTGCCGCCGAGATGGGTGATGAGCTGGGTCAAAAGCAGCCCCATGCCACCAGCAGCCGCATGCACGAGCACCGTGTCGCCCCCCTGAACCGGGTAGGCGTCCTTGACGAGATAGTGCGCGGTCATACCTTGCAGGAGCACGGCGGCGGCGGTCTCGAAGCCGATATCGTCGGGCAGCGGCACCAGCCGGGAGGAGTCCACGACGGCCCGCTCGGCATACGTGCCGGGAATCTCCACCCAACCGACCCGGTCCCCCACTGCGACGTCAGCGACGCCGGGTCCAACTTCGACGACCGTGCCGGCGCCCTCAGCGCCCGGGGTGAAGGGCAGCGGGAGGCTGTACCGGCCTTCGCGGTGGTAGACGTCGAGGAAGTTGACCCCGGATGCGGCGACCTCCACGACCGCCTCGCCCGGACCCGGCCGCGGCTGGTCCACATCGACCTCCTGCAGCACCTCGGGACCGCCCACTTCGTACACCTGAATCGCTCGCATGACTCTCCAATTCCGGCTCACATCCCCCACCAACCCCGTTGATGGCGATCCGATTCCTGGCAAGCAGACCAGGCCGCCGCCGACCATCCCGCCCTGCGGAAGGTCTGGGTCGACGGCGGCTACCGCCAGCACCTCGTCGAGCACGCCGCCACCCTCGGCATCGACATGGAGATCACCGCCCGCAAGCCCGGAACCAGGATTCACCCCCATCCCGTAGCGGTGGGCGGTCGAGCGGACCTACGGCTGGCTCATGCTCCACCGGCGCCTGGCCCGCGACTACGAAACCCACCCACACCGTTCCGAAGCCATGATCCACCTCGCCATGACCGACCTCATGGCCCGCCGCCTCACCGGCGAGAACACCATCTCCTGGCGCGACCCGACACCAACCCACCAAAGCCGCATCCAGGGATGAAACAACAGGACGAAACGACCTCTCGTCGATAGGCTCTCGGTCCGCGTGGACGATGCTCAGCCGCAGACCGCCGTACTCCCCCTGGCGGAAGGTGGACTGGAAGGAAATCCGGAGGAGGAGTGGGCTGTCCGGGGCCGCCGCGTAGTAGCTGTTGCCGACTACGGCACCGTTGTCGAAGGTGAGGGCCAGTTCCTGGGTGAAGAAGGCGTTCGGGGACAGCGCCATGGGCGCGGGGCCTCCTGGTTCGGCGAGATCAGCGGCGGGCAGCGGGGCGGGCCGGCGCGGGGAGCCGTGCACCGGGAACCGTGGTGGTCGACCAGCGGCGAACGCTGGCGGGACGTGCGGTCGGGGCTGTGCGGAAGCGGGCGAGGTCGAGGGGTGTGGGTGCGGGCGGCTTCGGCGGCACCACAGGTGTGAGCTGGGCGTACCGCTTGGTCATCTGAGACAGCTCGCCCTCCCACCGCAGTACGGGCTCGGGGTTGACGACGGCGGTGGCGGTCGCGGTGATCAGGTCCACCGGCGTACGGCTGCTGAAGACGGCGTACCAGGAGGAGTAGGAGCGCTCCGGCCCGCCCCACATTCCCCAGCGCGTGTAATTGGTGACCAGCTCGCGTTCCTGGTCGAGGGGGCGGCGGTCGTACCAGGCTCCGGCGAGTCCGTCCGGGGAGGTCAGCTCCAGGCGGCCGGGCGCGTTGTGGGTTCTCCAACCCGCTTCCAGCAGCGGACCGAAGGCCCGGACGACACCGCCGGGGCCGCGCAGGTCCGAGCCGTCGTCCCTCTGGTACGCGGCGACGAGCTGGCTGGTGAAGGCGGTGACGAATTCAGTGGGGGCCATGCTGTTGAATGCGGCAGCCCACCGTGGTGCACCGAAGTGGTGCTGGTACGCGCTGATCTTCCACAGGGCGTCGTCGTCGCCCTCTGGCATGTAGCCGATCCGCAGTCGCTGGTCGGGGGCAGGGAGGAAGACGTTTCCGTGGTCGTCCCAGCTCGGTTTCCATCCCGCGTCGAGGGCGGGCTGAAGACCGGGGTCGCCCTCGACGGTGGTTCCGGCCAGGTGGCGGGGGCTGACGTAGTAGTCCCCTGCGGGTTCGTCGGTATGAGTCATGGGGTCCTGGGGCATCGGCGCCGTGGCGGCTAGCTGAGCTCGTCGGCCGCGAGCGTGGTGAGGGTGATGTGGGCAGCGGTCTCGGCCAGTCGCTGCTCGACCTTGGCGACGTCGTAGCCGGTGACGACGTAGAGCCCGGCCCGCGCGACGTTGACATCGCCTTCGGGCGGCAGCACGATCTCGTCACCGGGGCCGCAGAGCCACTGGAGGCGCTCCAGCCACGGGGCGTTGGCAATGAACTGCTCGTCGACGCCGCGGTGGGTGAGGATGCCGGAGGCTTCCGGGTACAGCAGAGTGATGCCGGCGGCGCGGATGCGGGAAGGCTCCAGGTCGGGAGTGGCGCCGCAGGCGAGATCGGCTGCAGCGCGGGGCAGGTCGATCCCCGTCGCGAGGCGGACCAAGTGGCCGATGAGGTCGCCGCCGATCCTGCCGTTGACCTCGATGATGCGCGGACCGGTGGCGGTCAGGCGCATTTCGACGTGCTGGACGCCGTGGTCGATGCCGAGGGCCCGGATGGCTGCGGCTGCGATCGGCGCCACCTGGTCGAGGAGCGGATCGGCCCCGTCCACGGTGTGCCCGATCTCCTCAAAGTACGGGGCGAAGCCGAGTTGCTTGCGGGTGACGGCCACGGCGGTGGTGGTGCCGTTCTGGGTGACGCATTCGAGGCTGATCTCTGGGCCGTCGAGGTACTCCTCGACCAGGACGTCGCGATTCTCACCGCCGTGCAGGGCCGCGCCGGTGGTGGCGAAGGCCAAGGCGCCGGGAAGTTCCTCCGCCGCGTCGACCCGGATGACGCCGACGCTTCCGGCCTGACCGGCGGGCTTGACGACGACCGGGTAGCCGATCCGTTCGGCAACGAGAGCGGCCTCCAACAGGCTGGCTACCTGGACGGAGCGGGCCGAGGGAACCCCGTGCCGGTCCAGGAGGGCGCGCGTGACGTGCTTGTCCCGGCAGTTGTTCATCACCGCAGGCGAGTTGGACTTCACGCCGAGGGCTTCGGCGAGGTGCGCGGTGGCGACCAGTAGGACTTCGTTCCAGGTCAGGACACCGGCGATGCTGTGTCGGCCGACCAGGGCCTGCCCGGCGGCGAGAAGAGCATCCGGGTTGTGCGGGTCGGCGACCTCGTGGTCGATGACGTGAGGTTCCTCCCAGGTGATCGGGCCTGGGGTGATGACGACGACGTCGTAGGCCGCAGCGACCTGTTCAAGGCAGTAGCCGCGGTAAACGGAATCGCCGGGGGCGACGACGAGGAGGACGGAGGGCTGGTAGGTCAAGTACAGCTCCAAAGAGGGTGGGGTACAGGAGCAGTTCAGCGGTGCGCGGCACTGTGGCCGTCAGCTGCGGCACCACGCGGAGTGGCTTGTGTCGGGAGCGGAGGCGCGACGGCGGGAGCTGCTGCCGGCGGGAGGGGCACCCGTCGGACGAGCGTCTTGGCAAGCTCGACGGGGTCGATGCCTGCCTCCTCGGCCTGCATCCCCAGCAGCGCTTCGACTCGGTCTTCCGGGAGTGCCGGGTGGTTCGGCGTGTACATCACGGTCCACTCCTCCTTGCAGAAGATCACAAACGAGGCGAGGTGCATGATCGTTGTACGCTCGGCGTTGGCCCCCGGGGGCGGGACGAACAGCTCGACGCCGTTATCCGTCATGGTCTGGAATCCGAGCCGGTCGAGCACCGTGACTGCCTGCGGCAGATCGCCGAGCAGGGCGATCCACAGCGGTCGTTCGTGACCGGGGGTGTGGCCGTACAGGATGTCGATGCTGGTGGTGGCGTCGATGACGGGTCCTTGCGGTCAAGGGTGTGGGGAAGGTGAACGGGGCGGTCAGGCCGCCTGCGCGTACGCGGACTGACCGGACAGGGCGGGGTCGCGTCGCATCCGCCAGAACGCGGCGGCCAGCCCGAGGGCCTGCAGTGCGCCGCAGACGGTGAGAGCGTGTCCGAGCAGGTTGGCCGGGGTCAGCGCGACGAGCAGGCCCGCCACCGGGAAGGGCAGCAGCATGATGAGGATCGTGACGGCGAGCGTGCTGCCGAAGACGGCTTCGGGGATGAGCTTCGAGCGCAGCGTGCGCAGCACGACGGTCATGCCGCCCTCCCCTGCCATGAGGACCGCGACCAGGACGAGCAGCTGCGTGTAGGCGTCGGCCTGTGCGACGGCGATTCCGGCTGCCGCGGCGATGGCCGCGCAGACCGCGCCGACGGGCCATAGCCCGGCGCGGTCGATGGCGAAGCGGCAGACGGCGACGGCGAGGAGGGAGGCTGCCGCGGCGGCGGACCAGATCAGTCCGACCGAGGCGCTGGTGTGGCCCATCTGCTGCACGATCAGGACGGGGGCGGCGGCCTGGAGGGTGCCGGTGCAGATGTTGGAGCCGGTGAGTCCGGTGATCAGCCAGGCCAGTGCTGGGAGCGAGCGCAGGGTGGCCCAGCCGACCCGGAGTCCCTGCATGGGCGAGGCGGAGACCTCAGCGGTGCGGTGGTGGCGGTCGCGAGGAGCGAGGGCGGCGGCAAGCAGGGAGAGTCCGGCGATCGTGAGGAGCATGCCGGTGCGACCCGCGTACTGCAGGAGCAGTCCGCCGGCGGCGGGGCCGGTCAGGTTCGCGGTGTTGTCGATGCCGAGGAGGACCGACTGGATCTTGTGCTCAGCGTCACCGGCCTTGCGTCCTGCGAGTGCCCCTGCGGTTTCGGCGGCCACGTAGCTGTATTCGGTCAGTACGCCGGTCACCGCGGCCAGAGCCATCACGGCGATGGTGGCGGGCAGTCCGTCGTCGACCAGGGTGAGCGCCGCGACGGCTGCCAGCAGCACCAGGGCTCGGAGGGTGGCGGCCATCCGGAAGACTCGCGTACAGCCCCATCGGTCGACGGCCGCGCCGGCCCAGGAGAAGGCGGCGAGTCGGGGCACCCACTCCGAGGTGAAGGCGATGCCGGTCAGGGCAGCGGATCCCGTGGTGGCCAGGACCAGCAAGGGGATGGCGTACGTGGCCATGCTGAAGGACACGGCATCCGCGCAGCGCGGCAGGTAGATACGGCGCATGATGCCGAAGTTGGGGATACGGGCGTGGCGGCCACCGACGGCTCTGCGGCGAATCATGATCACTTTCAGCGGGAATGCGGCCCGGTCAGCGGCGGCCGGGGGCGGTCAGCGGGCAGGAAGTGGCCCACGATGCGAAGCAGGGAGACGGGCGGGGAGAAGCGCTATCGGGGGAAGCGCGTCGCACGGGTGGAGCCGATATGGGCCGGCCGGAGGGCTGGGCCACCGACGTGGTGAAGCTCTGTGGTCGGCCTGCCCGGACGGCGGCTCGCGGCGGCCATGACGACCTGCGGGTGGGCGGCTGCCCAGTTGGTGAGGACAGCCAGCGCCTGGCCCAGTTCTCCTCCGGCCTCGGTGAGCGTGTACCAGCCGTTGGGGCCCGTGCCGATGAGACCGGCGTGAAGCGCACGCTGTGCCCTGTATCCGTACGACTTGACCGAGGGGGCTTCGAGGAGGCTCACGGTGTGACGGTCGCGCAGCAGGGCAAGGCTCGCTTCGACCCGGGTGACGAAGTCGGTCTGCGAAGTGGGGTAGTGATGCCGCCGTGCCCAGCGGGACAAGGCTTCGTAGACGTCGCCCAGGTCCCGGCCGGCCTGTGTGAGTCCGACGGGGCTGTCGTCGTCGCGGTGCTCGCGAATCTGGAGGAGCCCACGCTGGCGAAGGGTGCGTAGCCCGTGTTGCAGGCTGTCTGCCGGGATATCGGGGAAGGTGGCCTGAGCGGCTCGGTGCGGGATGGGCCCGTTGTCGTCGATCTCGCTGATGATGCGCGTTGTCCACCGTAGGCTCAGCATCGCGGCGGCGCTGACCGCATCCGCGGTGGGGTGGGGGGTGCTCATCGGGCCCGGCCCCCCATCGAGGAGCTGGCTGCGGCGGGGCGGACGGACTGGGCGTGGGAGAACAGGTTGCCCGGCCGAAGAGTCGTGGCTGGCGGGGCTGCAGCAGGGAGGGAACGGTTGGCCGCCCACCGGCCCTCGGGGAGCTGCGGATCGGGGGCGGTCCGCTCGGCCCACAGCGGATGCTCGGCCTGGGCCCGGCGGCCGGCACCCCACGCGGAGAGCGAGCGGAAGACCGGGGCGAGTTCCATCCCCTGGGCGGAGAGCTGGTAGTCGCTGTGGCCGAGCCGTTCGACGAGTCCATCGGCGACGAGCTGGCGCAGCGGCGAGTACAGCAGGGCGGCGTTCCCGTCGGGGAGCACCATGGCGGCCAGGTCCCGGCCGGAGGCGCGTCCCTCTGAGCGCAGCGCCCACAGCAACGGAGTGGCGTGCTTGGGCGTGATGAGGGTCAGGACGTCTTCGGCGTTCTGCGCCGGGGGTAGCCGCTCGACCTCCAGCTCGCCGGTCTTCCGGTTCGGCTTCGTCGCCTTGTCCAGGTGGCTGTCGCCGTAGGACGCAAGGGCAGCGATCACACCCGTGAGGGCCTGACCACGAGCCGACAGGCGGTAGTTGACGTGGCGTACGTGCTCCTGGCGCCGATCAACGAGGCCGTCGGCGGTGAGACGGGCGAGCCGCGGGGCGAGCTGGCCGTCCTGGAGCATGCCCAGGCGGGGCTTGATCTCGGTGTAGCGCATCGGCTGGTCACTGAGGGTCATCAGCGTCCATACCGTCCAGCGCGGGCTGAGCATCTCCAGGCTTTCACCGACGCGGGCGAGGTCGGCGGTAAGGGGGCGGGGCAGGCCGGTGGTGGGCAACGGAGGTCTCTCCAGGGGTGCGGGACTGCGGGACGGTGTCAGTGAGTGCGCGCGGCCGGTGCGGTGCGTGCAGCGGGGGCAGGCACCGTGGCGGCGGGGGGTTCGTTTCGGCGGAGGCCCTGCAGCGCGGCCGTGAGGGCCTTGGTGTGGGCGTCCCGGGCAGTGACGGACTGACTCAGCCGCTGGGCGCAATCGAGGATGTGGCCGGCGGCGAAGGGCCCGATTTCTCGGCCTTCGCCGGTGAACTGCCGCAGGCGGTCCAGTTGGAAGTCGATGTTCCGTTCGGCGAAGACGAGGTCGGCGTGGATGCCGAGGAGGGCGCCGAGCAGGGTTGTTGTGGAGGCCCCTTCGGCATGGCGCACAAGGTCGGTCAGGGGCTTGCCGTAGAGGGATTCGATGCGGTCACGGAGGGCGTTGGATGTGTCGTGGGGCAGTGCTTCTCCTTCGCGGGTGACGGGTCGGCACCGGGGCAGCAGCGGGGGCGGGCCGACCCGTCGGGGGTGGTGGCCGGAGGTGGTGCCGATCGGGTCCGGCTGACGGCATGGAGGTGAGGATGTTGGTGAGCGCGGCCAGTAGTCCCACCCGCGCGTCGACTGCGGCCTCCAGCCATTGGGCGTCCATCCGCAGGTCGTCCGGGTTCAGCTCTCCGAGATCCCGTTGCGGAGCGGTGGACTGATGCACGCGGTCACGGACCCGGGCGAGATGTTCCTCGGCAACGGCGAGAAAGGCCCGGAGTTCCATCACGCGGTGCAAGGCGGGCTCTGCAAGGCCCGATGTGGCGCGCTGGTGCAGGAGGCCGACCCGGTGTCCGAAGGCCGACTCGATCGCCTGATCCTGTGTGGTCGGTTTCAACGAGCCCGCCCCTGAACTGCGTTGCTGACCCTGTGCGGCTGGGCCACCGCGACGGCGAGACCCTGAATCCGGCGCCAGGCCACCGTGCTCTGCCGGGAGCCGCGCTCGGCCGTGTCTGCCACGACGGTGTCGAGCAGCGCCTTCAGGATGACGGCGGGAACGTCGCGTTCCACGACCGCGGTGTCCACGCGGTGGGCAAGCTCCCACTGCCCGGGGTTGAGCTCCCCGCGCTCGGCGCCCAGGGCCACGACGAGCTCGTCCTCGGCCTGGCGCAGCCTGTCCTGCGCGCCGGACAGCCGGCCGTACCAGCGGAGCGCTTCCGCAGCCCCGGGACGGGACTGGCCCTGGTCGTGGTCGCGTGCGAGGTCCGGCAGCGTCCGCTGGAAGGTCGTTTCGATGTGCTGGGCAAAGAACTCCAGCACATCCTGCTCGCCGTTGGGCACAGAGGACTCCTCTCGTACAAGCTGGGCGGGGTGGGCTGCACATCTGGCGCCACAGCGCGAAGTGCTGCTTCCAGAATCCGGAGAATCCGTGAATTCCGAATTCACGGATCCGCTGGTAAAAGACCTTGCCCGGGTCCGGCCAATGCTGTGGAAGCAGGGAGGTCAGCGGCGGCGGGGAGAGGCTGGTCCGCTGGCGGACGGCGCCGGAACCACACGCTGGGGAAGGTGCGTTGTAGGCGGCTTCTGCCGAACGCCGTCCGGGTCGTTGAAATACGACACGGCGGCGTCATAGGTGGGGAATCCGCCTTCGCGCAAGGTGTGGGTGTACTTCGCGAGGTCTGCCTCTTCGACGAGAACGCGAAAGGGGTACGGGTCCGTTTCGTCGAGTGCTCGGAGCAAGACCGTGATCTGGGGCCGGTTCGTGTTGTCGTTGGTGTAGCTGTCGATCAGGGCGAAGGCATGGCCATCGCTGACAAGTCGGTCCTGCAGCGCAGTGGTCATCTCGTCGGCGGGCGTGGTGCCCATGCCCGGCGGTAGGCGAATCCCTTCGCGTGGGCAGCCCCTGGACACGAGCCAGGACTGGGCCATGGCCGGCAGAGGCAGCATGGCGTGCTCGAACGTGAAGGTTCTCTCGCCAAGGTCGCGGGCGATGTGCAGGGCGATGATCTGCGGCTCGCCGGGAATCCCCCAGGTGGCGGTCCGGTCGTGGAGGACGTGGAACCTGTGGCGGGCGTCGGCCGACTGGTGTTCAGCAAGCGCCGTCAGCATGTCCTCATCGGCCTCGATGCGGCCGTAGAAGCGTTCCTCGACCGCGTCGCTGGCTGCTCGGTAGCCGGCGAGCCGGAAGTCGGGTGCGTACTTGGATGGGGACACGAAGTCGAATGTCTCTCTCGGGGCAGCTATCGCAGCTGGCGGTTCCTACGGACTTCGGCCACCGCGACGTGGGACGAGCCAGTCGGTGCTGAGCGCGGTCCACGGGCCCCCGCAAGTACGGCGCGGCCGACTTCGGTGACGAGGACGGGCTGGCCTGCGTGGAGGGGGTGTGAGGTGTCGCGGACGACAAGGTCAGCTCGTTCGAGCCGCTCGAGGACGTACTGCGTGATCCTGGTGCCGGATTCCGTGGCGACGGACAGGCGTCCGGTCAGCAGGTGCTGGTGGAGCTTGGCTCCGCGGGCAATGGCCAGCAAGGCGGCGTAGTCCGGGGCGTTCACGTCGGGGAGTCCGTCGCGAGTTGCCCTCGGGGCACTCCGTTCGACCGGCCCCAGGACTGCGACGGCCTCGTCGTGCAGGGTGTCCCGCACCGCCACGGCCTCCTTGATCTGGCCGACTACCCGGTCAACTCGCGCCAGCAGAGCGGCATCGAGCTCGAACTCACCGCTGGCCAGACGCTGAAGGAGGGTCCGGTGGAAGGTGAGGTCGGTGTGCGCCTTGGCCAGGACGCGGTGCGCCCGCACCAGGCGTGCTATCGGCTCGTCGAGCAGGCCGCGGTCGAGGTGCTCCCACAGTGCGTCCACCGTGGTTCCGGTCGCGGCTTCGATGCGGTCGTCAAGACCGGTCAGGGCCTTGCGCGCGCCGAGCGGTGTGGCTGGGGGCATGGAAGTCCTCGTCGGGGGTGGGACTGGAGTGGCTGGTGACGTCTGACAGCGACAGCCGGATTTCGGTGTGGCTACCGGCGTGCGATGTGGAGGCCGGGCCTAGGCGGCGAAGAAGGCCCAGCATGGGGGCGTTGGCCCGCTCGGTGTAGACGCTCAAGGTGTGGGCTCCGCCCGCCAAGGCGTGCCGGGCGGCGAGGCGGACCAGCCCCGTGCCGATACCGCGCCGGTGGACGTGGTCAGCAACTTGCACGCCGAGGTCGACGACGCCAGGGCTGTGGTGCAGGCGTCCGATGGAGACCAGGGCGATCACCCCGACGCCGGGCGCGCGGGCGATCCAGTTGTCCGAGGCGCGCAGGAGGCGCTCGAAGTCCGGTCTATGGATCCGGAGCCGCCACCACCTGCGGTGCATCGACTGCTCGCTGCACCGCAGGAGGAAGGCGTTGACCACATCCCAGTCTTCGGGGCCAGCCCGGTGTATCGAGCAGGTAGCGAACGCGGCGCTCAGAGCGGCTGGCTGTGCAGGGCTCGCGCGAGAGCGCGACGCGAGTAAGCCTTGCGTCGGCGGCCGTCAGAGAGATCCATGTTCCGCGAGTGGATGTCGTACGGGGCCAGCAGCTTCGCCAGGCGTACGGGGCTGATGTCAGCGTACTTCCAGCCCTTGCCTGCCACGCCCGGTACGCCCGTCAGCTCGCCGACCAGGTCCATGGAGGCCATGGCCTCCGGGTTGCCCCGTCGGCCGAAGGCGTTGAGGCATTCCACGACTAGACGCGAAGAGGTCGTAGCGCCGGCGGTCTCGGCTGCGCCGCTGGAGCGGCTCGCCGTCTGGTCTGAGCAGCACCGGGATGGGGCTGCTTCGCCCGTCGGGGGCTCCGTGGTTCGGATCACGTCCAGGAGCTCCAGGAGCGTGGTTCGGCAGGCGCAGTCGGACGGACGGGGTGCCGGAGTGCCGGAACCGCGGACGCAGCCGGAGTACGGGCTGCCGGGGGTGGTCTCCTGGCGGTCGGCACAGCAGGCCTCTCGCCCGCATCGATCCTCGTCGAGGATGTCGAGGAGGCCTTCGAGGATTTCGTCGATGAAGGGGGTCAGGAGGTCGTGCTGGGTGGGGATGGTCAACGGGTGATGCCTCTCGTGGACGGGATGATGGGGGCGGGCTGGGGAATGCCGGGCCGCGTCGCGGGTACGGGCACTGGGCTCGTGGCGTGCACGGTCGTGTGCGGGGAGCGGGAACGGGC
Organism: Streptomyces sp. NPDC030995; assembly: GCF_055571215.1. Lineage (NCBI taxonomy): Bacteria > Bacillati > Actinomycetota > Actinomycetes > Kitasatosporales > Streptomycetaceae > Streptomyces > Streptomyces sp. NPDC030995. The sequence goes on from NZ_JBVIFS010000006.1 coordinate 226,414, forward strand.
CGCGTGGGCCAGCGCGCTCAGCGGGCGGCGTTCCAGGCCGAGGCGGGTTGCCACGGTGTCGTACACGTCGTAGCCGTCCCGTGGGCGGACGGCCACGACGTAGACCTCGGTGGTGTGCGTGGCGCTGGCCGGGGCGGCTCGCAAGGCGTAGACCATCCGCCATTCGGCGCGGTGGTCGACGTATGTCTTCCGGAATCCGGACAGGTCACCGGTGAGCTTGTTGCCCTGACGGATGCCGTTGACGGCGTCTTGGATGTGGGCCAAGGCCAGGTCTCTGATGTCGCTGGGAGCGGCCAGAAGGTCGTTAAGGGCGCGCGGGTCGAAGGACAACCCGTACCGGGGTGCGGTGTTCATTCCGTCTCGCCGAGGAAGGGGTGTTCAACCCCTGCAGTCGGGTGGAGCGGTGCGTCGGGGCGTGGCAGAAGCCGGTGGGAACGCCGTTCGGGATCGGTGCTGCATGCCGAGAGTGGGCCGCCCGGGGCGCGGACCGCCGCGACGGTGTGGGTGAGGAAGTCCCGGTGCCACACGGCGGGGCCGGAGGGCCCGGCCTCAGGGTCCATGTGCTGCTGCCAGGCCAGCCACAGCGCGTGCAGCCAGCCCACCACGTCCAGGTGTTCCTGCCACTCGTAGCACCACGGCGTCGCGGTGGTGATCTCCGAGCCGTACACGCCGAGGAAGACCCGTTGCACCCAGTCGGTCAGGCCGTCCAGTTCGGTGTCGAAGTCCTCGCCGTCGAGGGTGAGGATGAACCGGGGCTCCGGCGGCGGGGGCGGCATCATCGGCATGCTGGATCTGGCGGGCATCGCCGGGAACCCGGCGAAGGGTGAGGCCGGAATGGGGTCGGCGGCGAGGCTGTCGAGCAGCCGGGCCTGGTCTGCCGACTGCTCCATCAGCTTGCGGACCGAGGCCTCCAGGTCCTCCAGGTCGCCATCGGTCATACGGATCGGCTCCAGCTGTCCCTCGTCGCGAGGGTCGATGGATTCGGGCAAGGGAAACTCCTTGAAAGCGCACGGGGCGGCTAGGGAAGGTGCGTTCAACGATGCGGAGAATCCGTGAATTCCGAATTCACGGAACAGCTGATAGAGAGCCGACAGGCTGGCGCCGACGCTGGTCCGGCACCAGCCCGGGGGCTGTCAGGCCGCCAGCGTGCAGTCGGTCTGCGTGAGGGTCTGCGTCAGCGTCTCGGCAAGCCGGTCGGCGGCGATCTTGCTGTACTCGGGGGTCTTCTCGACGCCGATGAACGAGCGGCCCTCCAGGAGCGCGGCCACCCCGGTGGAACCGGATCCGGTGCAGAAGTCGAGGACCGTGCCCTGCTCCGGGCAGATTTTCACCAGCTCACGCATCACCGAGACCGGCTTCTGCGTGATGTGCTTGCGCTCCTTGCCGGAGGGCTGCGAGGCGCTGTACAGGCCTGGGAGGTAGATCGCCCGGGAGTTGTCCATCGGCCCCTTGGACGCCCACACGATGTACTCGCAGTCCTGGCGGAAGCGTCCCTTCTGCGGCCTGGCCTGCGGCTTGTGCCAGGTCAGGATGCCGCGCCAGAGCCATCCGGCCGCCTGGATCGCGTCGGTGGTTACCGGCAGCTGTCGCCAGTCGGTGAACAGCAGCGCGGTACCCGTGGGCTTCGTCAGGCGGTGCGCCTCGGTCATGATCTGCGTCAGCCAGAAGCCGTACGACCGCTGGTCCATGTTCTCGCCGGTGAAGTCCGGCAGCGTGTGGCCGGCGTCGGCGGAGGTGTACTTCTGCCGCGCCGTGCGCGTGGTCCTCTCCTTCGCGGTCCGGCCGCCCGAGTTGTACGGCGGGTCGGTGATGACGGAGTCCACGCAGGCATCGGGGAGAGCGGCGAGCACGCTGAGCGCGTCGCCCTCGTGGAGGGAAAAGGGCAAGGGGAACCGTATTTCGGTAGGTGACGGTGGGCCCCGACCGGCATTCAGACACACCTCGGCCTCACACGGATTCGCAGAGTCCGCGGGCAGCGAGAGGGACGTCGGGGATGCCCAAGAGCCTAGGACACGATCCGGGAATCGCCTCGACGCCGATGGCTATTTCGGCATTCCCGATTCCGGCCCTAGGGTTTTTGAAGACCCGCCGGGAAGACCGGATGGGACATCCCCTCCCCTGCCGGAGATCCCTCATGCCCAGCATCACCTGACGCCAGCGCGGGCCACTGCCGAGCAGCAACTCCTCGTGTCCCTCTGCGCTCTTGATCACCTACCAGCCGGCTGAAGGCCCTTTCCGTCACATGCCAGTCCTGCGGCCGGCGCTCACTTCAAGGACCCATCACCGTGGCACACCCATGCCTGAACCTGTCCCGCGCCCTGCGCTCCGGCGCTGATTCGCTGCCGGACGGGCCGGATTGAAATCGATAGCCGCCGTCATCGGCGTCGCCTGCCTCTCCCCCGTCCTGCTCGCCGGCACCGCGGCCGTCGCCGCTGCCGGTTCCGCCGGGCGGGCCTCCAACTGCTCCACAGACAAAGGCCTCGATACAGCCGCGGTCGCGAAGGCGGTCGAGGCGATCCTCGGCAGCAAGGGCGGCGCCAGCCAGGACGTACACGTCGAAGGCCTGGAGCTGCCCGCCGAGCAGATCCCGCATGCCAAGACCATCGTCGCTACCGGCATCTCGCTCCGTGTTTCCGAACGCGGACAGGTCGTGGCCCTGGCCACGGCCATCCAGGAGTCCCGCCTGCGCAACCTGAGTGGCGGCGACCGGGACTCCCTCGGGCTGTTCCAGCAGCGGCCCAGCCAGGGCTGGGGCACCCCCGAGCAGATCCGCGACCCGGTTTACTCCGCCACGAAGTTCTACAAGGGACTGCTGGAGGTGCGCGGATGGGAGCAGATGACCATCACCCAGGCCGCGCAGGCGGTCCAGCGCAGCGGTTTCCCCGACGCTTACGCGCAGTGGGAACCCCTCGCCCGTGCCCTGCAGCAGGCCATCGTCAAGACCCTCCCCGGCGGCAACGGCACTCCCGGAGTCGGCGGCACCCCGCCACCGGCAACCAGCGGGTGCGCCGGAGGCGGCGACCTCGGCCCGATCCCCGAGGGAGCCGTGCCCGACGGGTACGAGATCCCCAAGGACGCCCCTGAGAAGGTCCTCACCGCGATCCGCTGGTCTATGGGCCAGCTCGGAACGATGTACCAGTGGGGCGGCACCTGCACGAACTCCCACGGCCCGGACCCGATGGGCCGGTGCGACTGCTCCAGCCTTACCCAGCAGTCCTACAAGGCCGCCGGCATCTCCCTCACTCGCACCACGTACACCCAGGTCAAGGAAGGCGACTCGGTACCGGCATCCGCCATCCGGCCCGGTGACCTGCTGTTCACCCGCCCCGGCCCGTCCGGTCCCGAACACGTGGCCATGGCCATCGGCACCGCCAAGGGCACCCTCCTGGCGATCGAGGCACCCCGGACCGGCAAGCCTGTCCGGATCGTCACCCAGGCCAGCCTGGGCACCATCATCGCCGTGCAGCGGATGGTCCCCGCTTCCTAGCCGCCTGCGGCTTTCCCTCCCGGCTTCTCGGCCGGATCTCCCGCAGCCTCGCGCTGCCCTCGCGCGCCTTCGCCGCGCCCTTCCCCCCTTCTCGCGCCACCCGCACCGGCCAACAGCCGTTGCCTGCAAGGAGTCCAGCACACCCATGTCGTCCATCGACCGACTCATCACCCTTGCCTACGACCCGGGCATCACCCCCAACGAAGGCGGCCTTCCGGGCCTTTCGGTCCTCAAGAGCGTCGTCTCCTCGATCAACCTGTACGGGATCATCGCCGTCGTCGGCGCCCTCGCCGTCAGCCTTGCCGTCTGGGCCTGGGGCCACTTCACCGGAGGCCACAACTCCGAGGCGACAGGGAAGAAGGGCGCGGTCGTATCCGCCAGCGCCGCCCTCGGTCTCGGCGCCGCCAACGGCATCGTCATGTTCTTCTCCGCCCTGGGATCGCAGGTCAAGTAGTGGCGAAACGAACCCGCACACGGGCCCGTCGCCCACGTATGTACCTGCACACCGGGCACTGGTCGGCCAACCGGCGCATCACCGTCCTCGTCGTCTGCCTCACCGCGCTCGTGGCCCTCGCCGGCCTCGCCGCGTGGTGGACCGGCCGGAACGACACCGCGGACCGGCCCAGCACCCCAGGTCCCGGAACCAGCTCTTCCAGCCGGTCCTCCCCTCACCCGCCGACCGGCGGGACCGGCGGTGTGGCCAAGCCCCCGCAGATCGCTGATCCGCTCGCGTACGGAAAGGCCGCGGCCCAGGTGCTGTGGACGTACGACACCCGCACCACAACGCACGCCCAGCAGTTGGCAGGCCTGCACGCCTGGGTCACCCGCGAGACCCAGTACGCCGACTGGACTGGCGTCCAGGCCCAGATCCCCGACCCCGTCCTGTGGTCGCGGATGCACGACAACGGCCAGCACGCCACCACCCTGATCAGCGAGTCGCACTTCCCGAGCTCCTTCAAGCAAGCACTCGCCGACGACCCCGCAGCGCTGACCCAGGCGTACATCTACGTGGTCACGGTCACCGGCAAGCAGCAGATCACCTGGAACGGCGGCGGGGCCGGAGCCGAGGACCGCACGGCCACCCTCGCCGTGCAGTGCCGGCCCAACGCGGACTGCTCCCTGGTCGCCATCGCCCCAAGCGTCCTGCCCTGACCCCCACCCACGAGAGGAGGTAGACCCCTGTGGGCTTCTGCGACCTGCCCCTGGCCAACAAGTTGTGCACGGCTGCCGACGTCATTGACTTCGCGAACAACCCCGGCAAGGCGATCACCGAGGGCATAGGCAACTGGATCGCCAAGAGCATCGGCGAACTCGCTGCCGCAGCCGCCGATCTGGCAGCCGACGCCATCGACACCACCACCAAGGTCGACCTCAACGCCACGTGGTTCCGCGAGAACTACGAGATGCTGCTGCCGATCGGCTTGGTCGTCCTCGTCGGCACGATGTGCGCCCAGCTTGTCCGCGCAGCCTTCCGGCGCGACGGACAGGCCCTGCGCCAGGCATTCACCGGCACCGCCTCGGGCGTGATCTTCGCGTTCGGTGCTATCGCCCTGACCACCGTCGCCATCGAGGTCGTCGATGCACTGAGCGCCGGTCTCTTCGACGCCGCGGGCACATCGATGAAGGAAGCCGTCCGGCGCAGCATCAAGGTCTCCCAGATCGGCGGTCTGGCCGGACTCGGGTGGATGGTTCCCGGCATCGTCGGCCTCGGAGCCGCCATCGGTGCCTTCATGTTCTGGTGCGTGATGCTCGTGCGCAAGGTGGGGATCTTGGTCTTGGTCACCCTGGCCGTGTTCGCCGGTGCCGGCGGCGGCTGGGAGGTCGCTCGCCGCTGGCGGCGCGGCTGGATCGAGGCCACCGCCACCCTGGTCGTCTCCAAACTCCTGATGACCGTGATCTTCCTGCTGGGTATCTCCGCCCTCGGCAGGACCGACGCCAAGGACGGAACCGCCGCCCTCGCCGACGTCATGGCCGGCGTCGTCATCATGTGCCTCGTCCTGTTGTGCCCATACGCCTGCTTCAAATTTGTTCACTGGGCCGCTGAGAGCACCGACGGCGAGTCGATCCACCGTGCCGGTGGCGCGGGAGGACAGGTCGCACGGCAGCACGCGGAGAACGCAGCCCGCAAGGGAGCTGCGATGGCCGCGACCGCGGGCACCGGAGGAGCAGCAGCCGGAGCAGGCGCGGCCCCGCAGGGCCCCGACGCCGGAGGCGGATTCCCCGGCGACATCGCCTCGCACTCCACCGGCGGCGGCGACACCAAGGGCCAGGGCGGGCAGGACGGCGGAATGTCCCCCGCGATGGACGCCATGAAGAAGGCGGCGCAGCCGCCTCCGACCGGCGTGCAGCAGGACACCAGCGGCCAGGTCGGCGGCACCTCCGGCGGCCTCGCCACCGGCTCCTCCGGCTCAGACGGCGACCAGTGGGGCGAACGCGGCAGCAGCTCCCCGCCGCCGCAGTGGAACTCGCCTTCCTCCGAAGGCACTTCAGCCAGCGGCTCGGCGGCCCCGGCGCCTCCGCCCACCGGTCCCTGACGCCTCCGCTGACCCCATCCCCGTGGGACGCGCCGCGTCCGCTCCGGCGCGTCCCACGGTTCCACCCGCTGCCCGCCCGCACGTCGAACGGCCCACCCCTTGTCTGATCTGACCTTGACTCCCCCGCTGACGGTGAAGTTCCCTCTTCGCTCCCGTCGCGGCATCCTGCTCGGCCTGTCCTTCCCCCAGCTGATCCTGGTTTCCCTGGCCCTGGCGCTGCTGCTGGTCACGGTCGTGACCACCGGCCTGGCCGGCGCCTTCGCCCTCGTCCCGCTGTGGGCGGCCATCGCGGCCCTGGCCTTCGTACGGCACAGCGGTCGCTCGCTCATCGACTGGGCTCCGATCATCGCCCGCTACGCCCACCGCCGCCGTACCGGCCAAACCCTGTGGCTGGCCCGCGCCGTCTCCCGCCCCCGCATCGACGGCCTGCTCCACCTGCCCGGCACGGCTGCGGCCCTGCGCGTCGTCACCCCCGAAGGCTCCCAGGCCTCGGCCATCCACGATCCGCACCAGCAGACCCTCACCGCTGTCGCCCGCGTCACCAGCAGGGCCTTCGCCCTCCTCGACCCGTCCACGCAGAACGCCAACGTCGCCAACTGGGGGCGGGCCCTGGCCAGCATCGCCCGTAGCGGACACGTCGCCACCGTCCAGGTGCTGGAGCGCACCGTGCCCGATTCCGGCGACGGCCTCGCCCGCCACTGGAGCACCCACGGCCGCGCCGACACCCCCGTCGCCGGGCAGGTGTACGCCGACCTGGTCGCCTCCGCAGGCCCGGCCGCCGCCCCGCACGAGTCGTACATCGCGATCTCCCTGAACCTCAAGGCCGCCAAGCGGCTGATCTCGCAGGCCGGCGGCGGCCTGCCCGGAGCCTTCACCGTGATGGCGCAGACCACCAGCTCCGTCGCCCAGGCCGCCCGCAACTCCGGGCTGACGGTCACCGGCTGGCTGACCGCCCGCGAAATCTCCGCGGTCATACGGACCGCCTACGACCCCAAGGCCCTCTCCGCACTCCAGCAGTGGTCCGAATCCGGCCGTGCCGAGGCCGACCCCGCCGCCGCGGGCCCCGTGGTCCAGATCGAGGAGAGCGACCGCCTCGCCACGGACACCGCCCGCCACGCCACCTACTGGGTCGAAAACTGGCCCAGGACCGAGACCTCGGCCGGATTCCTCCACGGCCTGCTGTTCAGCGCCGGCGTCCGCCGCAGCTTCTCCCTCATCTACGCCCCGCAAGCCCTGTCCGCCGCACTGCGCGATGTCCAACGCCGCAAAGCCACGATCATCTCGGACGCCGCCGAGCGGCGCCGCAAGGGCATGGTCGACAGCGAAGAGGACAACGTCGAGTACGCCGACGTGAAGGACCGGGAGCGGCAGCTGATCGCCGGCCACGCAGACGTGGCCCTGACCGGACTGCTCACCGTGACCGCGGAGACCGACGCCCTCCTCGACAGCGCCTGCGCACAGATCGAAACCGCCGCGGTGACCGCCCAGGTCGACCTGCGCCGCCTCATCTGCCAGCAGCCCGACGCCTTCGCCCTGGCCGCACTGCCCCTGGCCCGCACCGCCCTGTAGCCGACAAGGCCGCTGAACCTGCCCCGGCAGGAAGGATCCCGTGACACCCCACACCCAGACCACCGACGCGCACCCCTACCTGCGCGCCGCCACCGCCGGCATCCGCCACCACACCCGCAGCCTCACACCCCAGGCCGACCGGCCCCGCCCGAAGACGCCAGCGGACCGCGCCCACCTGGACGTTCTCCACACCCACCTCACTACGCTCCACCAGCTCCTCGACCAGCTCACCGACACCACCCGCAACAGCTGGCCCGCTGCCGGACGTCACCTCGCGACCGCCCACACGCGGCTGTGGCAGGCAAGCGCCGAACTACACGACGCCTTCCACACCCTCCCGCCCGAATCCTCCGGCGACGAATCCGAGTGCCGGCCGGACCAGCTCCCCGACGGCCCGCCCATGCTGACCATCTGCCACCGCCACCTCGCCACCGGCCACGCCATCCGCCGCAAGACCACCCCCGCCGACCTGCGCGGCCACACCACCCACTGCGGGCGATGACCTGCCCGCACCCGACCTAAGGCCGCCTCGATGAACCACCGGCCCGCCCGCCGAGCCCGCCGCGCCAGCGCAAGCCCCCTGTTCACCCCACACGGAACCGACCGCGCCACCCGCAAAGCAGCCCGCAAGCAGCTCGCCGAAGCCCAGGCCAAAGCCCGCGAAACCGCCGCCGCCCACCCCTCCGGCCAGGAGCCCGCCGAAGCGCACATGCCGCTGCCGGTGTACCCGGCCTACGGCCGCCCCGGCGCCGCCTCCGCACGCGGCACCCGGCTGCGCCTTCCCGCTCACCGCATGACCACCGCCACCGCCAGCGGCGCGTACCCCTTCCTCGCCGAAGGCGGGCTCGGCGCCGAAGGCATCTACATCGGCCGCGACGTCCACGCCGAGGCGAGCTTCACCTTCGACCCCTTCACCCTGTACGGGCGCGTCGAAGGCTTCACCAACCCCAACATCCTCTTGGCCGGCGTGATCGGCCAGGGGAAGAGCGCCCTGGCCAAATCCTTCGCCTTGCGCTCCGTCGCCTTCGGGTACCGGGTGTACGTCCCCTGCGACCCCAAGGGCGAGTGGACCCCGGTCGCCGCGGCCCTCGGTGGCACGTCGATCGCGCTGGGCCCGGGGCTGCCCGGCAAGCTGAACCCGCTCGACGCCGCGCCCCGGCCCGATGGCGTGGCCGAGGCCGACTGGGCGGTCGAGGTCCGCAAGCGACGCCTGCTGCTGCTCGGCTCCCTCGCCCGCACCGTGCTCGGCCGGGACCTGAAGCCGATGGAGCACACGGCGCTCGACGTCGCCCTCGACGCGGTCGTCCAGGCCGCCGCCGCGGTCGGCCGCACCCCGCTGCTGGGCGATATCGCCCACACCCTCAACCAGCCCGACCTCCTCGACCAGGCTGGCGGCACCATGTCCGGCCACCTCGGTGACGCGGCTCGCGACCTTGCCCACGCCCTGCGCCGGCTCGTGAACGGCGACCTGTCCGGCATGTTCGACGCCCAGTCGACCATCCGCTTCGACCCCACCAGCCCGATGCTGACCATCGACCTCTCCCGCCTGGGCGGATCCGGGGACGACACAGCGCTGGTACTGGCCATGACCTGCGCTTCGGCCTGGATGGAGTCCGCGCTGACCGACCCCGCAGGCGGACGGCGCTGGGTGGTTTACGACGAGGCGTGGAGATTGATGAGGCACGCGGGACTGCTGGAGCGGATGCAGGCTCAGTGGAAGCTGTCCCGCGGGCTCGGCATCGCGAACCTGATGGTCATCCACCGCCTGTCGGACCTGCTGACCGCGGGCGACGCTGGATCACGCGGACGAGCCCTCGCCGAAGGCCTCCTCGCGGACTGCTCCACCCGCATCATCTACCGCCAGGAGAACGACCAACTCCACGCCGCGGCCGGCCTCCTCGGACTCACCTCCGTCGAAATGCAGGCCATATCCCACCTCAACCGAGGCCGCGGGCTGTGGCGCGTCGCCGGAAGGTCGTTCATCGTCCAGCACCTCCTCCATCCCGCCGAACAGCGGCTGTTCGACACGGACTCCCGAATGCACTGAGGGGTCGACCCGTGGGTTCGCGATTCCTGAAGCACCGACAGCCGCTCGCCTCGTCGTGGCCGAGCCCACCCGACGAGTTCTCTCCATCCCCCAAGCCGCACCCCATCGCCCCGCCCATGACGCCTACCGGAGCCGTTTGACTTGGACACGCCGCCCACTAACAGGCTCACCCCCGACCTGGCCCCCCTGCCCGATCACCGACACGTCCGAGATCCCCAGTGGCTGCGGGCCTGGGCCCGGTTCGAGCAAGTGACGACCCCGTTGCGGGAACACGGACTGACCTGCGACGTCGACTTCGGCCTGGATGACTGGATCATCTACGCCTCGCCTCCCGACCAAGACGCCGTGGTCATCATCGGATCTGACAACGGATGGCTGGTCACGTACGAAACCCCCGCCGTGGACCACTCCTCGATGACGGTCCTCTACGACTCCAGATCGCATCCCGACCCCCATGCCAGCACGCACGTGGCCCGCTTCATCGCTGCGGTCGACGCGCACCTGGCGCACCTCCGCAGGCGCACTCCCCCGAAGCGGCCGGACTCGAAGCCGATGGCCACCAAAACGACGCAGTTGAGTCACGGCGCCGCCAGGCCAACGCCGGACCCCATACCGCGCGCCACGTCATCACAGGCCAAGCACCGTTGAACGGGTCCCACCACCGCCCAGCCCAAAGGCCGCCAACAACCGTACGAAATCGTCGCGAGCGAAGGAGCTCCCCATATGCAGCGCCCTCCTGAGCTGACCGAGGAGGAATGGGCCGACTACCGGCAGTGCCAGGCCGAGGAGAACACGGTCCTCGCGCAGGTCGTCGACCGCGAGGCCCAGCTGGAGAACGGCCTTATCGACTCGTACGACGAGTACGGCTTCTCCTGGGACATCAACCCGGCACCAAACGAGCAGACCTGGCCATCCCGGCTTGAGGTCCTGGCGGAGGACTTCCGCCGCGCGAAGAACGAGCTCACGTTGCTGGACGAAGCCGGCCGCCTCCCCGAGCACCCGCTCGGCCCTGCCCTTCTCGACTAGGCCCTCCACGCCCAGGGGCTTGCCGCCACCGCTCAGCGCGCGGTCTCAGCCCTCCTCGCGGCACCCGGACTTCCCCCAGCCCTGACGACCGCCGTGCTCGTTCCCCTCTCGGCTGCCGCCGCACACGCCGCGTCCGCTGTGCAGCACTTCGCCGCTGCCACGGCCATCGCAGCCGGATCCCACGGGCGCCTCGCCGAGCACCTCCAGTGGCGCATCGTCCTCCACCACGCCGACGGCCGGCGCGAACTCGGACAGGCCGCAGAGACCTCGTTGACGGCGGCGACCGAGTTCACCGGGCGCGCCGAACTGCGGCGCCAGCTCCTGCCCCAGCCGGTACCCGCTCCCCTACCGCCCACCCACCCCGCCATCGCAACCAGCGCCGCCCCGAAGCGGCGCTGACCAGGAACGCTGCAGAAGGGATTCCTCTCTCCGTGCATCACCCCGTGAGCATTCACATCGGCCATCACACCGCCGGACCGCTGAACCACCCCCGAACCGACCCGGTCCAGCAGCTCCTTTGGTCCAGAGGGTTCACGTACTGCTCCCGACTCCACGGATATATAGCCGCTCACACGCTCCCCGCCGAGCAGCAGGAACACCTCGTTCACGAAGCGGTACACGCCCTGCACTCCCGTGGACACGCCGTCGCGCACGTGCACCACCCCCAGCCCAAGGCGGACGAGTGAGAAGGGACCGGCCGGGCCGCGGGCTCGGCCCTTCCGACCGGCACGCGCTCGTGGCCGGATTCGCCGACCGGCTCGCCACCGGGCTGGGACCGGGCTGGACTGCGGTGGGGCGGTGGACCCCCTCCGGTCGCGACCCGGCCGAAGGCCGGGTCTGGGACATGGCCGGCGGCAGCTTGCACCGAACGCTGGAGTCCTTCCCGCACGGGCACCGGGCCGTCCTCACCCACCCCCATGGCCTGCAGCTCTACGTTCTCCCCCGGACACCGGACCTGGACAGCTTCATCGTCTCCGCCGTGCTCCCCGCCGGTGTCTTCGAGCACGGCGGCGTCCAGCCTCCACCCGCGATCGGCGTAACGGAAGACCCCGTACGGGCAGCAGCCGACGTCCGTCGTCGTCTTCTGCGCCCATACCGCACGGCCGCGATGGTGGTGGCCCGCACCACCCGGTTCCGGGAGCACGACAAGATCGTGATCGGGCGAGGCGACGACGGGCGGCCCTTGCTGAATACGGTCGCGCCGACGGCAGTGAGGGCCTTGCTCCACTCCGACGGCCGGTGGGTGCTGGATCCCGCAACCGGTCTGTGCCGACTCAGGTACGCGGAGCAGCATCCCGAGCCCGTCATCCAGGGGGCCGTCCTGCGCCTGCAAGTCCACCGCTTCGACATCGTCGTCGTGACCGGGACCCCGCTCAACACACCGCCCGGCAGCCGTACTCCCCCGCCGCCCGGCCCTCCCCCGCGGCTTCGCGGTGAGGAGAGACCCGGCGGCCCGCTTCTCTAGGCATCCGCTCGGCCAGGGCCGGCCCTCGTCCCGTCCGACGACTGCCTCATCCATCCCGTATCAGGAGATTGTTCTGGCCACCCGATCCTGCATCGCCCGACCGACCCCGACCGGCTTCGAGGGCATTTACGTCCACTGGGACGGCTACCCCACCCACCACCTGCCGCTTCTCCTCGCCGCCCACCAGTTCCGGTTCAAGGGCGACATCGAAGCGATGGCCCGCTTCCTCGTGGACTCCCCCGACGTCAGCTGGGACCACCTCGGCGCAGACCTCCTCACCGACGCGCCGGAACCCGTACAGCAGCGCCTGGGCAACGGGTACGACGCATGCCGCCCGACGACCGGCCTGGTCACGCTGGACGGCAGCCCCGTCCAGCGGATGACCTTCGATGAAGTGTCCGCCCAGGAAAGCTGGCTGAGCTGGGCGTATGTCCTGCGTCCGGAGGGAGTCGAGGTCGTCAGCCTCCAGAACGGGCCCCGCGGTCTCCTCGTCGGCTGGGACGTGGACCCGCTCACCGCGTTCACCGACGACCCCGAACGCTGGCGCCCACGCCCTGCCAGTCGCAGCCAGGCACCCACAACGACGGTCCGCAAAGTCGAACCCCGCGCGCAGCCCGCGAAGTCGGCGACCCGCCGGTGAGCAACCGACCTCTCCGAAGGACGCCCGACCCGACCACCGGCGAAGACCGAGGCCTCGACGTGCAGGGGGAGCAGCCGCCGATGGCGGCCGTACCCGGCAGCAGCGACTTGCGGCGCACTGCCCGTCTGGAAGCGGCCGACTACCTGGCGACCCTGAACCTGCCGGGTCCGGGCCAGAGCCTGCTGCCCTGGACCCAGGCGCTCGCGGCCGCCGAGACCGCGGCTCAGTTCCACGTCGTCACCGAAACGGTCATCGGCTCCGAGTCCGGTGCCCTGCTGGCCCTGCGTGACTTCCTGCGCGCTGCCGGCGAGTGGTGCGACGGCCATGGTCAGCGCTCCCTCGGTGACCGCTACCGACGCACGAGCGAACTCCTCGACGTCGCCGACCGGCTCGCGTTCCAGCTGGGCGTCGACCAGCTCGCCGCCGCGCACCCAGGACCGGCCCCGGCCTGACCGTCGCATGTCACAGCCCAGCTCGGACCTGCGACCGAGGACTTCACCCACACCTTGCACTGAAAGGACCGCATCCTGCCTGCGGACTCGCCCCACCTGTACATCGGCTGGCACGAGGAGCACGGGTTCGTCGCCGCCTCCGGCCGACCCCTGACCGACCATCTCAAGAATTGGGTCCTGGACCGCGTCCAGTTCGAACCCGTTCCGGGAACCACCCTGCACCGGCTCACCGAGCCGGGGCAGGACGGGCGCCGCCGCGCCCGGCAAGCCGTGGCAGCAATACGGGCCTTGGGCCTGCGTGTTCAGGCCGACTTCACCCTCGACCCAGAACTCACACCGGACTCGCCGCACCAGCAGCGGACGGCAACCCTTCAGGAACACCGCTCGCGTATCGCGCAGGCCGCCAACTCCCGCTCTCCACAGCGAGTCACGCCGCACACCACGCTGCCGTACCCGCCTGCCGCAACGACGTCCGCGGTCCCTCGGTCGGCCCCCGCCACGTCAGCGACCGGGCGTGGCAGGTGAGCGCGGCGTGCGAGCCCCTCGCCGTCACGCCCGGCGAGCCCCACCCCCGCTGACCCTCTGCGGCGCCGCCGACAGGTCCGCCCAGCCTGCGGCGCCGCACCACCACCGTTCCCGTATGCCTCCGACGGAAAGCCCTTCCCCTGTTGTCCCTGACCGATCACCCGTCCGTCCCACAGCCGCGCGCCACTTACGGTGCAGTACTGGGCAGTCGGCACGTTGCCCGCCTGCTCGGTGGCACCCTCATCGGGCGCCTGCCCAACGGCATGGTTCCCGTCGGACTCGTCCTGTGGATCACGGGCGTTGGTGGTTCCTTGGCCTTCGCCGGGATGCTCAGTGCCCTGTACGGACTCGCGTCCGGCCTGAGCCAGCCCGTCAAGGGCAGGCTGATGGACCGCTTCGGTCAGACCCGCGTCTCCGGACCAGCAGTGATCCTCAACTCCTCCAGCCTGCTTGCCCTTCCGGTGATCGGCGCAAGTGGGCATCCCGCAGTCGTCACCGCAGTAGTGGGCGCTGCTGGCCTGTGCACACCACCGAACGAAGCCGGTCTGCGTGCCCTGTGGCCGACCGTCCTGGCCGATCCAGGCCAGCGGCGCATCGCTCTCAGCCTCGACACCGGCACCCAGGGGCTGCTCTACATCGTCGGTCCCCTCCTGGTGACCGCCCTTTCAGCCGCCCACGGTCCCGGGCTCGCACTCGTCACAACTGCTGTCCTCGGACTGCTGGGGACCTTGATCGTCCTCACCGCCTCACCTTCCCGGCTCTGGCGCCCAGCGACCGCCCCCGACGGCGAGCCGCACGGACGCCTGCTGTCCCCCGGGCTGCTGATGCTGTACCTGGCACTTGCCGGCACCGGCTGCGCCATCGGCGCTATGAACGTGTGGTCCGTCGCGATGGCAACCAGTCACCGCATGGAGCTCCTGTCCGGGGCGATCCCCGCCGCGTTCTCCACCGGCAGCTTCCTCGGGGGCCTGCTCTACGGGCGCCATGTCTGGCCCGGCTCGAGTGCGGCGCAGCTCCTCGTCGGCGCTGCGTGCTTCCTCACCGCATGGCTGCCGCTGCTCACCCTGCCCGGCCCGCGCGTCGCCATCGCAGCCGTCGCGGTACCGGGACTGTTCCTCACGGTGGTCATCAGCTGTGCCTTCCTGACCGTGGACTCCCTCGCCCCGCCGACCCGCACCACCGAGGCGTATGCATGGCTGATCCTCTCCGTCGGCGTCGGCCAGGCCACGGGCACCGCGCTCGCCGGGACCCTCGCAGCGCACCCGCTCGCCGGCGCCGCGCTTCCTGCCATTGGCGCCGCCGCGTCGCTGGCCACCCTCACGGCTGCCCGCCGACATCTCACCCCCGCCGGCGCGTCCCGCCGCCGAGGCTGGCACCGACGCACCTGAGCCCGCGCTGCCCACAACTGACCCAATCCTCACAAGGAGAAGCACCTCTTCATGGCCGTACGCACCACCTGGACCGTCACCCACACCTGTGGACACGAGGTCGAGCACAATCTCTCCGACCGCCCGGCCGACCGGCGTGCGGGATTCGCCCGCTGGCTTTCCGGCCGCGACTGCACCGACTGCTGGAAGGCGAGCCGGACCGTCGACAAGCTCAGCCGCGAAGAGTGGCTCGCCGCCCGACGGGCTGCAGAGCAGGCCGCGGCGAAGGAGTGGGCCGAGCAGTTCGACATGCCGCCGCTCGATGGGCCCGAGCGCGCCCTGGAGTGGGGCGAACGCAGCCGGCACCAGCTGGTCACCACCGCCTACACCGCTCTCGTCGTCGAAGGGACCTGGGACGACGCCGACTGGGCCGCCCTGGAAGAGAAGATCCGGGCCGTCACCCGGGCCGGCTGGTGGATCGACCAGCGCGACGCCGACGGCTTGGACGTTCCCGAACTCCTCGACGCCGCAGGTGACGACGACCGCGGTACCGAGAATCCGTACCGGTGAGGAGCCGCGCGACAGCTATCACGGCATCCGTGAATTCGTAAATCACGGATTCTCCGGACCATTGAAGTCATTCCCACCGCCGTCTCCGCCGCGTTCACGTGGAAGGAATCCTCCGTGCCCGAAGCCGCTCCCCGTCCCACTGTTCCGGCCGACACCCTCACCCCTGACCGGGACATCACCCACCGGCACTTCGCCCCGGGCGACCGCGTCGTGGTCCTCAAGGGGATCGCAGGTGACGAGCTCTGGGGGGACTCCATGACGGTCGTCACCCCGTCCTGGCACACCCCCACCAATGAGGACGGCTGGAGACTGCGTGATCCCAATGGCGGTCAGCACACGTTCGTCACCGCGCACCCCCGCTATCTCGTCCATCTCAACCGCCGTTGCGCCGACTGCCTCATCTACCTGCGCGCCCTGGAGAAGCTCATGGTGCGCAAGGCCACCACGGACAGCACCGCCGTCGACTGCGGCTGGTACACCTTGACCGCCCTCGACCAGCTCGTCCACGTCGCGGACACCTCGGGCCGCAAATAGCCAGCGCCATGCCCCTGACCACCCGCATCGTCCACATCGGCCGCGATCCGCACTCCGACGAAGTCCTCGCCCGCGGAGGCGACGCCGAAGCCGAGTCCCTCCTTCAGCGCAGCGGGTTCATCTCCATCCACCGAGGCCACGACCGGTACCACCGGCTTCCCCGGGGGCTGGAGCAACAGGAACAAGTCCGCCGGGCCCGCCGCGCCGTCGCCCTGCTCAAGGCCGTCGGCTACTCCCCGCAGCACGACCCCGACTTCGCCTCCGACGTCCGTGCCGTCCATGACCTCACGCTGGGCGCCCAGGTCGCCGGCCTCGCGGAGCACATCCGGGTTGCCGAACACAGCGAGTGGGCCGCTGCCGCGGTCACCGAGCTGGTGGCGCCCGGCGACGGGATCCTGCCCGCCGTAGCCGAGGTTCTCCATTCCACGGCCGACTTCCTGCAGGGGCTGGGAGACGAAGCCGACCCTGCTCACGCCGACAGGCTCCGCTACCTCGCCGATCAGCTCTCGGTCATCACCACCGAGGTCGGTGCGTACCGAAACCTGCTAGCCGACCGGCACACCGCCCACCCGCTTCGCCCGGCATGCGCTGGAGTCGACCCCCTGGAGGCAGAAGCCTCCGTCACCTGCTCCTGTCCTCCATCACCGCCACCCCTGCCGACCGCCGCCCGACGCACCCGATGACCCCCAACCACTGAAACGGAGCACCCACGCATGGCCCTCGACGTCGAGACCCCATCCCCGCAGGGCGGGTCCTAGGCGAAGACCATGCCGCGGCACGAATCAGCCTCGAACGCAGACGCCGCAGGTGGAGCACGACCAGTCTGTCCGGCCGCCTCAACCACAACGGATTCCGGATGAACCCATCAGGGGTGTGGCGGATCGAGAACGACAAACGGCGTATCCAACTCGAGGAGGCCATTGGATTCGCCCAGGTCTTCGGAATCACGCTCACCGAACTCGTCAGCCCGCCCGAGCTATCCACCGAGGCCGCAGAGCTGATCGAGGGCGTGGCCCGCGCCGAACGCGCCGTCCAGCAGGCCCAGCACACACACCAGCAGGCAAGCGAGTACCTGGCCACCTATCTCGCCGCACACCCTGGCATCCACGAGTGGCCCGGCGCCTCGACCAACGGATAGGTCTCGCTGCCCCACCTCCACCGCCTGCCCGGCGTAAACACCGTCCCTCCACCCTCCCGAGACCCCCATGCCTTCCAACCCGCCCCGCACCGACCTCGCCGCCTTCGCACACGCTCTCGCCGCCCGGCTTCCGGGCGGCGCCTGGATCACCACCTACGCCCGCCACGGCGAATACCCCGAGCAGATCCGCACGACAGAGGCCCTATGGGACGTCGGAGCCGTCGGATACGCCGCGACGAACTTCGTCCTGGGCCACGAGGCGGTCCTTGCCCGCGCCGACGGAGCCCGCCTGCTGATCTTCGATCGGGCTCTGCGCACCCACCAGTTCATGGTCGGCGCCCTGCAGCCGGACGCCCACCACGACGCCTTCCACCTGGTGGCCGAACCCAACGGAATCACCGTGCCAGCCGACCCCGCACGTGCCGCGGCCCAGGTCGCCCACCGACTGCTGCCCCGCTACGAGGCGGCACTGCGCCAGGTCCGTCACAACACGGCCCATCCGGTGCCCCGCCGGCCCGCGCCCCCGGTGATCGCCGGCAACGTCAGCATGGCCTGGTACCCGGACGGTGCCGTCGGCGCCGTCACCGGCATCGGCGATGCGACCGGGCTCCTCTATAGCCACGGCTTCCAGTACCACCCCTACGACCGGATGTTCCTGCTACCCGCGTCCTACGGCGACCGGGAGCAAATCGCCCGCGTCCAGGCCGTCTCACAGCAGCTGGCCCGGATCGGCGTCGGTGTCACGGTGCGCCCCGCCCCGACGGCACCGATTCCGGCATCGCGGCCGGCCCGCCCACCGGCCCCTGCCGTCACGTCCCCCAGCCGCTGAACCACCCCCTCAGGAGCACCCCGTGGGCAATGTCGCCGATGACTCCGGGACCGATGTCGAGATCTACCGTCGGGCCTTCAACCCCGACACGATCCACGTCGTCAGTCGCACCGGAGCCCCCGAAGAACTGCTGGCCCTCCTCGACAGCGCCGGCCTCGAACGCAAGACCCAGGTGACCGCAGGCCCCGTCTACGTCTGGCACGAAACCCCGGAGGGCCTGAGCGAGAAGGCCCAGAAGCAGCTGGTCACCCGCTCGATGCTCCCGGTACTCATCGCCGACTACGACGTCAACATCGATCCGGACGTGTACGACGTGACCGCCTGGGCGCAGGCGATGTCCGAACACCGCTCGCGGCAGGCCCAGGCGGCTGGCCCTCCGCCCCTCCGTCCCGCCGGACCAGCCAGCCCCAAAGCCCCTCGGTCCCGCTGACTCCCTCTCCACGTGGCTGTCCCCGGCATTTCGTGCCGGGGACAGCCCCCGCCCACAACCGGAGCACCACGATCCCGACGCCCCTGCCCAACCCGCCGCCAATCTCGCCCACCCGCAGACCCCGCCTTGCCGTCTTCTTGCTGCGCCGGGACCTGCGTGCCGTGACCGCCGCATCCGCCGGACGCCACAACCTTCTCGCCGCCGGCCCCTTCGGCGTCCTGAATGAGTCCGGTCGGCGCGGCACCGGCCCCAACCGCACCGGAGGAACGTGACCCTCTACGACCCGCTGGCGCTCGTACGCCAGATCACCCAGGAGATCAGTCGGCTGACCGCCCACCTGGCCTCCGCCGAACCGACCGACGCCGCCCAGGTACTCGCACACGTCCTGGCGCCTGAGGGCATCCTCGACAAGGTCACCGGCCTGATGGCCGCTGGCTCGCGGTTCGCCCAGGCCAACGCCACCGTCGGCGCACTACCCGCGGAAGTGTGGCTGGCTCTCGGCCGAGCCTCGAACGAACTCGACGCTGTGAGCGGCGATCTCGCCGAGCACACCGAGGACCTTCATCGCCTTGCCCGTCCGCTGGCCGTCCCCGGCAATCCGCCGGTCGCCTCTCCGCTCGTCGCCCGGAGGCACCGGTGAAGAAGCAATGGACGGGCTGGGGACCGGCCGCGGACCGGCCCGAGCAGCACTACCTCGTCGAGCCCCGTCACCTGGCCGGCGGTGGCGACCTCCGCTACGTGGCCGAGTATCTCCGCGCCTCAGGCTGGAAGGACCTCTCCCGTACAGGCGGACCGATCGTCTTCGACAGCCCCGACCGTAGCGTTCGGATCGGCTTCGACCCGCACAGCATGCCCGGCGGTTGGACCGTCTCCGGCCAGGCCATCGGTGACCAGGCCGCCTGGCACGCCACCCTCACCACCGCGGTTCCGGTGGAGGTCGTCGCCGGGTTCACCGACACCCTGACCAAGCCGCGCTCCGCCCATGCCCCCAACCCGTGGGCTCCGCTGGAGGAACACGGGTGGGAGACCGAGCGCGGCCAGCACTTCACCGCGGTATCCCCGGACCGAAACGCCTGGCTGCAGTTCCACCAGAACGAGCCCGGCCAGGCTCATTGGTGGGCCGGCGCCCGCACCGAACACGGCCGGACCTGGGACGCCGTGTTCACCCCCACCACCCCGATGCACCTCATCGAAGGGTTCTCGGCCACGCTCGCCGACCCCACTCCGGTCATGCGTCCGCGTGGGCACATCCCCGCGACGAAGTGGGTCCGCACCACCTCCGTCTCCGTACGGCCTTCCCAGCTCGGGGCTTGGCAGCAGGCACGGATCACTGCCGCACGTGCCACCACCTGGGCCGCGCGATCCGGCAAGGCAACGGCGGCCACCGGCCCATACGCGGGCGCCGGCAGTACGCACCAGCGTCGATGACCCCGGAAAGGAAGTCCGAGCGCCCTCGTGACCATCAGTGAACGGCAGCTCGCCGTCTTCTCAGCCGACCACGAACACAAGCTCGGCTCGGCAGTCAGCCCCCGCTACCTGGCCGGGCCCGGCGACCCCCGGCACATCACCCACGCCCTCCGCGCCGCCGGGTGGACGAACACCTCCGACCCGCTCCACCCGGCGATCACGATGGCCAGCTCCGACCACGTCCACCGCCTCGATCTCAACTTGGCCAGGCCTTACTACAGCTGGAAGATCAGCACCGAATTCGGCCACAGCTACTGGGCGGCGACGTTCAGCGCCGCCACCCCAGTGGAAATCGTGGCCGGCCTGGCTGACGCCCTGATCCGTCCCGCGCCGGACGAAGCCGGGCCCACAGTCGTGGACATCCTCACTGCTCGCGGCTGGGCGCAAACCACCGACGACACCGGCTCCCAGACCCTGGCCTCACCGGACGGCATCGTCCAGGCCGAGCTGCGCGTCACCACCTTCCTCGGGGTCCGCGGATGGGAATTCGAGGCCGCGCGTTACCACGGCGAGTACGGCCCCGAGGGGCTCCTGTGGCGTGCGTACTTCGACGAGGCCACCCCCGCCCACCTCCTGGCCTCTGTCACCGACGCCATCTCCACCCCGACACCCGTTCTGCGTGGACGATTCAAGATCGATGAGGGCCCCCACCTCGAGGTCGGCCCCGAATTCGCGATCGGCGCCGAGGTGCTCGCCGCGCACAAGGTGCGCTTGGCCCGGGCCCGTCTGTGCCGTCCCAGCCCTGCGCCCCCTGCGGTCCGTGCTGCCGCCCCGGCTGCTCCCAGCCGGACACCCGCTCGACCCTCTCGCTGACCTCGCCGACGCGCTCAATCCCAGAAGGACCTGTCCCGTTGCCCATGCCCCCCGACGAAGCCCACCAGCACGCACTCCGGCGGCTCGGCGTGTTCTTGCGGGAAGCCGAGGACACCCTCGCTTCCTGGGACGCCTACTCCGACCGGCACACCGCCCCGGACGGATGGCCGCACGACGACACCGCCTTCGGACTTCGGCAGCGACGCCGCGACACCGACACCTGGCAGGCCTTCACCACCGTGCGTGCCACCGCGGCGGCCATGCTCGACACCGCCGAAGCACAGCTGAGCCGGCTGCCCGCCGGCAGCACTTCGCTGCGGCGGGGGTGGCACCTGAAGGTCCTGCGCACCGCGCTGAAGGAGATCAACGCCCTTCAGGCCGAGTGGCTCGGTGTCCGCGACACCCTCCCGGTGAGCGCCCGGCCTGGCACCGAGGAGTACGACGAGCCGCTCGCCGAGCGCAACGCGGAGGCCTGGGCCTACCTCGATGCCTGGGCCCTCCACGGCCAATCCGTGATCGACATCGACAGTGCCATCCGGGCGAAGCCGTCCCGGAAGCCCGCCACCTCCGCCCTGGCAATGACCCTGCCCTCGAAGGCGGGCTCCACCGCCTGGGCACGGCGGTGAGCCGGATGCCCGAGCCCTCTGTCGAGCAGGCCTTCGTCAGGCCTTCCTATCTCGCAGGCCCCGGCAACCCAGCCTGGGTCACCGCCGCACTCCACCGGGCCAGCGGATGGAGTTACGGCCACGACCCCCTCCTCGCCCGAGTTGTGCTGGCCAGCCCCGACCAGCAGGCCCTGCTCCACCTCGAACCCGAGCCGGACCAGCCGTGGTGGGTCATCCGCCACGCCCGGACAGCCGACGCCCTCCTTGGCAGGCGAGCTTCGGCGCCCGCACACCGGCCGAGATCATCGCCGCGTTCACCGACGCCCTCACCGATCCAGCGACTCCTATAGCTGGCGGCAGCCCGTACGAACCGCTGCGGAACGCCGGATGGCAGCCGGCCCGCGACCACAGCGGGCTCACCTCTCCTGACGGCATCGTGCAGGTCGAGCACTTCACCGAGACCAGCGCCGACGCCTGGTTCATCGACGTGGCCATCAGCGGCGACCCTGAGGGGCTGATCTGGCGGGCGCTGCTCGGGACCGGGACCCCGGCGCACCTGATCTCAGCGGTGACTCGCGCCCTCGCCGACCCCTCACCGCTCCCCCGCGACCCCCAGCGCCTGCCCCCGCTGGGACAGGACCGCATGCACACCGGCGTCCGACAGCTGCCCGCCGCGCACGTGGCCTTCGCCCTGGAGCGACGTATCGACGCCCTGGTCTCCCGGTCTCCCGGACCGTGCCGCCCAGCGCTCCCACCCGGACCTGCCGTACAGCCCCACCCGGACCTGCCGTACAGCCCCGGCCGCACCGCTCCCGCTGACCTAGCCCTCCCCCTTGGAACCGCCCTCTTGTCGAACTCCTCCAACTCCAGCAGTGACGGCTACGACATAGCCTTCAAGGCGCTCCTCGGCGCCATGGCCGTCATCGTCCCCCTGTCCACGCTGGCCTGGCTCGGCGGGAACACGCTCGCCCAGGTCACCGGCACCGGAGCCTGGGTCCCCTATCAGCCGGCCAACGCCCTCCTCCACCCCGACCGCCTATGGCCGGACAGCGGGGAGACGGCGCTCTTGATCGCCACCCGGATCCTGCCGTCGGTGCTTCTCCTCGCGCTCGTCCTGACCGGCTTCGTCTGGTGGAGGCGCCACAACACGGGCGGCGGGAAGCGGAAGCGCGTCGCCGGGATGGCGAAACGTTCCGACATCGAGCCGCTTCTCGCCAAGGCGATCACCGCCAAGGCCCGCTCGCTGCGCCCCAGCCTGAAGGACGCGAAGGACATCGCCGCAAAGGACACCGGCATCCTCCTCGGCAACCTCCAGGGCAGCAGGCATGAAGTCCGCATGGGCTACGAGGACGTCGCCGTGGCGATCATGGCGCCGCGCTCCGGCAAGACCACATGCCTGGCGATCCCCGCGATCCTGGCCGCCCCCGGCCCCGTCCTGCTCACGTCGAACAAGGCAGCCGGCGACGCGTTCACCACCACGTACGACGCCCGCGGCCACGTCGGCCGGGTCTGGACCATGGACCCGCAGCAGATCGCCCACACCGAGCGGACCATGTGGTGGAACCCGCTCGCCAGCGCCAAGTCCCTTGAGGGCGCAGGCCGTCTGGCCGGACACTTCCTCGCCGCCTCCGTGGACGCGAGCCAGCAGGGCGACTTCTGGTCCAAGGCCGGCAGCAACATCCTGTCGCAGCTCTTCCTCGCCGCCGCCCTCGACGAACGCCCGATCACCGACGTCATGCAGTGGCTCGCCTTCCCCGCAGACCGCACCCCGCTGGACATCCTGCGCGACCACCGCTTCACCGCGGTCGCCTCCCAGCTCAAGGGCACCGTGGAGGGCCCGCCTGAGACCAGAGACGGGATCTACGAGACCGCGAGACAGTATGCCTCCGCCCTACTGAACAGCGAGATCGCGGCCTGGGTCACCCCGCAGAAGGGCATCGCCGAATTCGAGCCGTCGGACTTCGTCACCGGCACCGACACCCTGTTCTTGCTCTCGAAGGACGGCGGCGGCGGCGCGAGCGCGCTGATCGCGGCGTGCGCGGACTCGGTCATGCGGGCGGCAACCGCCCAGGCCGAGCGCGCCGGCGGACGCCTGGACCCGCCGATGCTGGCGATCCTCGACGAGGCCGCCAACGTGTGCAAGATCAGCGACCTCCCCGACCTGTACTCCCACCTCGGCTCCCGCGGGATCATCCCGGTCACCATCCTGCAGTCCTACCGCCAGGGCCAGAAAGTGTGGGGGGACGCGGGCATGGACGCCATGTGGAGCGCGAGCACCGTGAAGGTGATCGGTTCCGGCATCGATGACCCCGACTTCGCCGACAAGCTGTCCCGGCTGATCGGCGACCACGACGTCGAGACGAAGTCCACCTCCGTCTCCGACTCCGGTAAGTCGACCAGCATCAGCATGCGACAGGAACGGATCCTGCCCGCCGACGCGATCCGCGCCCTCCCCAAGGGCACCGCGCTCTGCTTCGCCACCGGCATGCGAGCCGCGATGCTCGACCTGAGGCCCTGGTACATGGAGCCCGGAGCCGAAGAGCTGTCCGCGGCCTCTGCAGCCGCGTCAAGGTCGATCACCGCCCGAGCGGTGGCCAAGCATGCGCCGCATCAGTCCGAATTCGGTACCGCCGCCTAACCGTTCAGCTTTGGCCGCCTGGTCGCGCGCCACACCCTTGTCTCGGAGACCGATGACTTTCCCTGTCACCCACGCCTACACCAGTGCAACCTCCCGGCCGTTGGCCGTGGCGCTCCCGGACGGCGCCAGAGTGTCCGCGCACATCGACGGTCCGGACGACGGATCCGCAACCGTGGTCCTCGTCCACGGTCTCTCCGTCACCTCAGCGCTCTGGCGGCGCCATGTGCCCCTGCTGGCCCGGCAGAACCTGCGTGTCGTGCGCTACGACCAGCGCGGTCACGGCCACTCCACCCGCGGCAGCGCCCCGCTGACCCTGAACCAGCTCGCCGACGATCTCGCACACCTTCTCGACGCCGCCGCACCACACGGGCCCATTGCGCTGGCCGGGCACTCCATGGGAGCCATGACACTCATGCGGCTGACTGCCCGCCACCCCCACCTCGCACCACGAATCACACGCCTCGTCCTGATCTCCCCGCCACACGCCGGGCTGAGCACCCGTACCGGAACCGGCGCCGGACACGCCCTTCTCACCCGCAGCCGCAACCTCCTGGCGCATGCATGCGCCAGGACCCCCCGGCTACTGGACGCGCTCCGGCGACTACTTCCCGCCACCAGCCGCTGGGCACTTTGCCCGCCGGCACCCGTGAAATTGCCGGCCCAGCCTCTCCCCTGCCGACATGGGCTTCACACCCTGCCGACAGCCGATATCGCCGCCCTGTGGCACGACCTCACCGAACAGCACCACGACCTCGACCCCCTGCGGGCGCTGGGACAGCGCGTCCGGATCCTGGCCGGCGACCGGGACGCCCACATCCCCTCAGACCAGACCCGCCGCCTCGCACAGCGCCTGCCCGAGGCGGAGCTCCAGGTTTTGCCGGAAGCGACCCATGCCCTGCCCCTGCGTCACCCGCTCCTCGTCACCGAGCACATCGCCGCCACCCTGCCGGACCCGCCCCGCAACCCCGGGGTCATGTGACCGCCCGGCGATCACGCCCCCGCCGACCCCAGTCCTTGAACCGCCGGGCCGCCCACCCGAGGCCCCACTCGTCACACCCGTGGCGAAAGTTGCCCGGACCACCGCCCACCTCACCTCCGGCCGCTAGCCGGCCCTGGAAGTACTACGACCTCGGCGACGGCTACTGCAGCTACGACTTCTTCGCCAAATGCCCCCACCGCATGGCCTGCCCGCTGCCCCGTCTACGTCCCCAAAGAGTCCACCAAGGGCCAGCTCCTCGCCGTCAAGGACGGCATCAACAAGATGCTCGAACAAGTCGACCTCACCGAAGACGAACGCGAAGCACTCGAAGGCGACCGAGAAGCGATCACCGCTCTCACCCAGCATCTCGCAGATATCCCTACCCCGGTCGGGCCAACCCCTCGAGAGCTCGGAACCACCGACGCCTTCATCCCCCTCACCCAGCTCCTGGCCACCATCACGCCTGAGAAGGAGAAACCCACGGAATGACACTCCTTGACGAACGGCTCAGACGTCGCGGATGTACCAGTCGAATCGGATTCCGTCCGCGTCCGGAACTTGCTTGGCGTAGGTGAAGCCCGAACGTTGCGCGACCGCCGCCGACCCAAGGTTCTCCGGGTCCACCTGGATCACTGCCTGAGTCGCTCCTTCGGCTGTGGCGTACTGGCAGACCAGGTTGACCGCGCGTGTGGCCAGGCCCTGGCCGCGCCAGGCCGGGTAGAGCCCGTAGGCAACGTTGACCTGCCCGGGGGCGAGGCCCGGCATCTCAAATCGAAGGTCGACCGTGCCGGCCAGAGTGGACTGGGCACCGACGCGCACTCCGAAGGCACGCAACGGCCCACCGGTAGCCCACTGCTCCATGCACAGGCGGAAGTACGCCTCTGTGCCGGCCCGGGTTCCCGGTCCCCCGTTCAGCCAGCGCACCAGCAGTTCGTCCTCGCCCGCCAGGTGCGCGTCAGTGTCGTCCACGTGCAGCGCGGACAGGGTGACGACGCCGTCCGACAAATTCGCATCATGCATGTGGTGACTCTTGGCTCTTCGGTACCCACGTGCAATCGAATATCCAGGAGCCGCGGCTCGGGCGGCAGCGGGAGGAGTGCACTGAACACGGCCACTCGTCACCGGAGGTGGCCGAACTAGGAGAGGTCCTTGCGCATCAAGGTGCACATCGTTTCGTAGCGGCGCAACGACCCATCTGGGGCTAGCTCGTCCCACGAGTCCGGCTGACGGTCGAATGCGACATAGCCCAGTCGTTCGTACAGCGCCCGAGCCCGGGGGTTGTTCTCCTCCACGCCGAGCTCGGCCTGACGCAGACCACGGCTCCTGATGCGTTGCTCCGCAGCGTCGACAAGGAACGTGCCGATCCCGCACGACTGCAAAGCGGGATGGACCGCAAGCTGCCACAGAGTGCCGACACCCTCCTTGACTCGGTAGTCGACCCCACCTTTCGCCACGGGAATGTCGGTTGCAGGGCAAACCGCAAGGTAGTCGACCTCTCCGAGCCGGGCACGCTCCAACTGCTCCGCGACGCTGATCAAGTGGTGTTCAGACCCTGACCACCCGCACGACGCCAGGTCGGCATGCACCAAATCGCGCGCCGACAGCTTCAACACAACGTTGATCATCTTCACCGCCTCCGGCCAGCCAGCATCCATGCCGGTCACATGGGACGCAACGCCATTTCTCATCCCGCGCTCCTGGCCGGCCACGACCCCAGCCCCAATGACATACGCCCCCTCGGCTGCTAGAGGACGCGTATCACGCATCCCTGACAGCCCACCAGGAAGGTCACAGCCCTGTCTCGATTCTCAATAACTTGCCCGTTTCACGGAAATTCGCAGTGGCGGAATATCAGGGACACCTCTCCCGACGAGTGGGACGACGTGGTTGCCTTCGACGCGGCCATTCGGAGGGGAAATGCACGGGCCAACGCGTCGGGTAACCGCCTGCTTGGCCAGGCATTTCTCCACCGCTCCCGCGTCCCCCTCGATCTGGCGCCGATCGACCACGCCACCCGCACGGAACGCACCGCCGAGGTAGACGAGTTGGAGCACGGCGTAGTCAACGGATGCTCGCCGTGGGCCTGCCGCGGCGGGGAGGTTGAGCCGGAGCAGAACGACTTCGGGCTGGCCTGTTGACGGGCAGGCTCGTGCTGGACCTCTTCGCCGGCCCTGGGGGCTGGAGTCACGCCCTGTCGGTCCTCGGCATCCGGGACGTCGGCCTGGAGTGGGACGCGTGGGCCTGCCGCACCCGGGCCGCGGCCGGGCAGCTGACCATTCGCACCGACGTGGCGATGTACCCGACCTGGCCGCTGGTCGGCCGTACCGCCGGCGTGATTGCTAGTCCGCCGTGTCAGGCATGGTCGATGGCAGGCAAGCGGCTCGGCCTGGTGGACCAACCGCTCGTGCACCAGGCGGTCGCGGACCTCGCCGTCGGCCGCGACACGAGGGCGAAGCTGCTCACCGCATGCAAGGACGTCCGGTCGTTGCTCGCGGCCGAGCCGATGCGCTACCTCTACGCGCTCCACGCTGTCGGTGAGCCGGAGTGGATCGTCATGGAGGAGGTCCCGGACGTCCTGCCTCTGTGGCGCCAGTACGCCGTGATCCTCAGGGGCTGGGGGTTCTCCGTCTGGACGGGGGTCCTCAACTGCGCTGACTACGGCGTGCCTCAGACCCGGCGGCGGGCGATCCTGCTCGCCTCCCGCACACGAACCGCCGAACCGCCGCAGCCGACCCACGCCCAGACCGCGGAGCCGGAGAGCCTGTTCGGGCCGGGCCGCGAGCGGTGGGTGTCCATGGCCGAGGCCCTCGGCTGGGGTGCCACCGACCGTCCCGTCCCGACCGTCTGCGCCGGCGGTGGTCCGGGGGGCGGCCCCGAGCCCTTCCCATCCGGGGCCCGCAAGACGCTCACCGACGCCCGCGACCGCGGTAGCTGGAAGGCGCCCTCCCCTCAGCGTGCTGCCCTCCGGACCACGCGTCGGACCGGCGCCGCCGCCGGCGCGGTCCGGGGTACGGGCTGGGCCTGGTCGCTGCGCAGCAACAACCAGGCGAACGCCACCACAAGGAAGTTGGACGAGCGGGCGGGGACGCTGTTCTTCGGGCACAGGGCCAACGAGTGCGTGTGGGTCGCCGCTCCCGTGGCCGACAGCAGCGGCCCGAAGGGGCCAGCCCCTGAGCCGATCCGGATCACCGCCGCCGAAGCCGGCGCCTTGCAGACCTTCCCCGCCGACTACCCCTGGGCCGGCACCAAGGGCGCCCAGTTTTCTCAGATCGGCAACGCCGTCCCGCCGCTCTTGGCCGCGCACCTGCTCGCCCCACACCTGGGCAAGACCCTCAACCGCGACGACTTCACCCTGGCAGCCTGATGCCCAACCACCCCGCCCGAGAGCCGGACTTCGACCCGTACGACACCCCGCCGGACCCACCGATCCACTACGCCGAGCAGGCCCTCCTCGGCGCCCTGCTCCTCGAGCCGCACCGGCGCGAAGCCATCGGCCCTCTGGGGCCCGAACACTTCTCGCGCCCCCTGCACGGTGCAGTGTTCGCGGCCGTAGTCGCCCTCACCCCACCCGACCCGGCCCTCCACGTCAGGGAGCCGGTGTGGCTGGCATCCATCCTCAGTCACGCCGGTCCCACAACACCGGCTCTGACCCCGAGCTACCTCCACACCTTGATCGCGTGCGCCGGCATGCCCGAGCACGCGGCCGAGTACGCGGGGATGATCCGGGCCGACCACGCCCGCCGCTCCGTCCGCGTCCACGCCGAACTCCTCATCCAGGCAGCGTGCGATCCCACGCTGCCGGATCCGGCCGCCGTCGCCCTGGCTCGCGCCGACGCCCTCACCGCCTTGATCGACGACCTGGGCAGCCGGTTTTCCCCCCACCCGGGCTCCCTGCCCCGCACCCCTTCCCCACGGTCACCGAGCCGGGACACCGGCGAGGAGACGACCAGCGAGGAACAGATCCTGCTGTCGACCGCCACCGCGCGTCCCGACTCCCTGCCTACGATGCGGTGGCTCCAGGCGGAGGACTTCGCCGTGCCTCTGCATGGACAGCTCTTCCGGTGTCTGACCTCGCTGGCCCACCGCGGCGCCCCGGTCGACCAGGTGACCGTGCTCTGGGAAGCCCAGCACCAGGGGATCCTCACCGAAGCGATCAACGCTCGCGACGTGCTGGAGATGCTCGCCACCCCGGCCGGATCAGCGCACCACTGGGGCGAACAGGTCCTTCGCCGCTCGCTGCTCCACAGCGCGCACACCACCGGCCTGCGCATCCAGGCCTACGCGGACGACCGGACGAACACGCCCCACCAGCTGATCACCGGCACCCGTCGCGCCCTGGCCGAACTCACCGCAGTCCGGGTCCGCTGGCACCGCACCACCAGCCCCACACCAGCCACTCCGCCGCGGCCACGCGCCCCGGCGACCACCCGCGCCGGCCCCCGAACGCCCAGCACCGCCCCCGCCACTGCGCGCGCCTCCCGCTGACCACCCCACAGGGTCCGGCCAGCCACCACTGGCCGGACCCCACAACCCGAGAGCACCCCGATGCCCACATCCACCTCGCCCTCCATCCCGACCACTCCTCCGCAGTCACCGCCACCCTCAGCGGTCCCGCAGCCGCTTCAGCGCGCGTTGTCCTTCTCGACCACGGATTCCGCGACGTCGGCGAGAACGCCATGGTGCTTGCCCGCATCGACCACGACGAGCCGTTCTACGCCGAGCAAGCCGCCGAGGACCTGGCTCACCACGGCTACGTCCCGCATATCGAGCCGGCCCTCCAGGAGGAGATCGACACCGAATGGACTTACGGCGACTACCCCATGCGCTGGCTGACCCGGGAGGAAGTCCGCGAGGTCAGCGCCGAAGCCCAGCGAATCCACGACGACATCGCCGCCGGCAGACTCACCGTCCACGTCCACGCCCATGGCGGGCCTTACACAGGTAAGACCGGAGCCGTGCACCGAACTCATCAGTGTTCCCGGAAAGTTCCCGGAGGAATTTCTCCTCACCCCGTGCCGAGGGTGACCGGTCCCCGGAGCACCTTCAGGAAGGTGCTGAAGGTCGAAGGCGTCTGCCGCGGCGGCTCGTCCGGCCGTGCCGGTTCCCGGCACTGGTCGGGTGCCCGGACGAGTTCCCTCAGCTGCACCCTCAGGTCCCGCTTGCTCATGTCGGAGAGGACCCACCCCAGGGGCGCGGCGATGCCGGGGCGGGCGGACGGGGCCGCGAAGAAGCTGCGCACCTGCGGGCACGCGACGCCGTCGACCCGGATCGCCGACGCGGCGGCGGCGATGCCCGGCAGCGCGCCGGTGAACCGGTACAGCCCCAACTGCCCCAGCGTGGACACGCTCAGCGCGGCCTTGGGGGATCTGCTGGCGATCAGCGGGGCGACGACCTCCTGCTGACGTTCGGCGTCGGGCGCCGCGGCCTTGGACTGGTAGTGGTTGTCGAGGACGACGAGGAGCGGGAGGACGTAGCGGCCGTCGGCTCCTGCGCCTGCCCCGTCCCCGGCGGCGACGGCCCGGTTGTGGGCGGCGACGTGTGGTTCGACCGCCTCCCACAGCTCGAGCAGGAGGGCCAGGCCGCTCGACTCGAGGGTTCCGCCGTCGAGGTCGGCCAGCTTCTGCGGATTGCCGTCCGTGACGCAGCGGTGCATGCGTCCGGAGGGCGAGATGTAGGGGAAGCGGGCCGACAGGTGCACCGCCGTGGACAGGCGGAGCCCCTGGTCGAGCCCGTCCTTCCGGCAGTCGCGGTGGTCGGTGTAGGCGGCCGCGTCGATGGCGCCGGCCGCGAACCCGGCCGTGGCGGACTCGCCGCCGCCGGTGCTCACCGGTGGCGTCGTCACTTCCATGCGCCGGCAGTTCAGCATCGGCAGGGCCGCTCCGCCGGGACCGCCCGTCGACCAGACGGACGACACAACGACTCGGCAGCCGGAGTTCACGTCGGTGCCGTTCAGCAGCAGCACCGGGCGCGGGCCGGCATCGGGGCGGGACTGGAGGGAACTCGTGAAGAAGTCGTCCTGGAGGCGCTCGTCCAGGTTCTCCCACGAGCGTTCGAACACGGTGGCGCGGTCGCCCGGCCGCAGGTCTCCCAGACTGTTGATCCCGTGCAGGGCGCGCGGCAGGTCGCGGTAGAACATGGCGGCCAGGTCGGAGGCGAGCGTGTCCTCTCCGGAGAGGCGGGCGGCGAAGTCCCGGCCGGCGCTCGCAGCGGGCTTGCCTTCCCGCGGTCCCAGCCCGTGGCCGACCAGGCCCAGAGAGCCGCCGGACACACCGCTGGCGCCGAAGAGCATCTCCCGGGCGCACGGACGCCCGGTCATCTCGTCCATGGCGGCCCCGGTCCAGTACGCCGCGCGGATTCCGCCGCCCGGCGCGGCGACGAAGACCATCGGCACGGCCGTTGCGGGCTTGAGCGTCTTGTCGGCATCCATGCAGGCCTGCACCGCCGCCCGCCAGGCGCCGAAGGAAGCCTTCGCGTCGAAGGGTTGGGCCGGCGCGGCCGGGGCGGCGCCCGATGCCGACCGCGGCTTGAGCCGCACCTCGTGGTAGCCGCCGGCGGTGTCCAGCTGGGCCTCCAGCACCAGCGCAGCGATGACCAGCAGCCAGACCGGAGTGAGCCGGAAGCGCAGGTAGCGCAGTGCCGGCAGCGGCAGGTGGAACTCGGAGCGCCGTGCCAGCCAGCCCGCGATGAGCGTCACGGTCGTCAGCAGGACGACGAGGACACCGAGGCTGCGCAGTCGCGGCCCCCACACGCCCGGCCAGACGGTCAGGAGGACTCCCAAGACGATCGCCGCGGCCAACAGCACGGCGCCGAGGATCGCCGGCAGCCATGTTGCCGCCTTCGGAACCGCCCCTGGAAGGGCCTCCGCCTCCGGAACCGTCGCAGAACCCGCCTCCGGACCCGTCTCCGCCGCCGGGCCCGGAGCGGCGGGCTCGAGCCACCGGTCCTCGCCCATCCGGACCAGTTCGTTGACCACCGGACCGGTCAATGCCGCAGTGCCCACTCCGATCCAGAACAAGAGCTGCACGTACCCGTAGACCCCGATCTGGTACACCTCACCTGCGCGCTCCGCGATCTCGGGACCGAGCAGGTACGGCCGGGCAAAGGCATGCACGAGCGCCAGGCCGGCGATGACGAGCGGGAGTACGGCCAGCACGCGGCCCATGCTGCGCACCCTTGGCCGGGTTTCGGAGTCCGGAATCCCGGTGGCCTCGCCCGCCGTCCCCGCTCCTCCCTCCGGAAGCGGGAGACTCCAGACGGCGAGCACCAGCATGAGCGCCGGAATCGCGTACACCCCGGGCGTGGCGTGGTCGGTCAGGTGGAGGACGAGGGCCCCCACGAGCAGGGCCGCTCCGACCCCGCACAGTGTCCATGTCAGCCACGGCCTGCTGTCCCGGGTCGTCGGCGCCCCGTCGAGCAGGGCCCAGCGCCCCACGACCCACAGCGCCAGGCAGAATCCGATCAGCGCGACGAAGGGTGGCATCAAGTCGCCGACCAGCTGCCCCCTCGTGTGCCCTGCCCAGGCCCTTTCGATGTCGGGCAGCTGCTCCAGCGGGCCGTCGCCCGGGACGACGACGAGCAGGGTCAGAACGAGGAGGACGCCCAGTTGGTTGCGGTGGCGCGTCCAGACGCGACCCGCTGACAGGGTCCCCTCCCGCCACCTGCCCAGCCAGTCGATCAGGGGGCCGGCGAGCATCCGCGCAAGACCCAGGACCCCGAACAGCGCGGTGAGCGCGAGTGCACCCCACTTGAGCGCCGACAGCCACGCCACCCCATGGGCCAGGGCTGCCGACGGGTCCCCGGAGAGATCGCCCACCAGGAAGAACGTGAGGCCCGTCTCCGCCCAGTCGAACACCAGGGCGGCGATCACGAACCCGTCGAGAAATGCCCGGGGAATCGGCCGGTCGGCCCCGAGGCTCTGCCAGATCTTGCGGATCACCAGGTGGATGAGGAGGAGGTACGCGGGGGTGAAGACGGCGATGTCCAGCGCGAGATACGTTCTGAGCCAGGACAGGTACAGCTCTCGCCGGCCGTCCCCCGCGGGCATCGGTGCGCCGGCTTGCGTCCACACGGTGACTGCGTCGAGGCGCTTCTCGTCCGACCAGGGCGTGAAGCCGGGCCACCCGGAGAGCGCACCGGCCGGGTACGAGGGCTTGTCGGCCACGGTCAGTTCGGCCAGCAGCCGGGAGATCTCGGTCATCACCAGGAATCCCGCGACCGCCAGCGCCCAGAGCCCCATGCTGCACCGGCGGCCCGCCGTAACCAGCTTGTCCCGAAATCCCTCGGTGATGAGCGGCATGACGGCATTATCGACAGCGGCGTGTCCGTCACGTTGAGTGACGCGCCGATCGGTCCGGGTGATGGAGCCCGCCCGGCGGCCTCACTTGATGTCGTGGTCGGGGTGGGCCCGGTCGTACTGCTCCCGGGCGTCCGCGATGGCCCCTCGGTGCGCGAGGGACCAGTCCGCGAGGGCCTTGACCAGGTGCGTCAGGCCGGCGCCGGTCCCGGTCAGCCGGTAGTCCACCTGTGCCGGGACCGTGGGATAGACGGTGCGCAGGACAAGGCCGTCACGTTCGAGCCGGCGGACGGTGAGTGTGAGCATCCGCTGGGAGATGCCGTGCACCGCCCGCTGGAGTCCCTGAACCAGCGCGGCCCGCAGTTCGACGATCCCCTAACCTGCCGGACACCAACAGCTCCCTCAGGACGAGGAGTGCCCGATGACGAGCAACCCCGCCGTACGCCCAGAGATCATCGACTTCTATACCCGCTCCGACGAGGCCGCGCGGCTTCACACCACGGCCACGGGCACCCTGGAACTTGCACGCACGCGCGAGTTACTACGCCGCTACCTTCCGCCTGCTCCGGCCCGCGTCCTCGATGTCGGCGGCGGCCCCGGAACCCACGCGCGATGGCTCGCCGCAGACGGATACACCGTGCACGTCGTGGACCCCGTGCCCAAGCACGTCAGTCAGGCTGGCGTCCTCGACGGAGTGACAGCCGAGCTGGGCGACGCTCGCCGCCTCACTGCAGCAGCTGACACGTACGACGTCGTGCTGCTCCTGGGTCCCCTCTACCACCTCCACGACAAGGCCGACCGGCTCTCCGCACTGACCGAAGCGGCCCGTGTGGTCCGGCCGGGAGGTCTCGTCGCCGCAGCCGCGATCTCCCGCTACTCGCCTCTCCTCGACTACATCGCCACCACCGGCATTACCGAGCCCGCCATCCAGGACGGAGTGCGCAACACCCTCGACCAGGGCCGCTACGCCGGGCAGCGTGGCTTCACCGTCGCCTACTTCCAGACCTCGGCCGAGCTCCGCGAAGAAGTCAGCGAGGCCGGCCTCGCCGACCCGACGATGTACGGCATCGAAGGACCTGGGTGGGTGGCGGTCAAGGCCATCGAGAAGTACGCCGACACCAACCTCTTAGGCACGGCGATGTACGACGCAGCCCTCGCCGCGGCACGCCTCGCGGAACCGCACAGTGCGCTCACCGATGCCTCTGCCCACATTCTTGCCGTCACCCGATCCTGACCGGTCTACGCTGTCTCCTCATGACCGTCTTGATCGTGGGTGGTTCCGGGTTCTTGGGCGCCGAGCTGGTTCGACAGTCGGTAGCGGCTGGGCACACGACGACTGCGACCTACGCGACCAGGCCCGGAACCGCTCGGGCGGTCGCGTGGCACGCCCTCGACCTACGTGATCCCGGGAGAGTGAAAGCGGTCCTGGCCGAGGCCAGGCCTCGTGTCGTCATCAACGCATCGAGCGGTAAGGCGGAGTGGGCGGTCACGGCCGAGGGGCCCGTCCGCCTGGCGCTGGCTGCGGCAAAGTCCGGGAGCCGTCTGATCCACGTCTCCAGCGACGCCGTGTTCTCCGGCAAGACCTGCGTCGCCTACGACGAATCCTGTCTGCCCGATCCCATCACCCCGTACGGGGCCGCGAAGGCCGCGGCGGAGACAGTTCTGCTCGTGCATCCAGACGCCGTGGTGGCCCGAACCTCCCTGATCATCGGCGACGGGCAGTCCGAACACGAGCGTGCCGTTCACGACTTTGCCGCCGGCAACCGCGCCGGCGTCCTGTTCACAGACGACGTCCGGTGCCCAGTACATGTGACCGACTTGGCCGCAGCTCTCATGGAACTCGCGTCGGGAGAAGCAACCGGAATCCACCACCTCGGTGGCAACGATGCCCTGAGCCGTCACGAACTCGGCGTCCTCATCGCCAGGCGCGACGGACTCGACGACTCCCAACTGCCCACAGGTCTGCGGGCCGACAGCGCACTCCCCGGTGCCCTCGACGTCCGCCTCGACAGCCGCGCGACACAGCGCACACTGCGAACCACGCTGCGCGGCGCCCACCAATTCCTCACCTCAGTGACCTAGTGCTTGCTTCCTCAAGTTAGGCGTATATAGCCGCTGTTGGGTGGTGGCAGGTGGTGGGTTGTGTCGGCACTGCTGCGTGCCAGGGTTGTTTCGGGGCCGGAGGAGGAGAGGGTGATCGCCAGGCTGGCGGGCGCCCGGAAGGCACCGGCCGATCTGGTGATGAGGGCACGGATCACCGCTCTGAGCTGGGACGGTCTGCGGGTGGCAGCGATCGCGGCGGAGCTCGGCTGTCATGCCAAGACGGTGCGGTGGCGGCTCCACCGCTTCAACACGCTCGGGCTTGAGGGGCTGGAGGACCGGCCGGTCAGCGGCCGTCCCCGCCGGATCACCGAGGTGGAACGCTCCAAGATCGTAGCGCTGGTCAGACAGACGCCATCGGGCCGTCTGGCCAGGGGTGCGGACGGCGAACTGTCCGCGGACGACGAGGCAGGGGCACCGGATTGGACGCTCGACGCACTGGCCGAGGCCGCCCGGCAGGCCGGGATCGGGGTCGGAAGGTCACAGGTCCGTCGGAGTTTGCTGGCTGAGGGTGTCCGGTGGCGCCATACCCGTTCATGGGTTAGGTCGAAGGACCGTGATTTCGAGAGAAAAGAACGCGGATCATCGGCCTCTATACGACCCGCCCCACGGCGCCACCGTGGTCTGCGCCGACGAGCTCGGGCCGGTGATCCCGCGTTCTTTCCCGCCGGCGCCGGGCTGGTCACCTGAGCACCTCATGCCTGCCGGTCCCTGCCTGCCGTACTCCCGTGTCGCGAGATCGGCTGACGGTGCACATGCTGAAGGTATGACCCAGTTCTCTTGCGATAGCCCTTGCGGTCGGGCCGACAGGGGCTGAGACACGAGGTGCACAGCCATGTCGCGCAGGCATTTGGTGTACGTGCTGCCGGGCATCGGTGGCAGTGTTCTGGAGCGGTCGGAGGCGGGCGGGAAGCCTGCGAGCGTGCTCTGGGATGCGGGGTTCGGTGACATCTCCGGCTTGCTGAGGCGGCCGGATCGGCTGGCACTGGACGAACCGCTGGAAGCAACGGGGCTCGTTCATTCGAAGCGATTGCTGCCGGGGTGGACGGTCATCCAGGGCTACGAGCGTCTGCAGCGGAACCTCGAAGCCCTACCGGATGTGATCTTGGACGAGGGGAATCCGAATTGCCGCAACCCTGCAGCGAACGTGGTGCTGTTCCCGTACGACTTCCGCCGTGGAGTCGCTCATGCAGCGAGTCTGCTGGCCGCCGACGTCCACGAACGATTGGGGGACCTCAGTACCTCCGACCAGTTGGGTCGCGTGGTGGTGCTGGCTCACTCCATGGGTGGGTTGGTCGCCCGGTACTGGCTGGGTCCGCTCGAGGGGTGGCCGCTCTGTCGAGCTCTGGTGACTCTGGGGACACCTCACCGTGGAGCTCCCAAGGCCCTGCAGCTCCTGGCCAACGGCGTTCGGGTGGCCGGGTTCCGACTCAGCGGTGCGAGCGACCTGTTGCAGCAGTGGCCGTCGGTCGCGGAGCTGCTCCCTCGCTACAAGGCGATTTGGGACGCACCTGCGGGCAAGGCCCGCTACCCCCACGAGCTTCCGCTGAAAGGGTTGGGCGCGTCGGCAGCTACGGGCTTCGCGATGCACCGCGAGATCGAAGACGCCTGGACGAGAATGCCACGGACCGGGGCGGAGCCGCAGGTAGTGCCCAGGCTGGGATGGAGCCACGGCACCGCAGGTTCGGCGGTGTGGGACGGACGCGAGTTGGTCATCGGCAAGAGTCTGCCTTCCTGGCTGGACCTGGCTGACTGGGCAGAAGACGAAGGAGATGGAACCGTGCCGGCGATATCGGCGGTGCCGTTGGAGATGAGCGGCCACGACGCGTCCGGCTGGCGTGCGCGCGACCGGCACGGACCACTGGTTTCAGCGGCGTGGGTCCCCGAACTGGTGCAGACCTACGAGATGAGGCAGACGCTCGCACCGGCGCGGGGCGAGGAACGGGAGGCCGCCCTGGGTCTGGACCTGGAGGAGATGCACGAGCAAGGGGCATCCATCCCGCTGCAGGTGCGCGTGTGCGGGAACACCCTGCCCGAGGCGGAACGCGCTGACGTCGCCTCGCTCGTCGTCTGGGCGACATTGCGGCGGGCGGGGGCTTCACCGAAAACAGTTGCCGAAGTACGCCTGGACTGGGATCACGACGGCGACGGGTTCACTACCCAACTGCCTGGCCAGGAGCCCGGGCTGTACGACGTGAAGGTCAGCGCCCGGGCGGTGCCCGGCATCGGGGACTTGTCGGTTTCAGACGCCTTGGCCGTGGTGGAGCCATGAGGTCGTGGCCCCGTTGGTCACTGGAGGGCGAGCCGGCCGCACTGGCGAAGTACGTCCTGCCTGACGGGGTCGCCGCTCTGGTGCATTTGCCCGGACCACCCGCCGAGAGTCGGGTTGCCCAAGCCCATGCCGTGTACGACGCTTTGGCCGGATTGGGCATCACCTATTCCCACGAAGCACCATCGGATGATCAAGGCCGGCAAGTCATCCGTGAACCCGGTGAGGTCCTCTGGTGTCCCAAGCACGCTACGTGCCTGGACCTGGCGCTGGTTCTGTCCGGCGGGTTCCTGCACGCAGGCCTGCACCCACTCATTCTCATCCTCGACCCACCCGATGCCGGCCGCGCCGCCCACGCCCTGCTCGGAGTATGGATCGACAGTCCGGATCCGAACGGCCGACCGTTGCCGGACTCGGATGTGTGGATCACCCGCCCCGACGGCTGGGAAGACCTCATTCAGTCCGACCTCGACGGACCGTCACGCCCGCTGCTGCTCTTGGACCCCGTCGGCATCGCCCGCGCCCTGCCCACGTCACCGATCCTCGGGGCCGGCGTCTCGTTCGATGAAGCCGCCCGAACCGGCGCTGACTACGCCGCCTCCTGGACATGGCGACTGGCTGTCGACATCGGCCGCACCTGGCGCCGGCAGGACGTGCATACGCCCTCTGATCACCCGGAGGGCGACCCTCTGCGAACTCCCTATCTCCAGTGGGATCCACAGGTCCATCGACCGTTGCAGATGCTGCGCGCCGAGT
This sequence comes from Streptomyces sp. NPDC030995, assembly GCF_055571215.1. Taxonomy (NCBI): domain Bacteria; kingdom Bacillati; phylum Actinomycetota; class Actinomycetes; order Kitasatosporales; family Streptomycetaceae; genus Streptomyces; species Streptomyces sp. NPDC030995. Next base: position 264,947 of record NZ_JBVIFS010000006.1, read on the forward strand.
ACGCGATCGTGCGCTTCCAGGCCCGCGATGAACTGACAGTCCTGACTGACTGGTGCCGTGACATCGCCACCGGACCCCACACCGGAGTCGCTGTCATCCATGGGGTGGGCGGGGCAGGCAAGACACGTCTTGCCCTCGAACTCGCTCACCGTCTCGCTGTCCGCGACGGCTGGTACACCGGCTACCTTCGTGAGGGCTCCTCCGGACGCGACTGGCTCGGTACGGTCGTGTCCCCGACGCTGGTCGTCCTCGACTACGCGGATGCCCGCACCGGTGATGCCCGAGATCTCCTGGCCATCCTCAAGCGCCGCAGCGAGCGCAGCGCCGCACCTGCCGTCGTCATGATGACCGCACGCTCCACCAGCAGCCAGTGGCTCAGCAGGCTGCGCAAGCTGTGGGAACGCGATGGCCACCTCTGCCGCGAACGCAGCCTTGAACTGCCCTCCGAGCACCCGGAGGGGGCCGCGGTCTTCCGCGGCGCAGTGGAAGCCTTCCACCACGATCCGGACCCCATCGACAGCGAGGCGGCCGAGAACGCACGGCCGGCCGTGTGGACCACGTTGGACTACGTCCTGCTGGCCTTGCTCGCCGCCCGGAGCCCTCATCGCCACCCCACCAACCGAGACGATCTGTACGAGGAAGTCCTCACCCACGAGCGCGACTACTGGGCCCAGACGTACAGGGAGGCCACCAACAACGAACCCGCTCCCCGGGCGGTCCTCGATCGCGCTGTCGTCTCCCTGACTCTGCGGGCGCCCACGACACGCGCCGAAGCACTGGCAGCACTGCGCGCCGTGGAGGAACTTGCGGATGAGCCCAGGTGGCGGGAGTCCATCTGCACCGCGCTGACGGCCTGCCTGCAATCAGGCCCCGGCGAGGCAGTCGTCCTACGTCCCGACCCTGTCGCCGACTACCTGATCCTGCGTACGCTGCGGGACGACCCGGACCTGCTCGGCGGCATTCTGGACGGCCTGGACTCGGACCATCTCTTGACCGCCCTGCGCCAGCTGAACCGCGCAGCAGCGGCCGATACCGGGAGTGTCACGGCCATGGTCTCCGACTGGGTCGGCAAGGGTTCGAACCGTTGGCGGGTCGTCCTGCAGGTCGCGGCCGAACAAGGCGGAGCCGCGTTGAGTGCGCTCGATCACCTCATTGACATCGTTCCCGCGCCGGCCTGGCTCGAAGACCTGTCGCATGCCATCCCCTTCACATCCATTGGTGTGCCCCGACTCGCTCTGCACGCCGACAACCTGCGCCTCGCAGCACTGCCTGCTACCGAAGGCTTCGTGTCGCCCGAGCGCGCCGAGCTGCTCCGACGCATCAGCCTTCGTCATTCGAATGCCGGGGACTTCGCAGCAGCCCTGGGACCCATTACCGAAGCAGTCGAAATCAGCCGCCGGCTCGCCCAGAGCAACCCGAACTACCTCCCCGATCTCGCCACCACCCTCAACGACCTCTCGAACCGCCAGAGCGAGGCCGGCGACTACGTGGCAGCCCTGGCCCCCATGACGGAAGCCGTCGAAATCCGCCTCCGGCTCGCCCAGACCAACCCCGCCACCCACCTCCCCGATCTCGCCACCTCCCTCGACAACCTCTCCACGCAGCAGAGCAACGTCGGGGACCACGAGGCAGCCCTAGCATCCATGGCAGCCGCCGTTTATCACTACGGCCGACTCGCACAGAGTGATCCGACCTACTTCCCCGACCTTGCCGGCGCCTTCAACAACCTCTCCAGCCGCCAGAACGACACCAGGGACCACCAGGCAGCCCTGACATCCATCACCGAAGCCGTCAAAATCAGCCGTGACCTCGCCCGTGCCAACCCCACCGCCCACCGGCCGCTCCTCGCCGCCACCCTGAACAACCTCTCGCTCCAGCAGCGCGAAACCGGAGACGGCGAGGGTGCCCGCGCCTCCGTTGAGGAGGCTCTTGAGATCCGCCGACAGCTCGCCCGAACCAGTCCCGCGACCTACCTCCCCGATCTCGCCAACACTCTCATCAACCTCTCCTCGCAGCAGAGCAACGTCGGAGACCACGAGGCAGCCCTGGCATCCATCGCGGAAGCCGTCGAAATCAGCCGTCAGCTCGCCCAGGCCAGTCCCACCGCCCACCAAGCAGTCCTTGCCTCCTCCCTCAACAACCTCTCCAACGAGCAGAGCAGCGTCGGAAACCACCAGGCAGCCCTGGTATCCATCACGGAGGCCGTAGCAATCGGGCGCGTGCTCGCCCAGACGAACCGCACCACGTACCTCAACAACCTCGCCACCTACCTCGGCAACCTCGCCGAACGCCAATCCGACATGGGACACCCGGAGATGGCGCTGACACCCATCGCGGAAGCCGTCGAGATCCGCCGCCGACTCGCCCGGATCAGCCCGGCCGCCTACCTCCCCAACCTCGCCACCTCGCTCAACAGCCTCTCCTCTCAGCAGAGTAGGAACGGAAACCACGAGGCAGCCCTGATATCCGTCACCGAAGCCGTCGAGATCAGCCGACAGCTGGCACGGACCAGCCCCGCCGCCCATCTCCCCGACCTCGCCGCCATCCTCAACAATCTGTCCAACCAGCAGAACCAGAGCGGAAACCACGGGGAGGCCCTGGCGTCCATCACCGAAGCCGTCGGCTACTACCGCCAGCTGGCAGAGACCAGCCCCGCCGCCTACTTGCCCGGGCTCGCGGGGTCCCTGAACAACCTGGCCAGTCAGCAGAGCGATATCAGAGACATCGGGGCTGCCCTGGCGTCCATCACCGAAGCCGTCAAGTACCACCGACAGCTCGCCCACGCCCACCCCGCCACCCACCTCCCCGACCTCGCCACCTCTCTCATCAACCTCTCGAACCGTCAGAGCGAGACTCGCGACCACGGGGCTGCCGTGGCAACCGTGACGGAAGCCGTCGGCTACTACCGACAGCTCGCCCACGCTCACCCCGCCACCCACCTCTCCGACCTCGCGATGTCCCTCAACAACCTCGCCGTTCAGCAGAGCAACACCGGGGACTTCGAGGCTGCCCTGGCGTCCATCACCGAAGCCGTCGACCACTATCGCCAGCTCGCCCACGCCCACCCCGCCACCCACCTCTCCAACCTCGCGGGCTCCCTCAACAACCTTGCCAACAGCAGAAGCGAGGCCGGCGACCTCAGGGGTGCCCTGGAAGCCATCACCGAAGCCGTCAAGTACCACCGACAGCTCGCCCACGCCCACCCGGCCACCTACCTCGACAGGCTCGCCATGTCCCTCAACATCCTGGCCAGTGTGCAGAGCGACACCGGCGAGGACGAGGCAGCCCTGGTGTCCATCACGGAGGCCGCGGAAATCAGCCGTCAGCTCGCCCGGAGCAGCCCCGCCACCTACCTCGACAGGCTCGCCATGTCCCTCAACAACCTCTCCAATCTTCAGGACAAGATGGGAGACCACGAGGCTGCCCTGGCATCCGTCACCGAGGCGGTCGTGCACTACCGGCAGCTCGCCCAGGCTCACCCCCTCACCTACATGCCCGACCTCGCCGCCGCTCTCAACAACCTGACCGTTCGGCAGAACGACAGCGGGGACGGCGAGGCAGCCATGGCATCCGTCACCGAGGCCGTCGAGCACTACCGCCGGCTCGCGCAGATCAGCCCCACCGCCTACCTCGACAGGCTCGCCAAGACCCTCAGTAACCTGTCCAACCAGCAGAGCGATGCGAGCGTTTCGGCCGCGTTCTGGGAGGAAGCGATCACGGCCGTGGAAGCCGCTCCTCTTGCTCAAGCTGAACTGCGCGCTCACTATGCGATCCACCTGTTCACGCACTCAGGCGCCGGCTCAGCCCTTGAACAGCTTGTCCTGGCGGCATTGCAGGCGAGCACTGGGAAGCCGCATGCTCTGCGACAAGCCCGCCGCCAAATCCGTAGCACGGTGATGAGCCTCGGCCTCGAGGACCCTCGACTCCCTGACTGGGCTACCGAGCCCCTACAGGACACCGTTCTTGAGCTTCTCAACCGATGGTCCCTGAGCCCCGATTGGCCGACCCGCGAGACAATCCTCCGCGCACACGCCGATCAGCTACTTCTGCCCGAGGTCCGCCATCAGCTGGGCCTGGCCACGGAGATCTTCCCGGACAGCCATGCCACCGTTGATCTCGCCACTGTCCTGATCGAGGCAGATGCTCACGGTCTCGATGCCGTCCTGGACAAGAGCCGGCGCGACCACGACAGGCGTCAACTCCTGGAGAGGTGGGTCAACACGCCGACATGGGAGGAGTCCAGGGAATTCCTGAGCAGGCACAGGAGCGATCTGAACACACCCGAGACAGAGGCTCTTCTCGCCGGGGTGGACCAACCCTTCGCCCGTATGCACCTGGCTCTGCTCGGTCTCACCAACCGACTCTCGGACGACGAGGCCTTCGAGGCTGTCACCAATCGGGACAAGGCGAGGGAGCTCGCCTTCAAAGCCATCGAGCATGCCGACCTACCACTGCTGCGTGAAGTCCTGGACGCCCACCCCGACATGGTTACCGGCGTTGCCGGGGCGCTGTTCACTACCGTGACCGCCTGCGCCGACGGGGAAGCCGAGCGTGCCCAGCGGCTGGCACGCGTCATCGTCGACCGCGGAACCGAGCTTCAGCGCCACGCCTACGCGATCCAGCTGAGCGGCCTCGCCCGACAGATGCCCGAGCTGGCCGCCCTCGAAGAACTGGCCGGCCTCATCCATCCCGACGAGACTCCCTAGAAGGGAGCTGTCCGGTCGATCAAGCGCGGATCCAGATGCCGAGCGCCGCTGCGATGAGAGTGGCGGGGAAGCAGGCGCGCCAAGCTCACCACCGACAAGCTCCAGGCTCTGGCCGGCCTCGGACTCGACCGGGCCCGCTACCACGGTGTCCGCACCTGAGGCGCCGCAAGCCGCGGGCAGCTTGAAGGGTTTTCGTACGCGGAGGGTACAAGCGCGCACACAAGGCGATACCTTGGGAGAGTGGATCAAGCACCGCCCAATCCAGAGGCCGCTGAGCGGGTGACGAGTCGAGAGCAGGATGCCACGCCGCTCCTCTTGCTTCTCGATGGGGCATGCGAGCCTGTGTCCGATGCCGAACGAGCCAACCCCGGGCTGGCAACTGCCGTGGGGGTTGTCCGCACTCAAGTACGTCTACAGAAACTGGACTTCTGGCTCCGTAACCCTGACTACCTCGCTGATGAGCTTCTGACGAAGTACGAGGCGAGCAACGAGGCTCGCCTGCTGGAGCTGGCCGGCCTGATTCTGGATTCGGAGGAACCAGAGGTGCGGCGCTACCCCATGCTGCGGCATCATTTCGGGGCCTACGAGCCCTTGGACGACGCCCTCGCTGTGCTGCGGAGTGCTGGTCTGGTAGCTCGTCGCCGACGCGGGACCGTCAGCCGTGTGCGCCAGCACGACTACTTTCTGCTGGAGGCCGGGCGAAGGGTCGTGCGTGAGGTACTTCAGCAGGCCCCCGCTTTCCAGTACTACGTGGACCGGGTGGGGCTAGTGCTGGATCTAGCCGACGGCCGTGGTGGTAGCCAGCTGAAGAAACAACAGTACCTGCACCGCGAGTATGCCGAAGCCGCACGCGGTGATCGGATCGGTTCGGTGAGCGTGCGAGCACGCGCCCGGCTGGAGAAGCTGCGAGGGCAGGCAGGAGACAGGGGGGCGGGAGAGCGTGGCTGACGAGACTGCGCTGGAGGCTCGGATCGCCACGCGCGCGCGGGTGACGGTCGATGAGGTGCGAGCAGTGTTCGAGTCTCAGGGGATTCCGCTGGGCGCGCCTCCCGCGCGACCGCGCCCCCTGCGGATTCACCGGCTGCGTGTGGCAGGGCTACGGACCGGAACCCTTGAACCTGGCCCGTTCGATACCACGTTCAGGTTCGGCGAGGGGCTGACGGCCCTGGTGGCGTCGAACTTGCGCGGTAAGTCCAGTGTGCTGGAGCTGGTGACGTGGTGCTTGAGGGGCACTCCGCGAGAGAAGAGCGGCGCCATTCACTGGCTGCATGAGGTGGACCTCGACGCCACCGTTGCGGGCCAGGCCATGGCCTTCCGACTCAACCTGGACAACGAGGAGGTCACCTCGGCAGTCGCCCTGAGTGGACCCGATCCGGCCGTGCTGGCGGCCCACCGCTCCCCAGACCCAGCACAGGGAGTGCTGCCATTGTTTCGCGCTGCGAGCTCGGAGAGCTATGCCGAGCAGGTGCAGGCGCTGATGATGACGTGGATGGACCTGCATCCTCTGGTCAGTAGCAAGCAGGGGACCTCCGCGGTCGCGCACGGGTGGCCCGCGTACTTCGGAGCCTTGTATCTGCCTGCAGCGCGCTCAGCCGCGCTGCTCGGAGACGTAGTGATGGGCGGCTTGCCGGGCCGCCTCTTGCAGGTGTTCCTGGACCTGCCGGCCGCTGGCGTGCTGACCAAGGTCAAAACCCAGGCGGAGCTTATGGCCACCGCGCGTAAGCGTCGCCAGAGCGCGGCGACAACGGCCCAGGAGGAGCGTTCGGCGCAGCGACGCCAGACCGAGGACGATCTGGCGGCAGCCCGGGCCCGTCTGGCGCAGGTTAAAGGTGGCGTAGCTGGTTTCGACCAGGAGTCGTTGGCTGACCTGGCCGCGGCCACCATGCGTCTGGCGACGGTGGTGGCGGACGGGCAGCAGTCGTGGGATGACCTGATGCAGGTGCACCGGCAGGCCAAGATCCAGCGGCAGCGCGACGAGAAACTGCTGAATGACGTCCGCGAAAGCGCGATCGCACGTCGGCTGTTCCACGGACTTGACCCCACAACGTGCCCGCGTTGCGATCAGGACATCGCCGCGGACCGCCGCCGACTGGAGCGCGAGGCACACAATTGCGCTGTGTGCGCACGGCCCGTCGAGGGCGATGACGAGGCGCCCGAGGATGTCCTGGCCGAGGCCGAGGAGCGTGTCCAGCTCAGCTCGCAGGCCGAGCGGTTGGCGAAAGATGCCTTGGAGCAGGTAGAAGGTGAGCTCGAGCAGCTGTCGCATGACTTGCACATGGCACAGGAGAAGCTGCGGCGGGCGGATGCGGCCGCGCGGGTACCGGAGTACGCCCAAGCTCGGGAAGACGTGTTCCGTCTGGAAGGTGCCCTTAGCGTGCTGCCTGCGCTGCCGGCCGCTCCCGGTGATCCAGCCGAGGAATTGGCGATCAAGGTACTGCGTGCCGGCGTGAAAACTCTGGAGGACGACCACGCGAAGGAAGCGGACAAGCTGTTCGCGGACCTCAACACCGCGATCTCTGACCTCGGACGCAAGTTCGGGTTCGCCGCGCTGGAGTCGGTCAGCATCGACCGTGCAGCGCACCTCAAGGTGATCTCGGACGGCGGGCATGAGCGCAGCTTCACCGACCAGGTCGCCGGTGAAAGGCTGAGACTCCGGATCGCCGTTATCGTGGCGCTCCTACGTGTGGGCGCTGTACACCAGGTGTCTACACACCCGGGCCTGCTGCTGATCGACAGCCCCAAGGCGGAGGAGATCCAGGACGTCGACTTCCACCTCCTACTGGAAGAACTGAACGCCGTGGCGTCGGCGAACCAGTTGCAGGTGCTCGTCACGACGGCCGACTTCGGCTTGGTTCACGATGTTCTGCCGCCCGACGGCATCATCGAGGCGGCAGTCGGCAAGCCCCTCTGGTGATACGAATATGAAGGTGGAAGGAGAGGGGACATGACGCAGCTCGCCGACCGCCTCAGCGACCTCGCCACCACCGGAGGGCAAGCGATCACGTTCCAGGACATCGGGCTGCCCGTGGACGACGTGCGCGACCAAGTGCCGGAAGTTGCAGCCGGGCCGCTCGCTCCCCTCCTGGCCGAGGCGATCGTTCACGCCTACGACGCAGCGGATGCGGCTTGGAACCAGGCCGCATCCGCATTTCCCAAGGGGTTCGCCCAGCAAAGCAGCGTCCTGGCCCTCACTTCCTCGCTGGAGACGCTCCTGGGAAGTGCTGCCACCACCAAGGCGCTTGCCAAGCCTTTGAACGGAGCTCTCCTGGACGGGCTCACCGAGCAGGTAGAAGACGTCCCTCTTCTCGCCGCCGCCCGTCTGGAGTGTGCTGTTCGGCTCGCCGTCTCCGACGCAGTCAAGCCCTACCGGGTATGGGACATCCTCGAGGAATTGCCGGCCGACGGGCCGGAAGACTTCCTTGAGCGTCTCCCCCGCGTCCTGGGGGTAGCCCTGGACTGCTGGTCGCAGCAGGAATCCCGCGTCTCAACCGCTGTGCGGGAGCTGCTCCAGCGCCTGTCCGTCGACGAGTCCGCTGATGTCGACGCGATGTTCGAGCTCGGCTGTGATCGTCTGCGCACTGCGCTGTCCTCGACCGACCTGGCCGACGTAAGCCGACTCGTCGGCGAAGCACGGTCGCTCTTCGCGGCAGCCGAGGCCGCAGAGGAAGCCCGTGATGATGCCGTCGCATACCTGGCCGTCTGCGACTCAATCCTGGGCTTCACCGCGCACAACGCCGAGCAGGTTGCATCGGCTGCCGACCGGATCGAGCAGGCTTTGGAACGCCGCCGAGCCTGGCTGCACGGCACCCACCAGCCCGCGTGGCTCCAGCCGCGCCAGGCCGCCGAGGTCGCCTGGTCGCAGCTGCTAATCCAGCTGCGGGCCGCTGCCGAGCAGTTTGCGGCCGACGTATGGATGGACTCCTGGCGGGCTGTCGAGGCCGTGCTCGCCGCCTACAGAGCCGCCCGCACCATCCAGCCGCTCGGCATCCGCCAGGAGGCCCCGGGGCTGGCCGCGCTAGTCGAGCCGGCCGTCGCCGATGGCTTCCTCCGCAAGGAAGCATTTCTCAGCGCGCTACGGCACGCCGCAGCACACCCCGAGAACTTCCCTGGCCCGGTATTCGACGCCGCCGCCGCGTCCGCCATCCTCGCCCGGATCGATGCTAGGGAATCCCACGAGTCGGCCAGTGGCGACCGAGATGACTCCGACGGCGAGGACCCTGACGCCGCTGCAGGAAGAGAACGACTCGATCGCATCGCACCGACCGTGCTCCGCAAACTTTCTCTCGCTCGCGCGCTACAACTTGCTGAAGACCTCGACGACACCGCTCTCGCCGCCGTCGAAGGCATCGCCTACGACAGCGATGTCGCCCGGCTGCAAGCCACAGACCCAGTCATCGTTCCCCTCCTCGACCGTTTCCTGGCCCAACTGTCGGAACATGAAGCTTTCACCGGGACTGTCCGGCAGACCTTCACCGCTCTGGTCACCCAAACCTTGCTGTTCCTCAAGAGCCGCACCGATTTGGAACGGACCCACCTCATCGGCGCCGGCACTAAGGACGACCCGCCCTTCGACTACCGTCGCAAACCCGAAAAGGGGCACCGTAAGGCCAACGAGGCGGACCTGCAGCGCGACTTCCACCATTGGCTGCTAACAGGCCCGTTGCACGGCATTGTGCAGGTAGAGACGAACAACGCCGGCATGGGCCGTGCCGACGTCTTGGTCCAGTTCTCATCTCTGCGCTACCTGACAGAGATGAAGCAGGATCCCGATGACAACAGCCGCCCTCACATCGAGGGGAAGTACCTCACTCAAGAAGCCGAGTACACCAATACCAACGTCCCCTTCGGCCAGCTCCTCGTCCTCGACCTCACTCCCAAGACAGCTAGCGGCGGCACCCTGCGCGTCGACGAAGTGGCCTGGTTGGCGACGCACCGGCCGCGAGGCGCCTCCACCGACCGGCTCGTCCTCGCTGGCATCGTCACCGGCAACCGCGTCAGGCCGTCCACCTACTCACGCTGACACCGAGGTCACCGTCGACCCGGTCCTCTGACGCGGAGGTGTCGCGGCTTCGTTGAACCGCGCGCCCCCGAGCCGGCACCCGGAGTGTCATGGCTGATTCCTCGGGGGCCGGCCCATTGGTGCCTCAGGGTCGAGGTCAGTTCTCTCCGGCCGCCCGACGCGGCCGTATGCGGCCCGGGGGTAAGGCCGACTTGATCGGCGGTTGAAGACGCGGTCCTGGGTTGGCGCCTCCTCCGCGGGTATCACTCCGTGCAGGAATTCGGAAATCACGGATTCTCGGCATCATGGAAGGACACCGCCACCCTTCCTGACCATCACGACGCAAGGAGGACACCTACGACTTCAAGCACCAGTACATCCTCAGACCGCGACCGTCGACCGGACATGGTCGTCCGCGCTCTCAGGCAGCCTCGTAGCTCATCCGGAACAACGGCTCAGCGCGACCAAGATCGCCCTCCGTACGAAGACGGACCTCGACATCGCCAGTGCCGTGGTGCCCGATCTGGCTGACGTCTCGGGTGAATCCCTCGACGAGGCCGAGGTCTTTGGGGTTAAGGCGCAGCGTGACCACGACCTCCTGCTGGTGGGCATGACTGACGCACGCGAAGTTCCGCAGCCGCCGGTATGCGCGGTACTGCTTGCGGTCGACGCTGCTCACATCGTCTCCCAGCCCCTGCAGCAGCTCGTCGAGCGCGCTCCGTAGCCCTGCTGTGGGGTCCTCACGCATGCTGGCTGACACGATCGGCTGCTGACGCCGTCGCTCACTACGCTCCTGAGCCCCGGCCGTCGCTTTGGCCACCGGTTCGAGGGCGAGAAGCCCTGTGCCGAAGTAGCTGTAGCGGACGAGGTCGATGGTGCGTCGGATCTCGCGCACGGCGTGGAGGTCGTACCGGGAGTAGTCTTCCGCGACGCAGATCAGCCTCGGGCTGCTCCACAGCACCTGGGAAGCGACGTCCGCCCCGAGCCGCTCGCGAACCAGCTGCTGGAACTCAGCCCGGTGGTCGGTCAGCCACGCCAGGTAGAACAGCCCCTGGTTAATGACGCCGGCATCGCGGCCCCGCTTGTACTCGACCACGACCGGCGAGCCGTTTTCGTCCAGGCCAAGCGAGTCGATCCGGCCGCGATGAACCGGTCCGGTGCTGTACTCGCTGGCCAGGAACCGGACCCCCAGCATGGCTTCCATGTTCGCCTCGACCACGTCCTGCAGGTGACGCTCCACCTCTGCCGGGCGGGCAGCGATCTCCACCGCGCTCCCCCCGGCCACGTCGAACAGCCTCAGCCCCGACACCCCCATAGCTCGTGCTCCGCAGGCCTCAACGGTGAGCGAGCCCAAATTGTTTCCGGCGGAGCCGTCGGGGTTGTGAAGGTCCGGTAAGAGTGGCAGCCGCCCAACAGCCGGATGCCTCCACGGCCGCACCCGTGGCGCCTGCTTGGAACGATCGGGCAGAGATTGCGCTACGAGCTGTTTCGATCCCCGTCGCCCACTGGGCAGAGCAGGCGCCTGGTAGGCGCCCACTCCACCTTCGCGACTCAGGGGAGGGACGGCACCCGACCAGGCAAGCCTCCCGGGGCCCTTCACAAGCCAAAGGCCAGATTTCAGCGCGCGGACGGGGCCTGCTGTCAACCAGACGGCCCAGCCCAGCAGACGAGGTTGAACGACAACACTCAACCGCCTACCGGCGCCCTCGGGCGAGGTGGACCGAGACCGGCGAACTGCCCCTCGACCCGCCTGACGCTCCTTCAGAACGAGCGTCATTTCAGCGTCAAGATATCGCCCATAACGCCCACAGTGCACATAATGCGCACCAATAAAACCGCAGGTCAGATGCCTTCCCGCACCGGTTCAAGGATCGCGACGCACTCCACGTGGTGGGTCATCGGGAACAAGTCGAGGCATCCGGCGCATGGGGGCTCCGTCGAAGCTGACGCCCAGTGCCACCCAGTGACGCTCGTGGGGTCCAACATGAGGTGACAATGACGCGCAGTTCCCCCTCCGGCTTCCACTCGAGGCCGCAGCGAAACAGTAGTGGTTGCGCCACTGGGTGGACCAAGATCCGGGCCAGTTACGGGCCAGCACCGCACCATCGACGACGGATCCCTCTATTTTGCCTGGTCAGGAGCGGTGTAGCGGGTGTACCACCAGCACTCGAAGAACTTATTAGTAAGCTATTCCCCAAAGACGATCGGCTTCTTCTAAGAAGTTGAGCACGGTGCCTGACCTGTACAAACACCCCCGTCGGGCACCGTCCTCAGGCCTCGGGGAAGCGATCGAAACCGGTCAAATCCAGAGTTACTTCTCTCCTATATCCCACTTCATGGAGAAGATCCGGGCCATGCATGGGCCAGAACGGTCTCCGGAGCACCCCGTCTACCAGCAGATCCTGGCCGCTTCACCACGCGGCAACCCACCACCGACGCGCGACGTTGGCCCCGCGACTGAGATCGCCCTGCAAGCCGGGGGCCAGACCGCGTGGGGGAAGATGGCCGCGCCGTCCGGGATGTGAACGCGAGTACGCCGACTGCCAAGCCAGGCAGGAATGTCTGATCCGATCAAGGCACTGCGAAGATCTCGACGACAGACCAGATCGCGGGCGCGAGCATGCACAGACAGCCGATGCCCTGGACGGTGTTGAGGGGGCCCGCTTGGCGATGAACCGGCCGACCAGCAGGGCAAGGGCGGACACGGCGGCGGAGCCGATCGCGGTGGAGCACGTGCCGTTGCTGGCAGCAAGGTTGGCGGTGGTGATCTGGGTGAGGTCGCCCCATACATTGATGAACACAGCCATGAACGCCGTGGAGTACATGGGCCTGAAACCGGTCACGGCCTTGCCCCCGGCCTCGTCCTCCCCGTCATAACCCTGCGCCACGCAGCAGCATGAACGCGCCAAAAGCGAAGAGTTCGGCGGAGACGGACTTGACGATCCAATCGGGCAGGAGCCCGATCAGGCTGCCCGCCCCGCCCGCGGCAGGTTGACCGTAGGGTCGCCCAGCAGGACCAGGCTCTGGCGGTCGATCGAAGCGAGGCGTAGGCGGGTCATCTCGTCGGCGATATCGTCTTCACGGCCGGAAGCGCGATTGGCCAGACGGAACCAGTTGTTGTACAGCTGGCCCACGTCCGCCCGATAGTCCGCGAACGCGTACGCCAACGGGACACCGGTGTACAGCCGCTGAGTCAGGGCTGTGACGATCCGCTCGCCGAGGACTTGACCTGTTGAGGCGACCTCCAGCGTCCAGCTGAAGGTGGGCTCCACATGGCCCAGTACCGCCCGGACAGGGTCCTCCCGGCCCAGCGCCTCCCGGGCCGCCGGAGCTACTGTCGGGCCGAGCCGCGCCACCGCTTCGACCACGGCGGTGGCCGACCATCCGGACTCCAGAAGAGTCGCGTAGAAGCTGGTACCCGCGCCGCCCGCGGAGCAGCAGGCCTGGGCGAACCAGATGCACCCGCCCGGGAGGTCCGCGGTCAGCCGCTCCACCGTCACCGGCACATGGTTCTGGTCGACCGGGAGGCCCAGGGTGTCCCGCAGGGCATCGGCGTTGTCGAACGGCTCGGTGAGCCCGTGGCTGGAGGTGACCACCAGGCCCGGGCGGGTGTCCGTCAGCGCATTGGACAGGGCGCTGCCCGTGGCATCGGCACCCGCGATCTCCTGGAGGCCGAGGAACTGAGGCGGGCTGAGCGCCGTCGCCAACGGCTGAGTGATCACCGTCCGCATCAGGTGTGTCATGTCCGTTGCACCGTGATCGGTGGCCCACACCAGGGCTCGGTCGGGCCTCGCCTCCGCATTCGCCCAGTCCCTGATCAGGGCCTTAATGTAGCGGGCCAGTGCCTGGCCCTCGAGGGGGATCCGACCTACGGCGTGCCGCATCCCCAGCGCGTACTGCACGGACCACGGGATGGTTTCTGGGCCGCCGATGATGGCCACGTACTTCGGCAGGCAGCCGTTGGCCACCCCGAACGGGGAGAGCCCGATGGCCGGGTCGTTGGAGGCGGCGCCGTCCGCGTAGTAGCGGCGGAGGTGTTCATCGCCCAGAAGGGCGGTAGGGCTCCAGCGCAGCACCACGCTCCCCTGCCTTGCGGCCAGCAGCTGCTGTACGGGGTCGGGAGCGTCTGCTCCGACCGCCTTCTCTGCATCGGTAAACCGGGAGGTCTCGTCGTCAAGGAGCAGGACACCGTATCCGACGTCGGGGTCCTGCCAGTCCGTCGGCGCGGCCTCGGGTTCGAATCCAAGAGGCTTCACGGCGCGGGTCAGGCCGCGCCTCCCCCCACCCCATCTGTGGGCATTTGCGGCCAGTTGCGCGTGGGCCTCCCCCTTACCCGTCCAGGCGTTGATCCGGATCGCGGTCGGCATGGGAATGTTCATGGGGCTGCTCCCTGGCGATGCGCGCCCGGATCTCCTCGATTCGGGTCTGGGCGTAGGCGATCACGTGGGTGTCGGTGGTCGACGTGTCGAGGACGGCCAGGTAGTCAACCCAGAAGTCCAGGTATCCGCGGAGTTCGGCTAGGAGGCCTGCGGAAAGGGTGGTGGAACCGGAAAGGACGTAGAACGGGTTGTGCTGGACGTAGAGCACGGGGTCGATCCAAATTTCGGCCTGCCCGGGAAGGAACCCGGCGAGCGCCTGGCGCGGTGCCGTCAGGGCTGCCGCCCAGTCGATCTCGGCATGGCCACCGGCCTGGACTGCGGCCCGGACGACGGACACCACCTCCGGGTAGAACACCCGGCAGAACTCATCGGCGACGTCGAGGTCCAGCATCCGACGCATCCCCACCGCCGCCGGAATACCAAGTGAGACCAGTTCGTGGGCCAGCGCCGGCGCCTGCGCGGCATCGGCCGTCCGACAACCGCCCAGGACCACCAACCACGTAGCGCACGGCTTCAGGATGCCCGCGAGGCCCTCCAACGGGAGCACCAGGGAACCCGCACCCACCGGTTCCCCGGCCAGTTCTGCGCGATCGTCCTGAACCGTCGCGAAGGAGAGGGTCCGCATATTGCCCCCTACTGCACCGTGGCCGAGCAGGTGTAGGATGTGCGGTTTGGCACGCGTGATGCAGGCCGAGAGCTCCGGTTGCGTACGCGGCAGCTCCTGGACGGTGATCGCCGGCCAGTTGGCCGACCCGGCGACCCGGAGTCGGGCCTGCTCTGCTTCGGCGACCCATGCAGCCTCCAGGAGGTTTCGCTGTCCGCTGATGACATGCAGATGGACGCCGACCGCCCTCGCTGCCGGGGTGGTGGCGGCCTGTAGCAGGCCGTCCAGCTGCGCCCGGCCGTCCCGCCCGGCTGCGGAGAGCACCGCGACGATGCGCAGCGGCGGCAGAAACCCGACGGGCTCCACCCTCTGCATGATCCGTGCGATTCGCCCGATAGGCGATCGGGACAGAAGGGCGCAGAATCCGTGCCCCGCGACGTGGAGCTGCTCCCACGGCACCACGTCGGCAGGGGTGGCGATCACGTGGAAATAGAGCGGGCTAGGGGCCGCGTCGGCCAGTTGGGCGAAAAGGTATTCAAGACCCTTGTTCACCGCCTGGTGCCGTGCGAGCAACGTGTGCAGCTTGTCTCCGTACTCCTCGAGAGTGACCGAGCGATTGCCGGGGGCTTCGGGCAGATCCATGAACCGGAGGTTGTCGGCCCCCGAGATCATGATCGGGCAGGCCGCCAACTTCACCAGGGTGCGCTTCCCCTGCTGCTCGAAGGCAACCACGGTACGCATCAGGCCTCCTCGGCCCGGTACGTGGTGAGCTGGCGCAATTCGGTCAGAGCCCGGGCGGCGCCACGGTCGTAGGCCTGTTTCATGGGCGGGGTCTCGCCCGGCACGGCGGCCGCCTCCAGCAGTTGCGCGGCCTTCGTCTCCAGGAAGCGCTCGGTAACGGCCACCCACGCCGGCACATCGACGGCCGAGGCGTAGCGGGCCCCGACTTTCTCCTGGGTCACTGCGGCGAACACCCCTGGCAGCAGGTCCCGACTGGTATCGGAGTCGTCCGTGGAAGCGCGCCCGGTGAGCCAGTGCCGATCAGGTTCCTCGGGGTCCGGCCATGGCTCGGCAAGCAGGTCCACTACGTAAGGGGGCTGGAGGTGGCTGAAGAGCGAGGGGTCCTGAGGGATCTGCTCGTGTCGAGCCGGGTCGTAGACAAAGGCGTGCGCCTGCGCCAGTGCCGCACCGCGCGGATCCTTCTCGAGATCGCTGTAGAACGTCGGGCCGGCCCGGTGTCGCCCGAGTGCATCGGCAAGCATCCGCGTGGCGGCATCACAGGGGTTGTCCCGAGGAGAGCCGAGGCACAGCGTCGACGCGCCGACCCTGTTGGCCAGCTGCCGTATGTCGTCGGCGCTCACGTAGGCGCAGTCGTCGGGGTCGACGGGCTCGCGGGGGTCCGGGCACATCGTCAGCACCGGCCGATCGCCGTCGTACGCGGCAGGGGCGACCACATGCAGCGCCCGTACGGCACTTCCGGCGAGGCCGTTGGCGATCCAATCACCCCACAGGAACGGCGAAGGAACTCCGTCCAGGTCCGCGAACTGTGCGGCTTCGCCCGCCGGAAGGTCCCGCCGTGCCCGGGCGAAATTCTCGAGCCGGTAAAGATCCGATGGGATCTCGTATTTAGGTAGCAACTCACGCAAGCCCCGGTGGGTGACTCCGTCCGCGAAGATGCGCGCGTGCACCGCCGATCCAATCGCGTCCCGCAGCGACCCGATGAACGAGGCCACATAGTGGGGCGCCCAGTGGGTCTCCGGCGCCTGACGGTGCGGCATGACATTCACCACGATGGCCACGCTCCACACCCGCCCCGGATCGGCGGCCACGGGCAGGAGGTCCGGTACCCGGATCACCGGGCAGCCCGTCCGGGGAACCAGCTCGCGCTCCCAGGGAACCACGCCCAGCGCGCCGTACGGGGGAACGAGTCGCAGCCACAGACCCGGGGCGCTCCCGCGATGCGTACTCACGAACTCGGCCACGGAGTCGAGCAGTTTGGCCGGCACGACGGCCCCGGTCGGGGGACTTAGGGTCGCGCTCAGGCCGTACTCGGTGATCGGGAGCCGGAGTGGTCGACCATAGACACTCTCATGTCCGTTCGGGTAGCGGACCAGCTTGGCCACGACCTCGGGCAGGGAGTCCGCGAGTTCGAGCCCGACCCGGAGCACGGCCACTTGCCACCAGTGGATGGGATCGCCGTTCATGTCTGGCCCCTGGCTTTTCTCGTGCCGTGTCGTCAGTCGGTCCGGGTGAGGTCGTGCAACGCCCACCAGGTGAAGGGGTTGCTGATCTCTCCGTGTCCGGAGATGGCAACCTTGCCGTCGATGGCAATCACCTGCGCCCCGCATTTCAGCGGGTAGCGCTCCTGACCGGGTACCGCTGCGTTGCACTCGGCCGATTGCCCGTCCAGCCCGGCGGGGCCATAGCCGCCGAGCGCTCCATACAGGTACGTGTTGCCGATCGCGGCGACCGCGGGCTGGTTGCCCAACTGCCGCCCACGCATCACGAGGTGGAAGATGCTCGTGAGCGGGCCGTCGTGCGAGGAGAAGGTGGTCAAGATCGGCCGGTTCACCTTCGTCAGAACCGAGTGGTAGCCGCCCGGCTGCCCGTTCCCCTCGACATGCGGCGCGAGACACCACCGGTTTACGGCGGGCTGGAGCAAGAGCATCGAGTGTGCCCGCGGCCCGGGGGCGGCTGTGGCGAGGGCCGACAGCACGAGGCGCGCCCCGAAGGAGTGGCCGATCAAGTGGAGGCGTACGGGGGGATCACTGTGCAGGATGTGTTCCAGGAGCGGTGCTACGCCGTGCACGCCGACCAGGCCAGAGCGCGCACTCATCTGCCACACCGAGGCAAAGCGCAGTACGCTGCGCGTGCTGAAGCCGAGCGCCGCAGCGGCGGGCGCGCTCCGCGTGCCCCTGCTGCGCACCCTCCCGAAGGAGGAGTTGTCGGCGGCAGGCGGGGGGCCGCCGTCGAGTTCCGTCCAGATGTCGAGCAGCTCATCCACGTCCGGGGGTGCCGGCCCGTCGGACGGGGCTGTCTCAGCATCGAGGGCCCTCAGCGTGATGGCGGCCAGCTCCCTCGCCGTCGCCGGGTCCACGGTCGATCGGCCGTCCACGGCCTCGATGAAGGCGCTGTCGTCGTCCGCACTCAGTGAGGCGGTGGCCAGCTCGAGGAGCTCCTCCTGCTCCCGAGCGCGGGGCCCGTCAGGATCGGGGGCGGCCGCGATGTCGGGGCCCGCCTCCCAGGGTGCGACCAGGCTGGTGGACGGCCAAAGGGCACCGACCAGCAGCGGCCGGTAGGGCCTGGGTCCGGGGTCGGGGATGCGGAACTTGGCCCGCTGTTCGATGTACCCGGTGGCGAAGTTCCGATAGCGGGCGAGGGCCTGGGCGAAGACGTTGTTCCAGCCGTGGGCGAAGAAGTAGATGTCCGTCACGTCGCCGAGCCTGCCTTTGACTTCGGCCTCCGCGACGGGACTACGCAACCTTCCCTGCTTGTCGTAGCGGAGCAGGTACAGATCGACCGACCTGCCGTCGCTGATCGGAAGGGTTTGGAAGGGACCGGCCATGGCGGACTCCTGCACGCCTGGCTGCACCCCGTTGCAGCGATCTTGATTCCATGCTGCACCCGACCCATGGGTAGCACAAGCGCTACCAGGAGCCACCTCCCCCGGACTATCCCAATCCGATGGCGAAGTCCCGGTCGGGGGTGCCTGTCTCGTAGACAGCGCGGTCGCGGTAGTGCAGCACCGTTGGGCGTCCACGTCCACCACCGGTTCCCGCCAGCCCTCGGTGGGGTTCGGGACGAGGATGCGGGTCGCCCCGCCAACGTACGGATAGATCCCCACGGCCGAACGACTGCCTGTGGATCGTCACGTCGGCCCCGTAGCAACGGACAAGCTCTCACGGCGCCAGGGCGATCCCCGCCACCGGCAGCCGCCGGCGCGTCATGTCCTGGCCTGCGCGATATGTAGCGCACGATCCCCGGTTTCCGAAACCGGGGACGGCGCCCGAGCCGCAAGCAGCAGCACCATCACGACCATTCCCGTCCGTACCCGCATCCCACGACCTCCCCGCACCGCAGCACCGGCCAAGGATAGGACGTAGACCCCGCGATACAGGTTCCATCGAGCTCACCGCGATGACCGGTACCGCGACTCGGTCGAGCGGCCTGACAGCCTGCCTCGCCCACCTCGTGAGGATGAACCAAGATCCGGGCCATTCCCGGACCAGTCCGCTCCGGGGAGCTCCAGGAAGAGCCATTCCTGCTGGTCAGCAGCGGTGCGATCCCTGTACCACCAGCACTCGAAGAACTTATTAGTAAGTTATTCCCCGAAGAAGATCGGCTTCTTCTAAAAAGTTGAGCACGGTGCCCGACCTGCACAAACACCCCGTCGGGCACCGTACTCTGATCTCGGGGAAGCAATCGAAACCGATCGATTCCAGAGTCACTTCTCTCCGATAACCCACCTGAAAGACAAGATCCGGGCCACACATGGGCCAGGGCGACCTCCGTGCCACCCCGGCTACCAGCAGACCCTGGCCGCTACACCACCCGACAACCCAACACCGACGCACGACGTTGGCCCGCGGCTGAGGTCCTCTGAACGCCAGGGATCAGACCGCGTGCGGAGGATGGCCGCGCCGTCCGGGGGACGCGAACTCGAATACGCCGACTGCCAAGCCCGGCAGGGATGGTTCTGATCTGATCAAGGCCCTACGGTGGCGTTGCGGTGCCGCGGCAGTCTGCTCGGTGCGTACGGTGATGCGCGGCCGGAAACCCACGGCCAGTCCGACGTGGCGCCTGGGCGGCCTGCGGTGGACTGCCGCACCCAGGCGCCGAAAACGAGGGAGACGGCTCCTCCCGCTCCCACAGTGCGGCGATCAGTACGTTCATGGCCACCTTCGATCATTCGTCCGCGTGCGCAGCCGTCGTCAGGTTGCCCCGGCTGCTTTGGGGCCGGCGGCGTCCGGGGCCAGGGCCCGCGGTGCCAGTACCCAGAGCAGTGCTCGGCCGGTCAGGGGCGTGGTGGCGATCAGAGTCAGGTAGACCTCGGCGAGTGACCCGTCACCGCTGAGCACGTCGAAATCACCGGTGAGCCGTGACAGCAGATAGATCACGGCATCGACGATGAGCCAGGAGGCGAGGTTGGCTCCGATCCACCAGGCCCAGCGTCTGGTGAACTTGCGAAGCACCAGTGACTGCGACAGGCCGAGCAGGGGTCCCAGCGCCAGGCTCTGGCTGGCGGCCAGCAAGTAGGCAGTGGACACGGCCTCGTTCGAGGTCTGGGCATCGGTCACGGCGGGCATGATCACCAGCAGCCAGGCCAGCAGCGCCGGGCCGACATTCGCAGTGATCCACGCCCTGCGGGGCACAGGCACTCGCTCCCGGACGACCAGCCACTGCAGGGCTCCCAGAACGCCGCCGAACAACACGGCTCCCAGGGTCGCGACCAGCAGCGCCACCAGAACATGGTGGCTGGCGAGGTTCAGGTGGAGCACGTCGTTGCCCAGCAGCTCCAGCACGACTGAGCTGCAACGATGCCCCGAGCGTTCCGAGAATGGGAGCGGAGCGTTTTCGGCAGCTTCCACAGGAAGGCTCTGACCCGGGGTTTTGGGGTTTCCGTCAAGCCCCGCCCCGGCGCTTCGCCCGGATCGGCTGCTATGGGCGTCCGAGGAGTTGGCTGCCGGCCGTGTTGTCGGTGCGGGCGGTGAAGTAGTCGGTGAAGGCCTGGACGAATTCGTCTTCAGTGATGCGGCCGTCTCCATCGTGGTCGAGCTGGCGGAAGCCGTGGTTGAGTTCGGCGGGGTGGACCCGGGAGCCGCCGAAGACCGTGCGGTACTCATCGGCGCACAGGTGTCCGCTGCCGTCGGTGTCCGCTGCGTGGAAGATCGCCCGCACCGCGACATGCAGACCCTGCTCGAGATAGGCCGGCCCAGCGTCGATCCCGGAGAGCATGGCGGTGACGAACTCCTCGCACGTCACCTGTCCGTCATCATCAGCGTCCATGCCGGTCCGCAGGTGCTGCCACCAGGTCTCGAAGGCGGCATAGACGGGAGCTTCGCGTTCAGGGGCGAGTTCGAGCGGCCAGCACACGTTGTGCGCCATGGCCTGCAGATCGGCCGAGCCGATGCGGCCGTCGCCGGTCTGGTCCAGGACCTGACGGAAGAAGGTCCGCAGACGCGCCGGGCGGGCATCGGCACCCTTGCGGCGGCGTGGTGCGGGGAGCCGGACGGGGCTTGCCTCCGGCGGGGAAGGATGGTCGGTGGAGGCGGTGGGAGGCTGCGGAGTCGAGGGGATGCCGGCCAGTGGGGTGCGGTAGCGGCGGTGCTCGGGCAGCGTGTTCATCAGCACCCGCATACCGCGGTGCAGGATGAAGGACAGCAGGGCCGCGCGGCGGGTGCGGGACAGGTTGAAGCGCTCGCGGAAGGCTTCCGGCAGGTCCGCGATGGTCAGCGCACCGATCGCGTGGGCGGCCACCGTGCGCACAAGCGGCCAGGCCGGCTTCAGGTGGCCGAGGCGGCGGGGTGCGGGTGCTTCACGGAGCATGTCGAAGAGCAGGTAGCGCACGGGTTCGCCGTATTCGAGGCGCTCGCGGATCGTGCGGTCCACATACGCGGGCACGTCCGCGGCCGTGGCCGGGAACAGGTCGGCGGGCAGGCCGAACTCGGCACACACCGCGCGGAATTCTCCGTACATCTGGTCCAGTTCAGACGGAGCCAGCGGGCGTCCGGACAGTTCCCGCATCGTCGTCATGCACTCGTACAAGGTGACCAGCACCCACACCCGCACCGCCGGGTCCAACGCCGTGAACGGCCTGCCCTGCTCGTCGGTCCCAGCCAGACGCCGGTGCGCGCGCTCCAGCCGGGCCACCTCACGGCGCAGCCCTTCACGGTCGGAGAAGAACAGCCGCTTCCCGCTGTCCATGGTGTGCTCGATGCGCCGCCACGGGTGCGCGCGGTAGGTGGAGAAGCTGGTCATGCCGGCGGCGACCGCCGGATCCGCGGTCTGCAGAACCAGCAGCCGCCACGCCACCAACCCGATCCGCCACTCCCCCAGCGTGCGGCGCAGCAGCGAATCAGGACCAGGAAGATCAGCGGTAGCCAAGGGGACGTCTCCTCAAGCACGTGCACAGGAATGAACAAGGGACGACCGAAGAGCGATCATCCGGCTATCCGCCCAGCCCAACGGCCCTACAGGAATCCGGGAGCGGTCAGGTTCCCGAATTCACCCATCCGAGGCACGCCTCAGGGCCGCGTATCGGCGTGCACATGAATCACGGCGTCTGGTGGCGGCATGATGGCCGACCTCGGAGGTGCGTCATCGCTTCATACCGGGCCCACGGTGTAGACCGCCCGGCAGCGAGGAGGACCGGGCTCTGCCCTCCCGTGAGGCATGGCCTCGCGTACCCACATCCGCTCTCCAAGCAGACCAAGATCCGGGCCAATTGCGGGCCAACACCGCGCCACCGAAGGTCGATACCTTCATTTTGCCTGGTCAGGAGCGGTGTGGCATGTGTACCACCAGCACTCGAAGAACTTATTAGTAAGTTATTCCCCCAAGAAGATCGGCTTGTTCTGAGAAGTTGAGCACGCGCCTGACCTGCAGAAACGCCCCGTCGGGCACCGTCCTCCGCTCTCGGGAAAGCAATCGAAACCGGTCGATTCCAGAGTCACTTCTCTCCGGTAACCCACTTCATGGAGAAGATCCGGGCCATACATGGGCCAGAACGGTCTCCGGACCACCCCGGCTACCAGCAGATCCTGGCCACCTTCTCCACCCGGCAACCCACCACCGAGGCACGGCGCTGGCCCGCGACTGAGGTCGGCCTCCACACCAACTTCGGCTGCCTGCCGGACCTCGCAATCTGGACCGGTGATCGCGGCCCCGGTCCCGCTCCATGGCGCCGCGCGACGGGGCCTGCACGGCGACCGGCCAAGGCTCCTTCCCCCGAACGGACAAACCCCCAGGCTGCACGTGTCGGGCCCGTCCCTGACGGAAGACCGGCAAAGTTGGTCGGCTCCCTCACCGCATGCAAAAGTACATTCGATCAACGTTTGAGGGGATGTGTCACGCGGCGATAGGCGCGTGACAACGGGGTGTGGGGAGTTACGGGTGGGGTTTGACGAAGAGTGGAGTCGGCTGCGGGCAGAGGCGGCCGAACGCGCGGCCTCAGGCGCGGCGATACCGCCAGCCGTGATTACGGCTCCCCCTCCGGTCGAGGCTGATCCTCTTGAGGAGGCCCGGGAGGCCGGCTCCGCAGGGCGTGTGACCCGTTGACCCATTGACCCGGCAGCCTCACCTGCTGCCGCCGCAGCCCTGTCCGTATCCGGGTCCAGGGCCGCAGCCATGAGCCCGGCCCAGGACGCGTCAGGGTGCCGTGGTGTCGGCCCGGTGTCTACACCCGGACCTCGTAGAATCGCGCCTCTGGTTTCGCCGGAAACTCAAGGCTGCGGAGGCCCGTCGACCGCACACGGTGGCTTTCCGCAGGGCGCAGGGAACGGCCTACCAGAGGGGCACACACGCCTCCAGGAGTCCCGCTGACCCCGCCGGCCTTGACATTCCTGCCGTGCTCGCCTCGAAATGAACAGCCGGGCGGAACCGGCCTGTTGTCCGCAAGGCATCGTTCGGCACGTTCGGCACTCCAGGAGGCTCCGTCTTGTCAGCACCGTTACTTCCCGGCGACCCACGGCAGTTGGGCACCTACTACCTCGACGGCCGCCTCGGCGCGGGCGGTCAGGGCGTGGTGTACGAGGGCTACGGCGCGGACGGCGAGCGGGTGGCCGTCAAAGCCCTGCACCGGGTGAGCGACAGAGACCGGGACATGCTCCGCAAGGAGGTCCAGGCCTGGCGCCGGGTGGCGCCCTTCTGCACGACCCGCATGCTTCACGACGACCTCGACGGGCCCGTCCCGTTCGTCGTCAGCGAGTACGTGGCCGGCCCGGATCTGCGGCGGGCGGTCACCTCCGGCGAACCCTACGGCCCGGAGGAGCTGCGCCGCCTGGCGATCGGCGTCGCCACGGCACTGGTGGCCATCCACCGGGCCGGAGTGGTGCACCGGGATCTCAAGCCTGAGAACATCCTCCTCGGGCCCGACGGCCCTCGCGTGATCGACTTCGGGATCGCCCGGATCGTCGAGGGGACCGCCACCGCCGGCCTGCCCATGGGCACCCTGCGCTACATGCCGCCCGAGCGCTACCGGGGCGAGCACGGCGACAGCAAGGTCGACGTGTGGGGCTGGGGCGCCCTCGTGCTCTTCGCCTCGACGGGCCGCCACGCCTTCGACGGCGAGAATGCGGCAGAGCTGACGTATCAGGTCGCCACGCACCAACCCGACACCTCGGCGCTGGAGGAACCGCTCCGCTCGCTG
The DNA here is from genome assembly GCF_055571215.1 of Streptomyces sp. NPDC030995. Lineage (NCBI taxonomy): Bacteria > Bacillati > Actinomycetota > Actinomycetes > Kitasatosporales > Streptomycetaceae > Streptomyces > Streptomyces sp. NPDC030995. Next base: position 289,002 of record NZ_JBVIFS010000006.1, read on the forward strand.
GTGTCGGCGGCGCTGTCCAAGGAACCTGCGGACCGGCCGACTTCGGAGCAGTTGCTGCTGTCCCTCGTCGGCCGCGCGGACCTCGCCGCCGTCGTGGAGGTGGCCGTTCCCGGAGGCCCGCTCGAACCTGCCGATCCCTCCCGTTCCGACCTGGCGGAGGCGGTCTTCGAAGCCCTGGGCAGCAGGGCGCAGGAGGCCGTCTCTCGGGTACTGCTGCGCCTGGTTGCCCCGGGTGAACGGGCCGAGGACACTCTCCGCTCGGCGCGCCGGGCGGAGTTCTCCGACGGCCAGACCTCGGAGGAGGTGCTGGACCAGGTCCTGCACTCCTTCGCCGAAGCCGGGCTGCTGGTCTGGGAGGAGGGGGCCGTCACGCTGGCGACCGCCGCCCTGATCCGGGCCTGGCCCCGGCTGCGCGACTGGGTGGAGGCCGAGCGCCCCGGTCTGGCCGTCCACCAACGGTTGTCCGGAGCGTCCCGCGTCTGGGACGATCACGGCCGGAAGAACGGCGACCTATTGCAGGGTACGGCTCTGGAGCACGCCAGGGACTGGGCGGCGACCGGTCGTCGCCTGCTCGCGCTGAACCGCACCGAACGCGAGTTCCTGGACGCTGGGTCCGCTCTGGCTCTGCGCCGTGGCCGGCAGCGTGTGCTGCTCAGCGCGGTCCTGGCCGTCCTGCTGGTCGTAGCCGTTGGTGCCGGCGCCGTGGCGTTCGACCAGCGGCAGACCGTCATCGGCCAGCGCGACCGCGCCACTTCCGCCCAGGTGGCCGGCGCCGCCCAGGCCGTTCGCCGTACCGATCCCGAGCTGGCCCGGCGGCTGGCGGTCGCCGCGGCGGGCCTCGCCGACACCCCGGAGTCGTGGTCGGCGCTGATGGCTCTGCGGAACCAACGAGAGGACGACGCGCTCAGGCTGCCGGGCTTCGTGGCGACGGAGTCCGATCTGGACGGCACCGGGCAGGCCCTTGTGACGGCCGCGGACACCCGCGTGGAGTTCTGGAACGTCCAGACCCGCGTGAAGAGCGGTACCTACACCGCTCCGGCCCGGGTCCACAAGGTCGACATGTCCGATGACGGCAAGACGGCAACCGTGAGCACGGACGATGGGTACACCCGCCTGCTCGACGTCTCCACCGCACGTCTTCGCGACGCGCACGCCTATCCCACCGCCAAGCAGGCCAGCGGCTACTGGCCGGCGACGGCGATCAGCCCGCTGGGCAGCTACCTCATGGTGGAAACCCTCGACGAGAACCTGAAGTCCACCCTGACCGCCTGGGACACCCACACCGGGGGCAAGAAGTTCTCGACGAGCGCGAGCGGACCCGTCTTCCTCCTGATGGATTCCTCCTTCTCCCCGGACGAAGCGGTGCTCTCAATACCTGGCGGGGACAAGGGCCTTCCGTACACGTGGTACGACCCGCGCACCCTGAAGGAGCTGCCGTTCCCCGGCACCGGGCCCAAGGCGGGCGAAACCCAGGGGCCCGTGGTGTTCAGCCCGGACGGCAAGTCCGCGGCAGCGAGGGTCAAGGAAGGCAAGATCAGGCTGTTCGGCCGCGTCGAGGGACAGAGCGGCACCACACTCAGCGGCGCCGAAGAGAGCACGGACTACCCCCTCTACTTCAGCCACGACAGCCGGTACCTCGTACAGAACGCCGCCGTCTGGGACAGGGAGAACATCTTCGTCCAGGGGCCCGTCCTGCACCACGAGACCACCCAGAGCGAGTGCTACCCGCTGACGGCGCTGCGTTTCACTCCCGACGACTCCACACTCCGGTGCGTCGGAACGGACGGCGTCGTCCGGTCGCTGAACGTCAGTCCGTTCACCAAGCCCGACGCGGGGACGGGACAGCACTACCAGGAGGGGGCGGTGAGCTCCGACCGGCGCACCGTTGCGCTCCTCGAAAGCTCCGGAGCCGAGCTCTGGTCGCCCCTGTCGCGAACCAAGCGTTCCACCGTGACGTCGGACCCCGACAGCAAGCATGACCTGGTGAACGTCCAGATCAGCAGCGACGGGCAGCGGCTCGCCGCCCTCCGCGACACGAAGGTCGAGATCTGGGACACGGCCAAGGAGAAGGCCTCGATGCTCGGCAGTCTGCCCGTCATCGAGCCGGACCGGCGTGACAGGGCCACGATCGAGTACGCCTTCTCGCCGGACGGCACCGCGCTCGCCGTGCAGGTCATCCTGAAGGATGAGACCAACACTCTCTCGTTCTGGGACCTGACCACCATGCGCCTCATCCGTGAGATACGTGCCAACCTCGGTCCCCCGGGCGGCTCGGGGGCCGTCTTCTTCCACCCCGACGGCAAGTCCGTGGTGGCCTCACCCCACTTCGGCAGGGTCGCGTTCCCCTCCGGCGAGGTCCTCGCCAAGGGCGCTCCGAGCATGGAGGTGGACTCCATCAGCGACAACGGCTCGACGCTCTACACCCACCCCCGCGGCTACCGCCCCTACGTACGCCTCTGGGACACCCGGAAGCTCCAGCCAGCGGGCGAGGACCTGCGTACGGGCCCGGTGTCCCCTCCCCTCTCCAATCCGGAGAGGGCCACCGCCGCCTCGCCCGACGGCCGGCTGTTCGCCACCGTGCATGAGGAAGCCCCCGGCTACCAGATCAAGGTGTGGGACAGCCGCACCCGGTCCCAACTCGGCGTCCCCCTCACGGGGCCCGTGGACGAGATCGTCGCGCTCGCATTCACCCCCGACGGCTCGGCCCTGACCAGCGTGGACAAGCGCGGCAGGTTCTACACCCACACCATCGCCCCCGCGCAGTTGGTCCGGGACCTCTGCGCCAAGTCGGGCGCCCTCACCGAGGAGCAATGGAAGACCCACATCCCCGACGTCCCCTACCGCAAGACGTGCTGACCCTGGGGAGACGATGCCTACAATGCTCGAATGATCGTCATTGTGGTGAAATTCTCCGTCAAGCCCGAATAGGTCGGCCAATGGCCCGAGATGGTCGCGGAGTTAACCCACGCCACCCGTGCCGAGCCCGGCAACCTGTGGTTCGAGTGGTCCCGCAGCCTCGAGGAGCCGGACACCTACGTCCTGGTCGAGGCGTTCCAAGACGGCGCCGCGGAGGCGCACGTCACCTCCGAGCACTTCCGTACCGCGCTGGAGACCATGCGTCCCCTGGTCACCCGTACACCCGACATCGTCAGCACCACCATCGAGGGTGTCGGCGGCTGGAGCCGGATGGGCGAGCTGCAGGTCGACTGACCGCGGCTCACGGTCGGCGGGCGCTGCGCGGCCGAGGCGATGCGACGCGCAGCTCTTCCACCAGCGCGCAGAGACGGCCCATACGCCGGCCTGCGCCCTCACTCCCCCACGACCAAGATCCGGGCCAGTTGCGGGCCGGCACCGGTCCGGCGAAGGAAGGTGCCTTCATTTTGCCTGGTCAGGAGCGGTATGGCGTGTGTACCAACAGCACACGAAGAACTTATCAGTCAGCTATTCCCCCAAAAAGATCGGCTTCTTCTAAAAAGTTGAGCACGGTGCCTTACCTGCGGAAGAGCCGCATCAGGCACCGTCGTCTGGCCTCAGGACAGCAACCGAAACCGGATGGTTCTAGAGTTCACTTCCCTCCCATATGCGACCTTATTGAGAAGATCCGGGCCATACACGGGCCAGTTCGACAACCGCTGCCGAGTCGGGTTCCTGCTCATATCCCGCACAGCGGCGCTCAGCACCCCTTCACCGACCGACAGCTTCACGCCGAGAACCGATTGTTTACGCCGCAGCTCCCAGTTTCCCCGGCGAGGTCGATTGGGATCCACGAACCTGCCGACACAGATCGATGAGTTGGGTGTCGAGGTCTCCACGGCGGGGATGGCGGGGTGTCAGGCTCGAGCGGGACGGACTTGCTGTCGACCGCACCTGGGGAGATCGAGACCGTACGCAGGGAGACTTCGTAATGGAGGAAGTCAACGTTGGCGGGGGCGCCGCCGTCGCGCGAGAAGTCGGCAGTGGTCGAGGACTTTCCGGTGTGGATGTGCAGGTTGGTCACATCCAGGCGGCGGCCTGCACCCCCAAAACCGCGGATGGCGCCGACAGCGGATGGCTGCGTACTGGAGACCTGGGGTTCGTCCACGACGGTGAGGTATATGTCCTCGCGAGGATCAAGGACGTCATCATCATCCACGGCGCCAACCACGCGGCAGGCGACATCGAGGACACCGTCCGTCAGACCATCGGCGAAGCCGTACCCGGAGGAGTGGCCGCGTTTGCCGTACCGGGAGACGACCACGAGGGCGACCGCCGGGTCGTGATGGTGGAACTGACCGCCGGCCCGCACACGGCCACCGACATCAACCTGCGCCGACGCGTCCAGGCAGCCGTCGCCGAACGCCACGGCGTGCGCCCCCACGACGTACTGGCCGACAAGCGAGGCAGCCTGCCCCGCACCACCGGCGGCAAGCTCCGCCGCACTGAATGCCGCACCCGCTACCTCACCGACTGCCACACCCCGTCCACCATCGCGACCGGCAAGGAAGCCCAGTGACACAGCAGCCTGCCGCCTCGGAGATCACCGACTGGCTGACCGGCCACCTCGCCGCACTGCTGGAGGTCTCCGCCACCGACACATCGACCCCGCCGTACCGCTCGACGCCCTCGGTGTGACCTCGATGGAAGAAGTGACCATCACCGCGGAGCTCGAAGCCCAGTACGGACTGACGCTTCCCATCCCGGAGATGAGGCGGCACCCCAGCATCGAAGCACTCGCCACCCACATCGCCGCCCTGGCCGCCGAACATCGTACGAACGCCGCCCCGCCGCGCTGACGGCGCCGAGCCGGCCCGGAACAGCAGACAGAAACCGGCATCTCAGGGCATGCCAGCAGCGAGCTCGCATCGGCGGATACGGCCATGACTCCCGGACTCCGTCGCCTCTCAGCCCCCAACCCCAGCCACGCAGTGAAGAACTCGATGTACGACAGGCTCACCGCGATGCTCTCCGAGATCGGCATCGACATCTCACGGGCGACTCCGCAGACCACCTTCCGCTCCCTGCAGATGGATTCGCTCTCCCTGACGGAACTGGCGGTCATCGCCTCGGAAGAGGTCGGTACCCGCCCCGAGAAGATGACCCTGGACACCACCCTGGCCCAGGCCGCATAGCAGCTCGCCGGAGCCCCCGAGCCGCAGGAGGCGTAGATCGGTATCCGCGCACCCCGGCCGGCAGGAGCAGCCTGCCGGCGAACAGCCCACACCGTCGACCCACCGGTGAGCCGCCCCGAGATCGCCGTCACCGGCCTGGGCATGCTCACCCCCGTCGGAATCGGCGTCGAAGCCACTTGGCAAGGAGTCTGCGACGGCGAATCCACCGCCGCCACCGCCCCCCCAACTGGCTGGCCTCCCCGTCGACTTCTGCTGCACCATCCCGCCCTTGGGACGCACCAGCAGCACTCGGACGTCGCACCGCCCACCGCCTGGACCGCTCCACCCAACTCGCACTCCTGGCCACCCGGGAGGCACTCCAAGACGCCGGCCTCGACCCCCACGCCTGGGACGGCACCCGGGTCGCCGTCATCATCGGCTGCGGCGTCGGCGCTTCCCACACCTGGGAAACCCAGCACCAACGCCTTCGCGACCTGGGCCCCCGACGGGTCTCACCACTGCTCCTCCCCATGATCGGACCGAACACAGCGGCAGGCGAAGTCGCGCTCGCCTACGGAGCGCAAGCCCCGAGCATGACGACCGCCACCGCCTGCGCGTCGGGTGCCACGGCCATCACCGTCGCCCATGACCTCCTCACTTCGAGCCGGTGCGACATCGCCATCACCGGCGGCACCGAGTCCTGCAACACCCCACTGATCGTCACCGGCCTCGCCCAGCTCGGCGCCCTCTCCACCCGGTGCGACGCCCCCTCTGCCGCTTCCCGACCCTTCGATCGGACCCGGGACGGCTTCGTCCTCGGCGAAGCGGCCGCAATCCTCATCCTGGAACGATCCGCCGACGCCTCCGCCCGCGGTCACCTGCCCAGAGCTCTGCTCGCCGGATACGGCGCCACCACCGACGCCCACCATCCCACCGCCCCGTACCCCGAAGGCCGCGGCGCCCAACAGGCCATGCGCAGCGCCCTGGCCGACGCAGGCCTCAGCCACCACGAGGTCTCCTGCGTCAATGCCCACGGCACCTCAACCCTGCTCAACGACGCCGTGGAAGCCATGGCGATCCAAACCGTGCTGCCGACCGGTCCGCTCGTCACCTCCACCAAAGGAGTCCTGGGCCATTCCCTGGGAGCCACCGGCGCGGCCGAAGCCGCCTTGGCTGTCATGAGCATCCAGAACTCACGGGTCCCGCCCACAGCCAACCTGGAGAGCCCAGACCCGGACATCGACTTGAACCTCGTCAGCAAAGCACCCGCGGAGCACGACCCCGCGGCCCATCGCCGAGACAGACCGGCTGCGGACAGCCCTGAGAACACCGTTCCTACAAGGGCATTGACATCAACCGATGGTTTGCAGTCCCCTGCTTCACATAGCCAGGCCGCCCAGGTCGCGAACCACCTGAGCAAGGGTCCGGATAGGGTCGGATTCTATGGCGCTTGACCAGACCAAGCCCCATCTCAGGCACGGCCCATCGTGGACGGGCAGGTACACGATGTCCGGGCGGGCGTGAAATCGAGTGACGTGGGCGCCGAGAACGTGGACGGCTTGGCCTGTGCCGACGACGGCGAACAAGTCTTCCAGGCTCGGCACGACGATGCGGCGCTCAATAGGGCGTCCGCTGGGGGTGCAGAAGGGCGAGAAGGCATCCTCCAAGTAGTCCGGCAGACTGTCCGGGCCCTTGAGGACGCCGTGGTCGCCGAACGCTTCGGCGGACACCGACCGGGCACCGGCCAACTCATGGGCGGGGTCCACCATCATCACGCGAGGCTCCGTGAAGAGGACCGGTCCGACGGTCAGGTCCGGCTCTTCGACAGGAAGCCAGGAGACCAGGACGTCGATCTCCCTGGTGCGGAGCGGCTCGAACGGCCTCTGGAAAGGAACACCGCGGATCTGGAGCCCCCACTTGGGACAGCGGGCGCGGAAGGCCTCCCAGTAGGGCCGCAGTTCGTAGGCGTTGCTGGACAGCACGCCGATGCGGAGAACGCCCGTCTTCCCCTGAGCGGCCAGCCTGGCCCGCTCCAGGCTCTCGCTCAGGCCCTGATAGATCGGCCGGAGATCGGCTCTCAGCTGTTCCCCGACTGTCGTCAGCCGTACGGACCGGCTCGTACGTTCGAACAGCTCCGCGCCGACCCCGCGCTCCTGCTTCTTGATCGCCTGGCTGACTCGGGCCACCGAAACTCTCAGCCGGTCAGCGGTCCTACCGAAATGAAGCTCCTCTGAGAGAGTCAGGAAGATCTCAATGTCCCTGATGTCCACGCGGCCCCCGGATCGTGAACCTCCAGGTTAATGCACCGTATCGATCTTCGCCGTTGTTCCGGCAGTGCCCGGATGTGACGCTGTGCAGGTCAAAGACCTGATGACGGTGCGACCGGGGGCCCTATGAAAATCACGAACGGCTCCGTGTCACGGACCGTCGATGACGTCGCCGCGGAGCTCGTCCTGCTACGCCGCGGCACCAGCAGGTGAGCGGGCTCATCGTGGCGTTCACCGTCGACGACATCGCCGCTGAGGAGGCGCGGCTGAGTGCGGAGAACGCGAACATCTCCATGCCGCCGTGCACCGAGCCGTGCGGCGCGCGGCTCCTCCAACTCACCGACGCCAAAGGCGACCCGGCGCCCTGGGCGTCGCGCTGAAGGCGGACTGGCCGGGCGCACATTCTGGACGGTCTCCGCGTGGACCGTACGACTGGCCCAACCAGGACCACGAACGACGCCGTGAACACCGTCTACCGGTGACGTCCGGCCAACCACGAGCCTCTTGGGCAGCGTGTTGCTCGGTCAACGGCCCATAACTCATCGTCTCGACGTGCAGGCCCGCGGGTCTGCATCGTCGTATCCCTAGGGGGAATCACACGTGACGTCGCCGTCGTTTTGGAGCAGGCGCCGGATATTAACCACCATGGCGGGGGCAGCTGCTGTCCCCGCCCTGCCGTCCATCCTCACCCTGACCGCCAGCCCAGCCCGTGCCGCTGAGAGCAGCCCCAGCGCCACCACCAGCGGCCTGCCCGACACCGATCGGGGCAAGGCCGTGTGGGCGTACAAGACAGGGGGCCGGGCGGTCCGCGAGGCCGCTGCCATCGCCCTTGCCGGCTCTCCGGCCGCCGTCTCCGCCTTCCTCACCGGCGAACTGCCCGTCGCGAAGGCGGATGACGACCGCTTCGGCATCCTCACTGTCCTCCCCTACGCGGACAAGTCGGTCCGCGAGTCGGCCAACGCGGCTCTGTCCGCTGGGGACGCGGCGATCGCCTCCTACCTGCGCGACGGCTACACGCAGTCTCTGGAGACAGATCTGCGGGCGGCGGTGTTCACCGTCACGAACAACAGCGGCCCCGCCGTCAAGCGGGAGGCGACCAAGGCCCTGGAGTTGGGCACCCAGGCAGCTCTGAGAACGTTCCTGGCGGAAACTCAGCACACCGCGCAACAGGAGGACGAAAGGGCCGAGGTCTTCGCGATCCTCAGCACCGCCTCCCCCGAGGTCAAGAAGTACGCGGAGCGTGCCCTGAGCGACGGGTCGCCCCGGGCGATCCACCAATTCCTCATCTCCGGCCAGTACATCGCACGTGCCCGCGACGAAGAAGCCGCGACGATCGACCAGCTGGTCAAGATCGTGATCCGGGAAGGCAATCGGGCGAAGCTGCAGTCGGAGCAGGCGGTTGCCGCCTCCAACCGGGCGAAGGAAGCCGCCGAGAAGGCGAAGGCCGCTGCTCTGAAGGCGGCGGATGAGGCGAGAGCCGCCCAGAACGACGTACGGAGGTCGGCCAGGGCGGCGAACGACGCCGCGAGCGCCGCACGGGGCGCCGCCAGCGCCGCCAACACCGCGATCTCCGCCTCCCGTACAGCTCAAGCCGCTTCAAGCCGCGCTGCGCAGGCCGCGCAGGCTGCCGCCGGCGCCGCGGCTTCCGCGGGCAATGCCGCCGCCCGGGCTTACAACGCCGCAATCGCCGCTTCGAAGGACGCCACCAGGGCCTCGGCCGCGCGCCAGGCCGCCCAAGGGGCACGCGACGCGGCCGCCCGCGCGCGTACCGCGGCCGCAGCCGCCCACCAAGCCGCTGAGGCCTCCCAGCAGGCGTACTCCGCCGGCTCCGCTGCCGCGGGCGCGGCCCAGAGCGCCGCGGCTGCCGCCAACGCGGCCGCCGACGCCGCCGCCTCCTCCGGCATTGCCCAGTCTCAGGCCGCCAAGGCGAAGGCGGCGGCAGCCGAGGCCGACGCCGCCGCCGCACGGGCCACGCGGGCCGCGAACACCGCCCAGACCTTGGCGAACAGGGCAGCCACCGCCGCCGGTGTGGCACGTGACGCCGCCAACAGCGCCGCCGCTCACGCGGAGAGGGCCGCGGTTGCGGCGGACGAAGCCGCGGCGAACGCGGGCAAGGCGATCGAGTACGCCACGCGGTCCACCGCCTATGCGCAGGCCGCGGTGCAGGCGGCCACCACCGCTGCCAACGCGGTCAAGGAGGCTCAGACCGTGGAGCAGGCGGCCCGGGCGGCGGAAACCGCCCGTATCGCCGAGGACACCGAACTGGGAATCCTGGAGGCCCGCCTCAGCGCGCAGGCCGAGATCGACGAGACGAACCGGGTCACCAGGGAGCGCACGCAGGCGGACAAGACCGCCACCGATATCAAGGACCTCATCGCGGCCGCCGCAACGGCGTTGCACGGCGGTGACATGGCCACGGCGGTCGCCACCGGCCGGAAAGCCGCTGTCAGGCTCCTCGACTCGACGGGCACGTGGACCCAGGAAGCCGCTGAGTTCGCCCTCGCCGGCTCCGACCACGACGTCGCCAACTGGATCGACGCCGACCGCCTTCTCGCCGAGCAGCAGGATGACCGGGAGACCGTTCTGGCCCTTGCCACGGCAGCCTCGGCCGCCATCGCCGAGGCTGCCCATCAGGCCCTGGCGAGTAACGACCCGTACGCCGCCCGCAACTTCCTCACCCTCGGGGTCATCGAAGCCGCCGCCACGCAGAACCGCGTCACGGTATTCGAGATTCTGAACCAGAACCCGGGTAAGGCCGTCAAGGCCAAGGCCGAGACAGCGCTGAGCGACGGAAGTGCCATCGCCCTGCATCGGTTCCTCACCGTCGAACTGGTGGACGCCGTGAAGCAGGACGACCACGTCGAGGTGTTCAGCCTCCTGTCCTCAGGCGGCCCCTTCATGAGGGCGGCCGCGCAGATCGTTCTGGAGGGCCCCGCCCGTATGCGGCGGCACTTCGTCCTCCGTGACAAGTTCAACATCGCCCGCCTGGACCAGGATCACGCCACCCACGTCGCCGCGATCCGCGCGGCCATCGCTCACGCCGCGAAGGTCGCGGCGAAGGCCCTGGAGGATGCCGCGCTTGCTTCCAAGGCGGCAGCGGAGGCCCGTAAGGCGGCAGCGGAGGCCTCCGCATGGGCGGCGAAGGCGTTGGGGTACGCCCAGGACGCCGCCAACTCGGCGCAGGAGGCAAAGGCGAACGCGGATGCCGCTGACGCGTCGGCAGTCGCAGCGGCCCAGTCGGCGACGAGTGCGAAGCAGGCGGCATCCGTGGCCCAGGGCGCGGCCCGTTCCGCGAACTATTCGATGCGGCAGGCGATGTCGTCGGCGCAGCAGGCGGTTTCCCATGCGTTGGCCGCGCAGGCCTCCGCCACGGAGGCGCAGGCTTCTGCTACTCAGGCCGGTCAGGATAAAGAGGCTGCCGCCGACGCCGCCAGCGAAGCCCGCCAAATCGAGCTCGCCAAGTGGAAGGCCGAGGCGGCAGCAAAGGCGAAAACGGCGGCCGAGGAGGCGAAGCGGCACGAGGAGAACGGAACTAATCCCTCCCAGAATGCCGACCAGGACAATCCCTGGTACGTGGACTGGGGACTGTGGCCTGAGGATCTCAGCAGCGACGCGGACTGGGCGAAGGTCACCAAACACTGGAGCACGCTCGCCGGAATGGCCTCGATCGCGCTCGGTTCCGTGGCCTTCTTCGCGCTGCCGGCCCCACCAGCCGCGGCAGGCATTGCACTTGCCGCTCTTGTGCTCAGCGGTGTTGCCGTGGCCCTTGAAGGGGCAAGCGCCTACTTCAAGGGCAGCGCATACGGCTGGGACAGCAGCGAGTTCCACACCGCACTCGGATTGTTCGTGCTCGGCGGCATCTTCTTCGGAAAGGGCGTCCTTTTCCACAAGTTCGGTCTGGCTGAAGAACTCGGCGCCAAGATATCGGACGTCGGGGGTGAAGTGGTGACCACAGTCATCGGCTGGGTGACCTGGTAGAGAAATCGGCCGCGCCGCCGTCAAGGCCACCCCGACTGACTCACGGAATAAGTGAGACACGTCCAATTTCCTCTGAATTCGAAGGAACAACGGTATGAAGCTTGCCCAGCGCGTGATCGCGACCGGTACGGCAGCCATGGCGTGTATCGCCGTCGCGGTCGGTGTCACCGTGGCCCACGCCAGCGAAACCCCGGCCACTGGCACGGCCGGCGTGGCCATCGACCAGCCGCCCTACGCCATCGAGGACTTCGGCTACCCGGATGCCGCCAGGATCCAGACCGAACTCGGCATCACCCTCAAGCGCGGTGACGGGCACATCACCCTCGCCGACTGCGCCTCAGCCACGGGCCTCATCGAGGTGTACTCGCGGACCAAGGGAAAGATCTGCTTCCGCGCCACCGGGAAGAGCGGCCACCTCAGCCTGGAAATACCCACGGTCTACGGGATGAAGGGCGACGCCTCTCACCAGACCGACGTGAAACTGACCGCCGACGGCAGCGAGCAGAACATCACAGTGGCCCCGAACGAGTGGAAGGGCGTGGGGGAAGCTGCGGACCCGGAGCGCCGGGACCACGTACTCGTCGAGATCTCCGTTTCCGAGTAACCCGTCCACCGATGGGTGTCAGTGAGGGCACTACTGACCACTTTCACCCCTCACAGGGGCGACGGCGTGCTGGCGGGGAGACCCCGCCGTCCCGTCGCCTTCGACCACCTAGTCCACCTGTTCGAAGGAAGACTCATGTCCGCTCACCGTCCACGCCCCGCGTGGATCACCGCCACCGTCGCCACCACCGCCGCCGCCGCCGCCGGCATCCTGACGGCCGGATCGGCTTCAGCCGTCATCGGTACGCCGGCGGCTGACGGCCAGTACACCTACACCGCCCGCATCAATGTCGGTGAAGGCGACACCACCCGCGCCTGTTCTGGTGTTCTCATCGCCGCGCAGTGGCTGCTCACCACCGCCAGCTGCTTCGCCGACAAGCCCGGCGATCCGGTCCCGGCCGGCAAGCCGAAGCTGAGAGCCACCGCGGCCCTGGGCACGAACGCCCAAGAGGTGACGCTACTCGTACCCCGAACCGACCGCGACGCAGTACTGGCGAAGCTTGCGCAGCCGATCGCTGGAGTAGCCCCCGCCAGGCTTGCCGCAGCTGCTCCCGCCCAGGGAGCCGTCGTATCGACGGCCGGCTTTGGGCGCACGAAGACCTCCTGGGTACCCGACACGGTGCACACCGGCACTTTCGACACCCTCTCCGTGGACGCGACCACTCTCGCGCTCAAAGGCAAGGGTGACACCGGCGACACCATCTGCAAGGGCGACGCCGGCGGCCCCGTACTCAACACAAGCGGCGAGCTCATCGGGCTCAGCAGCCGCTCCTGGCAGGCCGGCTGCCTCGGCACCGACCCGGCCGAGATACGTAACTCAGCCATCGCTGCACGCGCCGACGGCCTCGGCGACTGGATCCAGCAGATCCTCACCCTGCCCAGCGACTCGCAGATCGCCTCGGGCGACTTCAACGGCGATGGCAAGAAGGACATGGCCGCCCTCTACGACGCGGGCACCGGCACGGACGGCAAGTCCCGCTCCTCGCTGTACACCTGGTTCAGCAACGGCACGGGCTTCAACGCCCCCGTGAAGGCGTGGACCTCGTCGGGCGCGTTCACCTGGGCATCGAGCAAGCTGACGGCCGGCGACTACAACGGCGACGGCAAGGACGATGTCGCCGTGTTCTACAACGGCGGCAAGGACGCCGAGGGCAACAACAAGTCGCTGCTCTACACCTTCAACAGCACCGGCTCCGCCTTCGCCTCGCCCCGCAACACCTGGACCTCCAGCGGCGCCTTCTCCTGGGGCGCCTCCAAGGTGACCTCCGGCGACTTCACCGGAGACGGCAAGGACGACATCGCCGTCCTCTACGACCGCGGCACCGACGCCGAAGGCAAGGCCTCCACGGGCCTGTTCTCCTTCGCCAGCGACGGGACCAACTTCGCCGCGCCCCGTACGGTGTGGACGAGCACGGGCAGCTTCAGCTGGCCCGCCAGCCAGCTCACCGCCGGCGACTACAACGGCGACAAGAAGACCGACATCGGCATCCTCTACAACGGAGGCAAGGACGCCCAGGGCAACAACGAGACGCTGCTGTTCACCCTCAACAGCACCGGGACCGGCTTCGGGGCCCCCCGCAACACCTGGACCTCCGGCGGTTCCTTCTCCTGGGGCTCCTCCAAGGTGACCTCCGGCGACGTCACCGGAGACGGAAAGGACGACATCGCCGTCTTCTACGACCGCGGTATCAACGCCGAGGGCAAGCGCTCCGCCACGCTGTTCACCTTCCCCAGCGACGGCACGAATTTCGCCGCCCCGCAGGAGGCCTGGGCCAGCACTGGCAGCTTCAGCTGGTCCGCCAGCCAGCTCACCGCCGGCGACTACAACGGCGACAAGAAGACCGACATCGGCATCCTCTACAACGGCGGCACCGCACCCGACGGACGCCCGGTCGACACTCTCTTCTCGTTCCTGAGCACCGGCACCGGAATGCAGCCCCCCGCCAGCCGCTGGAGCGGCGGCGTCAGCTGACCTGCGCCCCAGCCTGAGCAGGGGTCGGCCCGGCACAAGTGCTCACCGGCGTGGGCAACACTCGGCCCGCCCTTTCCCGGCCGTTGCCCCCGAACACAGCGAGCCCGCTGTGGGTGATCTTCATGACACCCACAGCGGGCTTGCCGTGAACCACGCTGCTCGCGCGTAATGCCACGGGGTGGGCACGGCTGCGCCACCTGATGTCGTCCGGCTCGCTACCGGGCAGCCAGGAGACCCGATCCACCGCGCTTCGGATCCCTGTGAGACTTGTCCGCAAGCGAGTGGCGGGCTTCCTTTCCACGGCCGCCGCCGCCTATTCCCGCGTCCTGCACTTCGCCCAGCGGTCAGCGGTCAGCGGTCAGCCGTCAGCGGTCAGCGGTCAGCGGTCAGCGGTCAGCGGTCAGCGGTCAGCGGTCAGCGGTCAGCGGTCAGCGGTCAGCGCCCGCCCTACGCGCCGACTCGACGTCGGGCAGTCGGCGACACGAGCCGGCAGCGGCGTATGGCTGGGCCTTCAACACCCGGCCGATCACCGACCAAGATCCGGGCCAGTTGCGGACCAGCACCGGACCGCCGAAGGCAGATGCCTTCACTTTGCCTGGTCAGGAGCGGTGTGGCGCGTGTACCACCAATACTCGAAGAACTTATTCGTAAGTTACTCAACAAACAGGATCGGCTTCTTCTAAGAAATTGAGAACGGGACCTGACCTGCGCAAACGCAACATTCGGCACCGCCCTTTGCCCTAGGAGAAGCAATCGAAACCGGTGGATTCCAGAGCCAGCTCCTCCGATCATCCTCACTTGACAGAGAAGATCCGGGCCATGCATGGGCCAGATCGGCCTCCGGACCACCTCGGCTACCAGCAGATCCTGGCCGCCTTCACAACCAGGCAGCCCACCACCGACGCACGGTCGACCTCTTCATCCCTGCCGGCCTCGGCGCCTGACGGCTCCGGGGCCGCGGCTCGGGCATGGTGAAGGATGCCCGGGGCACGGCGCGAAACCCCGGGTGTCCCGTCCCGCGCCTTCGGCAAGTGCGAAGAGCGCGGGTATCAGGCGGTCCGGCCGAGTGACGTCGGACGCCGAACACGCCCGCACCGGCATCCGGTCGACTGGAACATCGCCTTCTCCCCCATCCCAGTCGTCAGGACCCGATCCGCCAGGGCGGCCCATCCTGGCGCCGAGGCGGATTCCGCGCGCTGAGGCCACTCGGATGCGAGACTCCTCAGGCCAGAGGGGTGACCGCGCGGGCCACCCTGACCGCGTCCGCCGAGGGCCCGTACGTCGTGGACGCGGACGGCCCAGGCGCCCTGGTGTGCGGCGATGGCTGACAGAGCGGCTGTTGCCGCGTCCCGGCGATGGGCCGGCAGTGGCGTCCCGTTCGCGACCGCTGTCGGGAACCGCCGACCAGTACCGGCCAGCCCAGGGCGCGGATGTCGGCCAGCCCCGCCACCAGGTCGAGGTCGTGCTGCGCTTCCTTGGCGAAGCCGAGTCCCGGGTCGATCACGAGACGCTCCGGTGCGATGCCCGCGGCGTCGATGACAGGATCCGGAGGAGTTCGCGGCTGCGTCCCGCGACGCCGACGCCCCCTCTGGCGGGGGACTCTGACACATTCCAGCGAAAGCCGCGGTCACCCGGTTATCACGGATGGCGCCCACCTGGGCACGGGCTGATCACCCCGCACCGCAGTGCGACGAGCAGGTCCGCCAGCACACCTGCCTGCCGCGGACGGACCGGCGTCGCCCTGTTGACGGGCGCCACCTGGGCACGGGTCGTGGGCTTGGGGCTGGCCGGCCTGTGCATGCTCGCCAACTTCATGTGGCTCCCGTACACGCCGTGGTGGGCACTGCTGTTCATCGCGATCGACGTCCTCGTCATCTGGGGGCTGTGCGTCGCGCCCCGGCCGATGCGGGACTGACGTCCGGGAGCTGTACCCGTGGCACACGGAACAGACCCGCAGACAGCACGGCGCCTACGGCATCACCAGCCCGTCCGCCGCCGTACGCGCTCCCCGCCTCGCCGCCCGCGAGGACGCTGGTGTTGAAGCCGACGACAATGGCCCGGTATCGCGATTCACAAGCAGGTCCGCACCCGCGTCGAGCGCGTCTTCGGCCGCATGAAGACCTGGAAGATCCTCCGCGGTTGCCGCCTCAAGGGCGACGGCCTCCACCACGCCATACTCGGCATCGCGCCCATGCGCCCGCGTCGACAGCACGGCGCGCGGCCCGGCCATCCGTCTGCTGCGGCAGGACCGTCCCGTGCTGGAGGCGTGCGGCCGCAGGGAGGTTTCCCGGTGTCAGGAACGGGCCATGAGGGCGGCGAGACCCGCACGTGTGGCGACGTGGGTCTTACGGAACACCCGGGAGAGGTGGGTCTCGACGGTACGCGGACTGAGGTAGAGCCTGGTGGCGACCGCCTGGTTCGTGAGGCCCTCTGCCACCAGTTCGGCGACCTCCCGCTCGCGTGCCGTCAAGGAGGCCAGCCACGGCGGGGCGGTGGAGGACGTGCGGGGTACGGACGGCCGCGTCATCTCCGCCAGACCGACCAGCAGACCAGCACCTCCACCGGTGGCGAGCCGGTGCCCCTGCTTCCACATGGCCGCGCCACGCGCTCCGAACCCGGCTGCCGTCATGGCCGGAGCCGCGAGCAGCAGTGACCGCGCCTCCCAGAACACCGCACCGGACCGTGCGCATTCCGCCGCTGCCTCGGAGAGCAGCGTTGCCGCCCTGCCGGCGTCGCCGTGGTGCAGTGCGAGCTGTGCCGCGCTCCGCATCGCGGAGGCGCGTTGCACGGGCAGGCCGAGCTGCTCCGCTTCCCTGGAGGCCCGCTCGGACCATGCGGACGCGGACGGGACGTCCCCGGTGAAGAGGGCCGCCGTGACGAGAAGTTCCGACAGGAGGGGGCGCATCGAGGGTTGCAGACCACGCAGGTCGTCTCCTCCGGCCCGGAGGAGGGCGTCCCGGGCGCGGTGCGGGTCGCCGCCGGTGAGCGCCGCGTAGCCGAGCATGCACCAGGCCATGGAGGCCCGCCAGTTGTCGCTCGGTCCCATGGTCGCAACGGCCTCCTCCGCAGCCGCCAGCGCCTCCGGATCGCCGGGCGCGGACGCCGCGACACGCACCTGGGCCTTGTTGGCCAGGACGAAGGCCAGCAGCTCGCCGCTGCCGATCCCGCGGGCGATGTCCTCGGCCTCGTCCGCCAGTTCCCGGGCCGACTGCAGTCGGCAGGTCTGGATCCGTACGTGTGCCTTGCACAGCAGCAGGAGCGGCAGGAGGTAGATCTGCCCGCTGCGCCGGGCGATGCCGAGGCCCCGGTCGGCGTGACGTTCCGCGTCGCTGAAGCGGCCGAGGAAGGCCTCCGCCCATCCCAGTCTGCCCAGTGGTTCGCACAGTGCCGTGAGGTCGTCGTCGGGCAGGCCGTCCAGTAACCCGGCGGCCTGCACCGCGTACTCAGTCGCCGCGGCCACGTCGCCCTCGTACGCCTCGCCGAACGCGGCGACCGCCAGCGCCCCCGCCTCGCCGAGTTCGTTGCCGAGGACGCGGGCATCCGCAAGGGTCCGCGCGACTTCGCCCCGCATCTGCGGATAGGAGGCGTTGTGCGGTGCGGACGAGCAGAGTTCGAGGCCGATCGACACCCGGTCGGACGGCGACAGCTCCGGCTGGCGCAACTCGCGGCGCAGCAGCGCGATCGCCTCGGGATATCTTCCGAGGTGCCGTTCCGTCAAGGCGCACAGCACGACGGCCGACGTCCTGACGTCGGTCTCGTCGGGGCCGACCGTGCTGATCACCTTGTGCAACAGGTCGCGGCTCTCCCGCAGTCCGCCGGAGACACCGAGTGCTCGGGCGCGCCGCAGCATCAGTTCGCGTCGCTCGACGGCGTGTTCAGCCGTTTCGGGCAGCAGGCGGAGTGCGGCCTGGAGCCAGTGTGCGCAGCTCGTCGGGGCCGTCGAAGCGGTCTGCTCGGCGGCCTGCCTCAGTACGGCGTGGGCCTGCGGGTCCCACGTGGTCACCGACCGTTCGATGTGCCGGGCCTGCTCGACGGCCGGTGCGCCGGTACGGGCCAGCTCGGCGGCGGCGGCGTGATGGATCTCGACGCGCCGCCGAGCCGCGGTGGACTCGTGGACCAGGGTTCGGATCACCGGGTGGCGCAGCACCATGCGGCCGCCTGGGCCCGGCCTCACGAGGTCACGCCGCGCCAGCGTGTCCAGATCGTCGTCGAGCTCGGCATCGGTACGGCCGGCCACCCTGCGGATCACCGAGGACACGGCGTGGTCGCCGAGCACGGCGATCACCTCCAGGGTCCGGTGCTGCGACGGGGTCAGCGGGGCCAGCTCGTTCAGCAGCAGCGCTCCGAGTCCGGTGGGCAGTTCGCCGAGGCCGAACTCGGCGGAGGCCGAGGAGGACGTAGGGCGACGTGCGGCATCCTCGCGGTACGCGTGCAGGAGGGAGAGGAAGTAGAGCGGGTTGCCCTCTCCTGCGGCATACAGTTGCGCGGCCCGGTCGCGCGGCAGATCGGAGGCGAGCCCTTCGACGCATTCCTGTTCCGAGAGCGGCGCCAGACCGATCCGGAGGACCGCCCCGGTGTCGGCCTCACGGGTGAGCGCCGCGGTGAGCGCGGTCGGCGTCTGCCGGTCGCGGCGGGCGACGACGAGGACGACCGGGCCGGGTACGGGATGCCGGACGAGATGGTCCAGGAGCTCCAGGGAAGCCGGGTCCGCCCAGTGCACGTCGTCCAGCGCCACCACCAGGCCGCCCGCCCGGCCGAGTTGTGCCATCAGCCCTGCCACCGACCGGTGGAGACCGAAGCGGTCGGCGGTGGCGGGCACCGGCCCGGGGGACGGCCCGGCGCCACGGCCGCCGAGGACACGGGAGACCGCGTCCAGCAGGTCGGGGGCATGCTGCGGACGGTGGTCCAGATCGGCGAACGCGTCGGCGAACGGATGGAACGGGAGGTGCCGCTCGTACTCCGCCGCGCGGCCGCGCAACACCGTCACCCCACGTCGCCGTGCGTGGAGGCAGAACTCCGCTATCAGCCGGCTCTTGCCGATCCCTGCCGCGCCGGTGATGTCGACGAAGGACGGGGTCCCGTGCCCCAGCCGGTCGATCACCGTGTCGAGCAGCCCCAGTTCGGCCGTGCGGCCGACGAGGGGGCTCCCGCTGTCGTGATGTGTGGCCGCGTCTTCCGATGTGCCGACGTGCGTGATCCCTCTACCGAACTCCACGGCATTGTCTATCACGTCGAACGGAAGAACGTTCGAGAGTCGACCCACACACCGCGTCCTGAGCTTCCGCCCGAGGACCCGAGGCCGTGCGGCTCCCCCTATCCTCAGCCGAACAAATCGACCAAGGCGATGGCTATCGAGACGACGATACCCACGAGGATTCCGAGAACGAGTGCGGCGACCTCGGCGGCGATGAAGAGCAGAACGTAGTCGCCGTTGTGGCTGAACGTTCCGTCCCGCGCACCGGCGCGGAACGACAGTGACAGGGCCAGGAACGGTCCGAGGATGAGCCCGGTGACGGTGATCCACCTACCCAGCGCGTAGCCCGACAGCTCGTAGGCTCTGCCCCTCGCCATCCGCACCTCCACGGTGCTGCCTGGCTTGTGCGACGTGGCAGCCTTGTCCAGCATGACCTGACGTGGGGGCTCGCCCGCCGCACGCGGTGTGTACATGCCTCTGCAGTTGGTGCCGTCCTGATAGCCCTCCGCGTCGGTGGCCTCGTAGCACGAGCTGATCCTCATGACGCCGTCCACGGGGCCGAACCCCAGGACGGCCGCCAGGTGGGGGCCCGGGAGCAGCCAGATCAACCACCCGGCGACCGCGAGACTGACCACCGCTCCGGTCCGTCCCACCCTCCGCTCCCATGTCCCCGCCGTTCGCGCCACACCGCCCGCCCTCCTGGAAGGCGGCCGCCACGCGGACCGCCTGTGATGTGTACGGCTCACCGAACCGACACGACTCTCCCGCCCGTCGCGGTTCCGCGAGTCCGTGGTTTCCCTGACATGCCCTACGTAATTCAGGGTGCGTGCGGTCGGCCGGCCGGCCACTACGTAGCGAAGTACGTGGTTCCACCGACGCCCTCGGCAGCGGATCCTGCGAGCATCGGCCCCCGTGCCGCGGCACAGCCACGTGCCCGTGACTGCCGGCATTCGGATGATTCCCCCGTCGAACAAGAGGTACTTTCGTGTCACACCGCGTTCTCGTCTCCACCCTCCTCGGAGTGGTCCTGACGCTGTCCCTCACCGCCTGCGGATCCACGACGGACAAGGACCCGGCCGTTCCGGGCTCAGCGGCCGCGGGCAGCGTGGCCGACGGACGTGCGGCCGACAAGGGCGCGTCAGGGGATTGCCCCGACAAGCACGCGGCGACCGTGCAGGACGACAAGTTCGGAGGGACGGCGGACATCGACCTGTGTGCGCGTCCCGAAGTGCACCGGACAGCCGTCAGAGCGGCCTGGGTCAGCGTTTACACCAACCCCACCGTGAGCCCGCCCCTCAACCTCATGCCGGTCTCCTGCACGGGCGAGTCCGAGGACAGCTGCAAGGTGATCAAGGTCAGTGACACCGAACTGTGCAATCAGGCAAAGCCCGATTGCCACCCGCGGCGCGGCGAAGAAGTACCCGTGCTCTGTTCCGCCGTCGACAAGCTGAACTCCGACAGGCTGTACTACGGCGTACTCCTCGACAGCAAGCGCCTGCTGGCCATGGGGACGGATCACGACCGCGGCTACACCAAGGACTTCACCGACAAGGGCGACATTCCCGTGGGTTATGTTGATGCCGGGAAACTGGAGAAGGTGCAGGCCGAACTGCCCGCCTGTGACGGCACCCTGCTCCACGGCGGGGGAGCCCGCAGCCTCGGGAAGATGCAGGGTCTTCCCATCGACTGATTCCCCGGCGTGACCACCTTGCTCCGGGCCCGAGCCGATGGTGAACGCGCTGCTGGTCGAGCCCTTGGCGCCGGTCGCGAGTTCCCGGTCGGCTTCTCGCCACAACGGGACGGCTCGCGCGGCCGTCGCAGGGCCTGGGCCCGCCTGCTCACTCGGTACGGCCGGGCACCGCCCCTACAGTCGTGACCGCCTCAGAGCTACCCGCGGAACGACAGCCGCACATGGCGCTCCGGGTTGTCCCGGTTCGTATCCGCCAACCTCCGCAAGGACAACCCCGGGGTTCACCTCCCCGGGCAGAGACTCCACGTGAGCGAGTCCTGGCTTCGGCGTGGGTGAAGCCCTGCCTGCACGCCCGCGTGCGGCCATGTCCTACCGCTGTGGAGAGCCACGCCCATCAATGAACACTTCCTTGAACACCACTGCGGTCAACGCTTAGGCGAAGGTCTTCGCTCGCCGCTCCCCACGGGCCGCACTCTGATTGAGGGCGTACGTGACACAGACGCCCAGCAACGCAATGACGGGCACAATCAGGGCGGTCTTCCGAACCCATGACCAGCCGCTCGCCTGCGCCGCGGCCGAGAGGAACCGCTCCTGAACCAATCGTGATCCTCGGGAAGGTCGTGTGGTGCGTCCTCGACGATCCTCTCACCGCCGGCATGCCCGCCCGTGCGGCGCCAGTAGTGCTCGAGGAAGAGGTGTCTCTCGACGATCCCAAGAAGGTCGAGAAGGCCGTTCTCGCTGGTCCACCGGCGCTCCTCGGGATTGGTCCGTTCTGCTCGGCGTCCTGCTGCGGTTCGCCCTGACCGTGGCCAGCGTCGGTGACGGACAGGACCGGGCGCGCATCGTCCTCGGCGTAGCCGCCGTGCTGCTCGCCTGGGGGCCGCACCGGCTCGCCGATGTCCGCCCTCCCACCTACACTTCCCCGGACGGGACGGGCACGTCGTGTACGGCGAGGGCCGCTATGTCGGCTACCGCCACTACGACACCCTCGCCGTTCCGGTCGCGTCCCCCTTTGGCCACGGCCTGACCTACACCACCCTCGCCTACGACCTGGAGACCACCGCGACCGGCGACAGACGGTGGACCGTCGAGGCCACCATCACCAACACCGGAAGCCACTTCGCCCGCGAGGTGGTCCAGCTCTACGTCGCCTTCGACGAGCCACACCCCACCCGCCCACGCCACGAACGGCGCGGCTCCACCAGGATCGGCCTGGAACCCGGCGCCTCGGCGAGCGTCCGGTTCGAGCTCACCGGCCGGGACCTGGCATGGCGGTCCACCTCCCTGGGCGGCCGGCGGATCGCCCCCGGCCCGTTTCACGGTCGAGATCGGCGCCTCGTCCCGGGACATCCGCCTTCGGACCGCACTCCCCCGGCGACGGCACACTCGCCGACCTGGAAGCGATGTCACCTCCGGCGAATGGCTCGACCACCCCGTCGGCAAGCCGCTCCTGCGCGAAGCGCTCACCCGCGCGAAAGCCCCGTCGCCCGAGGACCTCGCGGCGACCTACCCGACCGTCCTACGGGCCCCAGGACGTGCGGTTGGCCAAGTTCACCGGCCTCGGCGTCGACGTCACGCCCCAGGACATCGACCGCCTCATTGCGGCCGTACGGTCACGCTGGCGCATGCTTCCCGCCCCGGAGGCTGGAGCCCCAACTCGCTCTCACCGCCAGAAGGCCCGCAGGCCGACTCCGCCGAGAGGCGTCGACGCGGGCTCTTGCCCGGCGGGATGCGGACCGTCGCTCGTACATTCCGTCGATCCAAGATCCGGGCCATACCCGGGCCAAGCCCCAACCAAAGATCACCAAGGCAATCGTTGTGGCTGGTCATCACAGGTGCGGACCGTGTACCACCAGCACTCGAAGAACCTCCTCGTGTCGTACTCCCCGAAGAAGCTCGGCTTCTTCTAGAGGCACAAAGGAAGGCGCCGGACCTGGCCTTTTGCCCGTCAGGCGCCTTCACGAGGAGGGCTTTGTGTGCCCCATCCCAGTTCGCCCCATCGCCATCCCACCCGAGCGGTGCCCGCGACGCCGCTGCACGGTCCCCCAACTACCGAAGCCGGCCCGGTGGTCCGGGGCGGGGTGGTCCGGCATTGGGTAGGCTCTCGGTTGACTTCGGGGCGCCGGCAGGTGCTGAATCGCCGCAATCAGAGATGGATCCCATGGGCAGCGCACCTTCCGCCGACTTCTTCCAGCCGCTCAAGGCGGACGACCCGGCCGTGGTGGGCGGCTACCGCCCGGTGGCCGTGCTGGGCGCGGGCGGCATGGGCAAGGTCTACCTCTCCTACACGCCGGGCGGTCGGCCCATCGCCATCAAGGTGATCCGGCCCGAGTTCAGCGAGGACCCCGAGTTCCGGCGGCGCTTCCAACAGGAGGTGCGGGCCGCGGAGCGGGTCCAGGGGCTCTACACCGCACCAGTCATCGACTCGGACACCGAGGGCCCCCAGCCCTGGCTGGCCACGGCCTACGTACCGGGCCCCTCGCTCGCCCACGCCGTCGCCCGGCACGGCGCACTGCCGGTGCGCAGCGTGCTGCTGTTGACCGTCGGGGTCGCCGAGGCGCTGCACGTCATCCACGGCGCGGGCATCGTCCACCGGGACCTGAAGCCCGCCAACGTGCTGCTCGCCTCCGACGGCCCGCGCGTCATCGATTTCGGCATCGCCCGGGCCGCCGACTCCACCGCTCTGACCAGTACCGGCGTCAGCGTCGGCACCCCGGCGTTCATGGCGCCCGAACAGGCTTCGGCCGGCACGGTCACCCCGGCCACCGACGTCTTCGCCCTCGGGCAGATCGCGGCCTTCACCGCGATCGGGGCCTCCGTCTTCGGTGACGGGCCCTCGCACGCGGTGCTCTACCGGATCGTGCACGAGGACCCCGACCTCAGCGCCCTGCCCGAGGAGTTGCGGCCGGTGGTGACCCGCTGCCTCAGCCGCGATCCGGCCGACCGACCGACCCTGACCGAGGTCATCGAGCTGTGCAACGCGGCCTCGGAGGCTCCGCTGCGCCAGGGCGAGGACTGGTTGCCGCAGGCCGTCGCCGGTTCCATCACCGAGCGGCTGCGGCTGCCCGCGCCGGCGCCCACCCCGCCGCCGCAGGCGCCGACGGCCGCGCCGACTCCGACTCCGACTCCGACTCCGACTCCGACCGAGGTCTCGCCGCAGTCGCCGGCGCCGGGTGCGCCTGCGGCACCCGCCGCCGCGCCCGGATACACGCCGACCGGTGCGGCCGCCGCGCCGACGCAGACAGCTCCGGCGCCGGGGGCTGCGGGCGCCGTGCCGCCGGGTTACCCGACGCCGCCCCCGTACGCGCAGCCTTCGTACCCGCAGCCGCAGCACAACCAGCCGCAGTTCAACCAACCCCGGTACGCGCAGCCCTCGTACGCTCCGGGCCACAGCACGCCGCCGCCGTTCCACACCCAGGGCTTCGTTCCCGGTCCGCCCGCTCCGCCGCGCCCCAAGCGGACGGGGCTGATCGCCATCGGGGCGGTAGCGGCGGCGGTCATCGGGCTCGCGGTCATCGGGTCGCTGCTGCCGGACGGCTCCGGCAAGGGCGGGGGCGACAAGGCG
The DNA here is from genome assembly GCF_055571215.1 of Streptomyces sp. NPDC030995. Classification (NCBI taxonomy): domain Bacteria; kingdom Bacillati; phylum Actinomycetota; class Actinomycetes; order Kitasatosporales; family Streptomycetaceae; genus Streptomyces; species Streptomyces sp. NPDC030995. The sequence continues at coordinate 313,358 of NZ_JBVIFS010000006.1, forward strand.
TCGGGCGGCGGCAGCGCCTCGCAGAAGCGGCCCGACCCGCAGCCGGTCTCGTACCAGGGCATCGACGTGCCCCAGAACCACCAGCTGATGTTCGCCGACAATCCGCCGCGCCCGGCCGAGGAGCCGACCGGCGCCGGGGTGCTCTACGGGCACGGCGACCTCTTCTACTACCGGGACACCCTGTTCGGGGACGAGAAGTTCGGTACTACGAACGGCAAGCTCGTCCTGCTGAACAACTCCGAAAAGGGCTCCCTGGAGACCTGCCGCGCCGTGACCCGCTTCACCGAGAAGATCGGCCTCGACCAGCTCACGGACGGGTCACAGGTCTGCGTGCTGAGCAAGGCCGGCCACATCACGCTGGCGACCTTCCGCGGCAGGTCGGGCGGAAAGAACGAGACCGCCTTCATCACCGTCGACCTGACGGTCTGGCGCAATGCCGAGGCCGCGGCGAAGGACTAAAAGAGCGTTTTGTCCGGGCGAGGGTGTTTGGTAATTGGCGACCAGTCGGTCAGGTCTGGGAGGTCACGTCGACGCGGTGGGATGCCCTGACCTCGCCGACGGTCGATGTCAGCGTTGGGTGAGAGGATCACGTTCATGCCCCTGCCTCATCCCGATGATCTGACTTCGCTGGTCCTGCGCACCGACTTCGGTGACGAGGGAGCCTGGGATGCGGTTCGAGCCGCACTCGACGCTGCTGGCGAGTATCCGCATGCCACGTATGTCAGCGACCTTCGCTTCGCCGGCGTGGATGTCCAGGCACTCCTGGACGAAGAAGCTGCCGCGGAAGAAGACGACCAGATCGTCTACATGTTCCTGGCGGACGCGACCACGATGGACGATCCGGGCCACCCAGTTCTGGCCGTGGACCTCTCGGACGAACCTGGGCGAACGTTCAGGGTTCCGGCGCAGTGGTTTCCGGACGTGGCTGCCAACCTCAGCATCGCCAACATGGACTTTGCGGACTTCGCCGATGCCGCTGATGGATCAGGGACCTTCCGCGGCTTTGACGGGGCTGACTCCTCACGTTGAGGCCCGCCCGGGGCGAGCTATGTGTCGCGCCAGTTCAGCGTGGCTTCGTGCGTGAGGCGACGGCTCATCAGGTCGATCATCGCGAGGCGGATCATCGCTTCGGACCGGTGTGGGTGGGTCTCGTAATCGCGGGCCAGGCGGCGGTGGTGCATGAGCCAGCCGAACGTCCTCTCCACGACCCATCGCCGCGGGATGATTTTGAAGCCCTTCTGGCGGGGGTCGCGGTGGACGACTTCGACGTCGATGCCGAGGCGGGCGCCATGGTCGATGGCTTTGGTGCGGTAGGCGGTGTCCGCCCAGGCTTTGGTGACGCGCGGGTGGGCTTCTGAGATTTGTGAGAGCACCTGGATGCCGCCGGCGTTGTCGGAGACGCTGGCGGCGGTGACAAGGACGGCCAGGAGGAGGCCGAGTGTGTCGACGCCGATGTGGCGTTTGCGGCCGGCGATCTTCTTGCCGGCGTCGATGCCCTGGCTGACTGCGGGCACGTTCGCGGAGGTCTTAACGCTCTGGGCGTCCAACACGCAGGCGCTTGCTTCGGGGTTGCGGCCCTCGGCCTCACGTACCAGTCGCCGCAGAACTCCGTTGAGCTGGTCGAAGACGCCGTCCTTCTGCCAGGCGGCGAAGTAACCGTAGACGGTCTCCCACGGTGCGAAATCGTGTGGCAGGTAGCGCCAGGGAATGCCGGTGCGGTCGACGTAGAGGACCGCGTCCATGATCCGCCGCAGATCGTGCTGGGGCGGCCGGCCTATGTCCAGGCCCTTCCCTCTCCGCTCGGCCCGCCAGGCCGACAGGATGGGCTTCAGCAACTCCCACCGGGCATCGGACAAATCACTTGGGTACGGTCGTTGTCGGCGCATGTTTCGGTAGTACCGGGGCCAGTCCCTCGACCACAGGGCGCAAACGGGGGTGAGTGGGGGCTCCCTGGGATCAGACAGGAGCGAAGGGACCGAAACGGACCCTCGACCGTTGCCACCCGCCACACATGCCGCGAAGGCGACCCCCAGCCTCAACCTTCACAGGCAGGTCACCCACCCAAGAGCCCACCAAACCCCCTTGCCGGGGCAAAACGCTCTTTAAGGACTCGTTGCGAAGAGATCTTGGTCGTCGATGATCCGGCGCCCGGAGCCGTTGTTGTCGACGGGGCATGAGGGCTGCGGCGCCGGGCCCGGACTGGGACGGTGTGGCCACCGATCCGGCCGGCTGTGCTGATTGCAGCTCTCCACGAACGGCTCTGATCGGCAGATCGATTTCCGGTGCTCGCTCACCAGTCCCGGCCGGCGATCAGCTCCTCTACGTCCGCGTCCGTGAAGCCGTATGCCGACGCGACAAGCCAGAACTCATCAGCGATCCACTCACGCGCAACCGTTTCGATCCCACTCCCGGCGGCCGCGAACTCCGCGTCCAGAAGGTTGAACTCCTCCGTCGCGGCCTGGGTGAGCGCATACAGGGCCTCCAGATTCGACGGCTGGTCAGCCTCGATCCGCTCGCAGAGCCGCAGCAGGATCGCCTTTCCCCGGTCGACGAGGTGATCGGGGAAGTACGAGTCCCCGTACATCGGCCGCAGAAACGCGTGCCCTGCTACCTGCTGGTGTGTGATCGGCATAGCGACACGTACTGCACGGCGCCCAGTTCGGCGCGAGTGCGGGAACGGAGACTTCGCGGCAGCGGCGTCCCGTCGAGCAGGACCGTGCCCTCGTACGCGCGGTGCAGCCCGGCCAGGCAGCGTCCGAGGGTGTCTTGCCGCTGCCGAAACGGCCGACGAGTGCTAGGCACTCCCCTGCCGCGAGCGAGACCTCGATGTCGCTCAGCACCTCGGCGGCCCCCTGAGTGGTGCGGTGCCGTGCGGTCAGATTCCGCGTCTCCAGGCGCTTCGGACCGCGCGGGCGGGGTGTTCGCGCAACGCGCGGCTTCTCCGGTGCGAGACACTCCAGGACGGATGACGCGGATCCGCGGTCCACGACCTTCCCGGCCCGCGTCACCACGACCTCGTCGGCCAGCTCCCGTACGACGTCCAGGTCGTGGCTGAGCAGGATGACGGCGATGCCCTGTGCGGCGACGGCGGCCAGCTCCGCCACGATGCCCTGTTTGGTCAGGACGTCCTGGCCGGTGGTGGGTTCGTCAGCGACGATGACCCGGGCGCCCAGCAGCAGTGCCTGGGCCAGGACGACCCGCTGCTGCTGTCCGCCGGAGAGTTGGTGCGGGAAGCGGCGCAGCACGGCCGCGGGATCCTGAATCTGGGCGAGGCGCAGGGCCTGTTCGACGCGGCGCCTGCGCTCTCGCCGGGTGCCTCCCTGGCGGGCGGTGATGTCGGTGAGCAGGGCGCCGACGCGTCGGGCGGGGTTGAGGACGGAAGCCGGGTGCTGGGGTATGTATCCGACGGGGCCTGCGGGTGTGTGGACCGCGCCGTCGATCACGGCGCCGGCCGGGTATTCGCCGAGGAGGGCGAGCCCGGTGGTGGTCTTGCCGCTGCCGGACGGGCCGATGACGGCGGTGACGTTGCCGGCGTGGGCGGCGAGGCTCACGCCGTCCACAATCGTCCGTCCGTCGATCTCCACGCGCAGGTCCCGCACGTGCGCGACGAGGGTCATCGCGTCGCTCCCTTCCGGGGGCTGTGCCGTTGGAGGACGGCGTCGAACAGGAGGTTGGTGCCCATCGACAGGCCTGCGATGAGCAGGGCGGGCACGACCACGGCCCAGGGCTGGAGGAAGAGTCCGGTGCGGTTGCGGTCGACCATCACCGCCCAGTCGGCGGCGTCCGGCTGTACGCCCACGCCGAGGAAGGCGGCGGTCGCCACCAGGTAGAGGGCTCCGGTGAGCCGGATCCCGGCGTCGGCGGCGAGGGTGCGGCGCATGGAGCGGGCCACATACCCGATGGCCGTGCGCCACCAGGATTCGCCCTGCATGCGCAGCGCTTCCACGGCCGGCCGGGAGGAGATCTCGACGGCCGCCGCGTGTACGACCCGGAAGACGCAGGGCCCAGGCGGCTTCGAGCGTTCGCCCGCCGATGCCGGAGACGGGCTGCAGGGTCTTCACTTGTGGTCGCGCAGGAAGGCGGGGATCTCGTCGAGGGTCGGGTAGTTCGGCACGGGTGCCGGCCTGGCCTGAAGGAACGCGGTGATGACGGCGGCGGCTCGGTCGTTGTTGTCGTCCAGACCGTTCCACATGTGGTGCCCGACTCCGGGCATGTACTGCGTGCGCTGGATGGCGGGGTCATTGGCAAGGATGGCGGTCGCCCATTGACGGACCTGGGAGGAGCACTCGGCGATCATCAGCATCGCGGGGGTCTGGGAGCGCTTCAGTTGCGGGGCGATGGAGGGTGCGTCCTTCACCGTCTGCTGGACGCGGAGGCTGGCGGCGGGGCTGAAGGAGAAGTTCTGTGCGGTGTCCTCAGTCGGGATGCGGTGCGCGTCGCTCGCGCAGTAGGCGGATGCGGTGTCGCTGCCGAGGTCGGCGGCGGTGAATGCGTTGTCGCCTTCGGCCTGTCCGATCAGCCCGGTGTTGGGGGTGAGGAGTCCGAGTCGCATGAGGCCGAATGCGGCGGCGTACCGCGGGATGCGTGTCGACCGCGGTCCGGTCATGGTCGGCGCGAGGTCGCGCGCGGATGGTTGGCCCTTGTGCCCGGTGATGTGCGCGGTGGGGCCGTCCATCGGGCCGGGCTCGGCGATGATCGCCCGGTGCAGGCGTGCAGCGACGCGCGGGTCGGCCAGGGCTCGCGTGAGCACGACCGCGCCTGAGGAGAATCCGAGGATGTCGACCGTGCCCTTGTCCAGGCGGTCGATGAAGGCGTCGAGGTCGCGGACCGACCTGGAGATCGCGTACTGGTCCATGGGGAGCAGGTCGCTTCGTCCGCCGCCGGCCTGTTCGTAGGCGTAGACGTCGTAGCCCTGTCGCGCCAGGAGTTGCAGGAAGCGGTGGTCGTGCAGCGAGATGCCGCGGACCGGTCCGCCGTTGAGGTACACGAACGGGACGGGATGCCGGGTGCCGGTGTTCGCGGGCGGGTAGTGATACACCGCGACCCGGCTGCCTGTGGCCAGGCTCCAGTGCTGCGTGGCCACGAAGGGCAGGTCGGGCGGGTACCGCCGGGCCGTGGGCACGGTCGGGATGCAGACCGACGCCGTCAACGCTGCCGCAATAGCCAGCGGCAGGAACGGCACGAGCCGCGCCGCGCGGGTACGACGCCGACCCCGCCACAGTGCGGCGGCAGTCCCGACTCCAAGGGTCGTCAACCATGCGCCGAACCCCGAGCCTGCCCCGTCCGTGAGGACGATCGTAACGAGAAGGACGACGACCAGCGTCGCGACGGCGGCCAGGGCCAGTAGTAAGCGTCCGGTGAAGCGAGCAAGGCGTATGGCGAACGTGGGCACGGTGGACCTCCGAAGTTTCAAAACGTTGTTTCAAAACGACGTTATCAAAGAAGGTAGGCTTCTCGTCATGGGTAGGCCGAGAACAAACGACGCGACCGTCAAAGAGCGACTCGTGGAGTGCGCGACCGAGATGCTCGCCAACCGTCCGCAGGAGTCGGTCACAATCCGCGCCGTTGCCACGGCCGCCGAGACGTCAACGGCGGCGGTGTACTCCCTGTTCGGCGACAAGGAAGGACTGATCGGAGCGGTACGCGACAGAGCCGTCGCCAGCCTGTTCCAGGCCCTGACGGCGCTGCCGCCCTCCGAGGACCCCCTCGCCGACATCTACGCACTGGCCGCCGCATACCGACGATGGGGACGCGAACACAGCCACCTGTACTCGGTGCTGTTCGGTGGAGTGCAATCCTTCAAGCCGTCAGGGGCGGTCGGTACCAGTGACCCCATCCGGCCGCTCATCGCGGCGATCGATCGCGCCGTGACAGAGTCCGTCCTCGACGGCGAAGCGACGTCGATCGCCGTCTCACTCTGGGTGACCCTGCACGGGCTTGTGACACTCGAACTCGCCGGGGCCCTCGACGCCCCCACAGCAGAGGCCGCATTCCGATCGACGATCCACGCCACGCTGCGTGGCTGGACGACCCCCGCGGTGTTCCGCAGCCTTCGGCACGACGAACCCGACCCGTGACAGAGAGCGCGACCAACCTCCGTTCAGAGAGTTGAGAAGCGCCTCGTACAGGAGAGGCGCCAGCATGCCGCCCACCGACGGCTCAGGGCCGCTGACCCCGAGGCCATCACCCGCGCTCTCACACGTCTCGATCGCGACGGTGTCGATCGGCGCACCCAACGGCCGTCCGAAGAGGTTGCCGGGACGCCTGCATCCCGCGCCGGCCGACACCGTCCCCTCGACTCCACCAAAAGACGTTCGGCCAGACCTCCGGCGGGAGCGCCTCCACGCCGATGCCCTCGGCCCTGGCCGACGTCAGGCTGAGGTTGGAAGCTGGCCCTGCCGAAACTGACGGAATGCCTCGGCCTTCCGGACCGGGCCGGCTGATGAACCACCGCCACCTCGCCCGCGACCACGAACCTCACCCCCACCGCTCCGAAGCCATGATCCGCATAGCGATGATCGACCTCATGAGCCGCCGGCTCACCCGTGAATCCACCCCGAACTGGCGCGATGCCTGAACGCGAGACCCAACATCACCCAGGGGTCGCCGACCGCTCCCGCAGCACGGTGAATCGCTGATCCAGCACATCCACGCACTCACGCAGCCCTGGTCGAGGCAGGTCAGCGCGCTCGCGCATCAACGCAATGGCCTGGACGTTCCGCTCGTCGGCACGAGGCGGTCCACCTCCACCCGGACGTCGACCAAGAGTCTGTCCCACAAGGCGTTCTCCATACCCGCATTGAACCTCTCAGCCAATCCGAGCCACACCACGACCCTAAGCAGCCACCTCACCAAACGCCACCTACGGGACAAAATACTCTTTTACCCCTCCAGGCCGACCTCGCCGCCGGCCGCTCCAGCTTCGGGAGTCCCCGCGAGGACCGTCGGCCCGGCCTGAGGCCCCGACAAACGCATCCAGAGTCTTGTCGACTACCCACAACGACGGTTTCCGGATGCCCTTAGCGCGGTGACGGACAGCTATGACCTCAGAGGAGAGACCCCCGAGCCGCCCGCGGCCGCCGCGTGGGGCAGAACCGCGACCCTCAAGCATCACGTATTGCCCGCCCGTGGGGCTGGGCCATCCCGCACCGAGAGATCCGACTGTCCGTCAGCTCGGTCAGCGCAGAGTCAGCATTCGTCTGACCAGACCCGGCCACAGCCTGATCTACTTGAGACTCAGCAGCAAGATCCAGAGGTGCCCGTGAGATGGGGCTGACCTTCTCCGAACTTCAGGAATCGGAATACCCGATCCCGACCACATCCAGCCCTGCACCAGGCCTCACAAGAACAGGTCAGCGGGCCAACCTCCCAAATTTCAGGCGAACTTGGGGGAATTCAGTGGCCGGAAAAGGAAGGTAGTCGTAGCCCTTGACCTCGCGCCGCAGCAGGTCCCACTCGACCCATCCTTGCGCTGATTGAACTCGAACATGATCCGCGTGGCGTTGCCGTAGTACGTGAAGGCGACCACCACCGCCTCCACACCGTGCCCTCCCCCGGCGACCACGACGGCGATCAGCAGGCCCAGCGCGTTGGTCAGCACGGACATCGGCGCCACGATGGTGTCGATGCGCAGGTTGCCGTAGTCCCACGACCGGAGCATGAGCCCCCGCGACTCCGCCACCCGGGACCGGTGCTCGACGGCCTCACGCTCCTCCGCGGCGAACGCCCGGACCGTGTCCATGTTCATCAGGCTGTCGGAGACGTGCCCCGACACCCGGGCGATCGCCTCCTCGCGGCGGCGGACGAGCGCTTGACGGCGACGGATGAGGGGCAGCACGCACACCGCCGTCACCGCGATCATGGCCAGGAGCGCCACGACGAGCAGCGGTTCGTACTGCCAGAGGACCACCGACCCGAACAGCAGCGGCACGAACCTGCCCACGACCGAGAAGGTCAGCGTGTCGACGAACTCCTCGAAGCGGGAGGCGAAGCTCAGGACCCGCTTGGTCAGTGACCCGGCGAAGTTGTCGTGGAAGAACGCGGCGTCCTTCGCGAACAGCTCGTCCATGCCGATCACGTACAGGCGCTCGATACCGAGGGCGTCCAGGCGGTTCAGGCAGTGCAGGCCGAGGCGCCACAACGCTTCGGAGAGCAGCAGGACACCGGCGAATCCGAGGACGTACGGGAGCATCGAGCCGACGGTGGGCGAGGAGTCGTCGGCGATGCGGCCGACGAGCTTCGCGATGACCAGCGGGGCGATGTAGTTGATGCCGATGTTGCCCAGGGCCGGCAGCAGCATGGTGGGCGCCGTCAGCCACCGCAGCCGCGCCAACTCCCGTCCGTAGTAACGAAGTGCGAGGAACACCGGGCCCCGGTCACGCGGAGCCCCTCGTGATGCAGACGATCCCATCCCCATCGCAACCCTGGTGTCGTGCGGCAGACCCGGAACCGCAGTGTCCCGCGCACGCGTCCGCGCCGTCCAAGCGTTTTCCGTGTGGGCGACACCCCGTACAGGCGAGCGATCCGGTCCCCTCCGGCCCGTCGTGCTTCACCACACGGGTTCGACGCCGCCGCGTCGCACACGGGAACGGCCTCGTCGGTGTGACACCGACGAGGCCGTTCTCTCGTGCCGACGGCGCCGGCCGGGCCGGCGGGTGCGTCAGAGAGTGCTCTTCGACGCGCTGGCGACGACGCATTCCTTGTACTCGCTGCCGTCGCCCTTCCCGGTGTAGGCCGTCGTGGCCTCGGCCTGCTTGGACGCACCCGCCTTGACCGTGAGCCCGGTCACGTTGGCCTGGGCGGGGCTCGCGGTCGAGGTGGCGTTCCCGCGGAACTTCATGGTGATGTTGTAGGTGTAGTCCAGCGAACCGCTGTTGGTGACGGTGACCTTGGCGACCAGGTTCTTGCCCGCGTCGTCCAGCTTGCAGCTGTCGATCCTGATGTCGCGCTCGGCCTTGTTGTTGCTGCTGGAACCGCCGGTGACGGTGCCGCTGCTCGAACTGCCGCTGGTGCTCGTACTGTCGCTGCCGTGGTTGCCACCACTGGAGCCGCCGCTCGAGCTGCTGGAGCTCGATCCGGAACTGTGGCCACCGCCACAGCTTCCGCCGTGGGAGCCACGGGCTCCGGTGAGTGCGACGACCGCGATACCGAAGACGGCGACCGCACGGACATGGCGAAGCTTCACGTTCAACCCCGTTGAAATATCAGTAACTGTGAGAGCCCGTCTTGACGGGCGCACGTCACCCTAACAGCGGTCACGGCCTGCCTTGGCCAGCCCCGGCCGCGGCGGCGCGGGGCCGGTCAGCCGGTGTCGAGGACGAGGTCGGCGCGGTGGCGCCCCCGGGTGACGAGGCGGGCGTTCGGCTCGTCCGAGCGGGACACCCACTCGCGTGCGTACGCCGGTTCCTTGCCGTGGCGCACGTGCCGGTCGACGAGGCGCCGTACGCGCAGTTCCTCGTCCGGGGCGAGGTACCAGGCCTCGTACAGCAGCGGCCGTACCGACGCCCACTCCCCCGCGTCGTGCAGCAGGTAGTTCCCTTCGGTGATCACCAGCGGTACGTCCGGAGCGACGGGGATGCTGCCCGCGATCGGCTCCTCGATGGAGCGGTCGAAGGCGGGCGCGTACACCGTGGCCCCGTCGGATCCGCGCAGGCGGCGCAGCAGGGAGACGTACCCGGCCACGTCGAAGGTCTCCGGGGCTCCCTTGCGGCCGGCCAGTCCCACCCGGGCCAGCTCGGCCTGGGCCAGGTGGAACCCGTCCATCGGGACCACCACGGCCGTCTCCGGCCCGAGCGCGTCGGCGAGCCGGGCGGCCAGCGTCGACTTTCCGGCCCCCGGTGGCCCGGCGATGCCCAGGACCCGCCGGGTGCCCCGCGTGGCCAGCGTGGCTGCCCTCGCCACCAGTTCCGTCGTCGTATGCACCTGCGTATCGTGCCCGACGACCGGGTCAGTGGGTCAGTGGGTCAGTGGGTCAGTCATAAGTGGCCCCGGCCGTCGCATCGATGGCGCCACCCGGGGGCGGACAAGTTCGTTAGACAGGCGAAGAGTTTCCTTACATAATCCTTAGGCATGGGAAAGACTTACGAACGCATCGACGGCCGGCTCCGCACCTTCATAGAGCAGCAGCCGATATTCTTCACCGCGACCGCCCCACTGGTCGGCGACGGCACGGTCAACCTCTCCCCCAAGGGCCTCAAGGGCTCCTTCGCGGTGCTCGACGAGAAGCGGATCGCGTATCTCGACTTCGCCGGCAGCACTGCCGAGACCATCGCACACCTGCGGGAGAACGGTCGGATCACGGTGATGTGGTGCGCCTTCCAGGGGCCGCCCAACATCGTTCGGGTGCACGGCCGGGGCGAGCCCGTCTTCCGTGACGACCCGCGCTTCAAGGAACTGCTCGCACACTTCCCCGACATCGACCCGACTCTGCACGGGCTGCGCGCGATCATCGTGGTGACGGCCGAACTCGTCCGCGACTCCTGCGGATACGGCGTGCCCTTCATGTCGTACGACGAGGACCGCGACCTGCACGGCAAGCGCTTCTCGCGTGAGGACGACGCCTCGCTGAGCGCGTACTTCGCCAAGAAGGACCACATCGCAGAGAGCATCGACGGCCTGCCCGGGCTGCCCCTTCCGCTGCCGCCCGGCAACTTCTGAGCAACCGCCCCTCTCCCTTCGGGGGTTGCCGTGACCGCATCGGCGAGCGCTTCGCCGCCTTGGCCTTCGCCTCCGGCGGTCCCTTCGCCACCAGCGGGTGACCGGAGCCGGAGTCCACGTCCTCGACGTGGACTCCGGCTCCGATCCGATCCGATCCGGGCATGCGCGGCGTAGTCGGACCCTGTCTGGCGTGGCGTCCACGCGCGCCGAGCCGAATGCGGATATATCCCAGGGGGGTCCCACCAGGTCCCAGCCCTCGCCCCCCCCTCTCTCCCCCGGCCCCGCGGGAGGCCCCGTGTTCCACCGCCTCGCCCTCGTCGCCGTCGGCCTGGTCCTCGCCCTCGCGGCCGGCCCGTCCCGGGCTGCTCCCGCGCCCGCCGCGCAGACGGCCGCCGCGCCGGTGCCGCAGGTGACCGCGGTCGCCTCGGCCCCGGGCAGCGCGACGGCCCTGGCCGGGTACGCCATCCAGTCGACGGCGAAGGTCACCGACTCGGCGGCCACCGTCTCCAGCCCCGGCTACCCGGCGGCCGGCTGGTATCCGGCCGGCCCGCGCTCCACCGTCCTCGCGGCGCTGCTGGCCGCGGGCGTGTACCCCGACCCCTTCTACTCCACCCGCCAGGAGCGGATTCCGGCCGCGGACTTCGCCGTGCCCTGGTGGTTCCGGTCCGACTTCACCGTCACCGACACGGCGGCCCGCACCCACCTGGACTTCAGCGGGGTGATCTCCGCCGCCGACGTCTTCGTCAACGGCCGCCCGATCGCCACCGCGACCGCCGTCGCCGGCACGTACACCCGGCACGAGTTCGACGTCACCGACCTGATCGAGGCGGGCACCAATACGGTCGCCTTCCGGATCCAGCCCAACGATCCGCGCAAGCAGCTCACCATGGGCTGGCTCGACTGGCTCCAGCCGCCGCCCGACGAGAACATGGGCATCGTCCGTGACGTCACGGTGCGCCGCGGCGGACCGGTCGCCCTGCGGGACGCGCACGTGGTGACCGCCCTGGCCATGCCGTCGATGGCCTCGGCCGACCTGACCGTCAAGGCTCAGGTGCGCAACGACTCGGCCGCCGCCGTCACCACCACGGTGTCCGGCACCGCGGGTCCGGCTTCCGTCAGCCGCAGCGTCACGCTGGCCCCGTACGAGACCAGGACCGTGGAGTTCTCCCCCGCCGACCACCCCGCGCTCCGGCTGAGCGCGCCCCGCGTGTGGTGGCCCGCCTCGATGGGCGGGCAGCCGTTGTACGGTCTCGACCTGACCGCCACGGTGAACGGCGCGCCCTCCGACACCGCCCGCCAGTCCTTCGGCATCCGCGAGGTGCAGGCCCCGCTGAACGCCGACGGCGCCCGGCAGTACCGGATCAACGGCCGCCCGCTACTGATCAAGGGCGCCGGCTGGTCCCCCGACGAGTTCCTGCGCTGGGACCGCACCTACGTCGAGGACCGGCTGAAGTACGCCCTCGACCTGGGTCTGAACACCCTGCGCCTGGAAGGGCACATCGAGCCCGACGAGTTCTTCGACCTCGCCGACCGGTACGGGATCCTGACGCTGCCCGGCTGGGAGTGCTGCGACAAATGGGAGGGAGAGGTCAACGGCACGGAGGCCGGGGTGCGGTGGGAGGCGGCCGACCACGCGATCGCCAAGGCCTCGATGGCCGCCGAGGCGGCCCGGCTCCGCCACCACCCCAGCGTGATCTCCTTCCTGATCGGCAGTGACTTCGCGCCGAACGAGGAGATCGAGCGCGGCTACGTCGACGCGCTGCGGGCCGCCGACTGGGCGGCCCCGGTGGTTCCGGCGGCCTCCGACGCCTCCGCTCCGATCACCGGGCGCTCCGGAATGAAGATGACGGGACCGTACGACTGGGTCCCGCCCGGCTACTGGTACGAGAAGCGGGAGGGCGGCGCCACCGGCTTCAACTCCGAGACCAGCGCCGGTCCGGACGTCCCGACCCTCGACACGCTGCGCCGCATGATGTCCCCGGCCGAGCTGGAGACCCTGTGGAAGGACCCGTCCGCCGCCCAGTACCACCGGTCCCCCTCGCGCACCTTCGCCACCCTGGGTCTGTACAACGCCGCGCTTTCGGGCCGCTACGGCCCCCCGACCGGCCTCGACGACTACGTGCGCAAGGCGCAGCTCGCCCAGTACGAGAACGTCCGCGCGCAGTTCGAGGCGTACGCCCGCAACGCCAAGGACTCCTCGGCGCCGTCGACCGGAGTCATCTACTGGATGTTCAACAGCGGCTGGACCTCCCTGCAGTGGCAGTTGGTGGACCGCTTCCTCGACCAGGGCGGCGCGTACTTCGGCGCGAAGAAGGCGAACGAGCCGCTGCACATCCAGTACGCGTACGACGACCACTCGGTGGCGGTCGTCAACAACCGGACCTCCCCGGCTTCCGGCCTGACGGCGCGCGTGACGCTCTTCACCCCCGACGGCGCGCAGCGGTACGACCGGACGGTGACCGGCCTGAGCGTCGCGGGCGACGGCGCGAGCAGCACCGCGCTGACCGTCCCCGAGTCGGTGGCGGACCTGCCCACCACGTATCTGGCCCGGCTGCTGCTGACCGACGGCGCCGGGCGCGAAGTCAGCCGGAACGTCTACTGGCTCTCCACCCGGGCGGACGGGCTCGACTACACGAGCACCGACTGGTGGCACACGCCGACCACGTCCTACGCCGACCTGCGAGGGCTGAACTCGATGAAGCGGACGACGGTCACCGCGACCGCCTCGACGACGCAGGACGCGGACGGTACGGGGACGTCCACGACGACGGTGACCGTACGCCACACGGGCGCGGGCAGCACCCCGGCCCTGCTCACCGACGTCCACCTGGTGGGAGCGCAGGGCGATCCGGTGCTGCCGGTCCGGTGGTCCGACAACCAGGTCAGCCTCTGGCCGGGTGAGTCGGCGACGCTGACGGCGGTCTACCGGACCGCCGACCTGCACGGCTCCGCGCCACGGCTGCGGGTCTCCGGCTGGAACACGCCGACGACCACGGTCCCGGCCGGCTGACCGCGGTCCCGGTCTCACCCGTGGTGCTCACCTCGCTTCTCCGCGTCTCGCGGGCTCACCCAGCGCCTGCGCCCCGTCCCGGGATCCGGCGCGGGCTCCGGCCGGTCGAGGCGGCTCGCCTCGTCCGTGTCGGCGGCGGCCGTCCGCTCTCGGTCGGGGCGCTCGGTGCCCTGCTCGCGCCGCCGGGAGCCGTGCCCCGCGTGTGGAGGGACGCCTCCGGCGCCACCCTGCTCATCCATGGCTGCCTCCTCCGTCGTCGATCGAGTCCCTCCCTCCCTGGCGGCTGCCCGTCCGCCTGCGGCGGAAACCGGACGGGACCGGTCGATGAGAACCCCGGGTGGCGGTCGGCGGGGCTACGCTCCACAAGATGGAACGCGCAGAGGTGCTCAGGCGAGTGATCGGCATCCTCACCGAGGCCCAGGACATCCGCCGAGCCACCGAAGCCGGACAGGACGACGACGGCCCTGCGGCGACGGCCGGGGTGGCCACGCAGCTCCTGAACGAAATGCTGCCGTCGATCAGCGTGCCGGCCGACGCCTCTCCCCAGGAGGTGGCGGCGCTGGTTGCCAAGGCGCTCGGCCCGGCCCTGCACACGATGGTCTCGGGGTTCAGCCTGGCGTTCACCAGTCTCGCGATCGCGCACGACAACGGGCGGACGGACGTGTCCTCGATCGAGGTCCTCCAGGAACTGGCGCTGGAGGTCGAGATGGGGACCTACGACGAGGGTCCGTAGCGCCTTGCGTCGTCAGGTGCGGCGCGGCCACCGGGCGGGCCGCCCGACGGGCCCCGTCACGAGGGGTCGCCCTCCTGGTACCTGCGGTACGCCATGTGACCGCCCAGTGCGCCGCTCGCGGCGACCGCGATCAGCCCGGCCAGTGACCACGCCCGGCCCCTCACCGCATCGCCCCGGAGCCGGGCAACGAGCGAGGACGTGTAGCAGGCGACCGCGGCCAGGTTCGCCGCCACGTGGGTGAGGCCGACCCGGGCCTGTCGCGGCGGCAGGTCCGCCCAGTCCACCCAGCCGGAGACCGCCGCCGGACCGACGCCGGCCAGGCCGACGGCCGTGAGGACCGTGGCCGCACGCTGGGCTCCGGGCACCGCGTCCAGAATCCCGGCCGAGAGCCAGCAGCCGATCGGTACCTGTACCAGCAAGGGATGTGCGGGATGGCCGAGTGGCTCTCCGCGCAGCAGATCGCGGACGCCGCCCAGGGGAAGCGCACGGACGCCCCGCTGGAGAACGCGGATGGCCGGATCCACCGCAGTCGTCTCCTCGATGCCGGCGACGGCGGTGAGCCAGATCTCCGACGCCTTGTGGAGGGCCGGTGCGTGCCCCGGATCCGTCGGCCTGTCGAATCCGTCGAAGGTGTGTGTGTTCATGCCCGGCGCCTACCCGGCTTCGCGCCGCCATCCCCCTCCCCGGGCGTGGCGGCAGCGCGGGGGCGGCCTCGCGGGGTGCGTTGCCCGGGCGCGTCGGTCAGTGCCCGGGCTCGTCGGGGCGGGTCATCCGCCGTTCCTGCCGCTTCCTGAGTTCCTCCGGGCTCTTGCCGGGGACCGGCCTGCTGGCCTCGGGGTGAACCGGGTCGGGACCGGGATGCGGGGGTACCTGCTCCTCACGCCCCCCGGCCGGCTCCTGGCTCTTGTCCCCAGGGGCTCCGGCCTCACCAGGGGCTTCGGCACGGACGCTACGGGGGTGCTGGTGACTGTTCATCTGTCCTCCACCGAATCCCTGTTCTTACCCCGAGCATCGCACGTCCGCCCCGGCCGACAACGGCACCCACCGCGGGCGTCCGCCGCTTGCGGCCCTCTTTTCCGGGTAGCCGCGAGGGCGTGAGCTACGTGAACCGCGGCAAGGAGTACACCCGCGACAGCCGGTACATCACCACGCGCATCACGGCGGACGGGCGCGACGGCTTCCCGGTGGAGCCGGGCCGCTACCGGCTGGTGGTCAGCCGTGCCTGTCCGTGGGCGAGCCGGGCCATGATCGTACGCAGACTCCTGGGGCTGGAGACGGCCCTCGGCATGGCCGTCGCAGGGCCGGAGCACGACGAGCGCAGCTGGTCCTTCCACCTCGACCCCGGCGGCCGCGATCCCGTACTCGGCATCGAACGGCTGCGCGACGCCTACCTCGCTCGCGATCCCGGCTACGACCGCGGCATCACGGTGCCGGCGATCGTGGACGTACCGTCAGGCGAGGTGGTGACCAACGACTTCCCGCAGATCACGATCGACTTGTCGCTGGAGTGGCGGCCCTACCACCGGGCCGGGGCGCCCGATCTCTACCCGGCCGCTCTGCGGCCGGAGATCGACGCGGTGAACAGCCTGGTCTACGAGGACGTGAACAACGGCGTCTACCGGGCCGGGTTCGCCGGGTCGCAGGAGGCGTACGCCTCGGCCTACGAGCGCCTCTTCGCGCGGCTGGACTGGCTGTCGCACCGGCTGGGGGGATCCCGGTACCTCGTCGGCGACACGATCACCGAAGCGGACGTGCGCCTGTTCACCACGCTCGTACGCTTCGACGCCGTCTACCACGGCCACTTCAAGTGCAACCGGCGCAAGCTCACCGAGATGCCGGTGCTCTGGGCGTACGCGCGGGACCTGTTCCAGACGCCCGGCTTCGGCGACACCGTCGACTTCGACCACATCAAGCGGCACTACTACCTGGTGCACGACGACATCAACCCCACCGGCATCGTGCCGCAGGGCCCGGACCTGTCGGGCTGGCTGGAGCCCCACCGCCGCGCGGCATTCGGCGGACGGCCGTTCGGCGACGGCACCCCGCCCGGGCCGGTGGCCCCCGGCGAGGAGGTACCGGCCGGCCACACCGCATCCGCCTGAGCCGGGAGGAAACGCCCGTAACGCGTCATTCGGCGCCGCTGCGGGAAGGCACTCGGGTATGCCGGAAATGATCAGCAGCTTCGCCACCCGTGTCGCTCGACGTCGGCGCGAGCCCGTCGCCGTCCAAGCCTTGCGCTCCACCGCCGCGGCCGTCATCAGCTACGTCGTCGCGCTCCGCCTGAGCAGCGAGCCGAACCCGCTGACCGCACCGCTGACCGCCCTGCTCGTCGTCCAGGTCACCCTCTACTCGACCTTGACCACCAGCATCCGGCGGGTGAACTCGGTGATCGTCGGCGTTCTGATCGCGATCGGTTTCAGCGTGCTGGTGGGCCTCACCTGGTGGAGCCTCGGCCTGCTCATCCTGGCCTCCCTGGTGGTGGGCCACCTGGTCCGCGTCGACGAGTTCGTCCCCGAGGTCGCGATCAGCGCGATGCTCGTCCTGGGTGTCACCCAGGTCGCGGACACGGCCTGGGACCGGGTCCTGGAGACGCTGATCGGCGCGGCGGTCGGACTGCTGGTCAACCTGCTCCTCGCGCCGCCCCTCTGGGTCGGCCCGGCGGGTACCGCGATCACCGACCTCGCCGCCCGTATGGGCCGACTGCTCGACCACCTCGGCGAGGAACCCCTCGGACCGGCCAAAGTCGAACAGGCCGCGGCCCGGCTGCACGAGGCACGCCGGCTCGACAACGACATCGCGCAGGTCGATGCCGCCCTCCGGCAGGCCGAGGACAGCCTCCGGCTCAATCCGCGGGTCAAGGAGGGGCTGCTCTTCCGGCTGGTGCTGCGCACGGGTCTGGACACCTTGGAGATCTGCGCGGTGGTGCTGCGCGTGGCCTGCCGTACGCTCACCGACCTGGCCAAGGCCCGGCCCGACGGTCCGCTCTTCGCGACCGAGACCGCGAGCGCGCTGCAGCAGGTGCTGCGCCACACGGCCGTCGCCGTGGAGAGCTTCGCCCAGCTGATCACCGCGCAGGTCAGCGCCAACGCCGAAGAGGCGGAGGCCCGCCTGACCGCGGAACTGGCCGTGGCCCGGGCGCACCGCGACCGGCTCGCGCACCTGCTGCTGGCCGATGCCCGCGAGGATCCGGCGCACTGGCAGTTGCACGGCGCCCTGCTCGCCGAGATCGACCGGGTCCTCGACGAACTGGGCGTGGACAAACGTTCTCAGCGCCTGCTGGAGGAACTCGACCACCACACCCGCACCCGGCGCACGGGTCGCCTGCGGGATCGCCTGCGGGATCGCCTGCGGGATCGCCTGCGCGGGCGCGGCCGGGGCGATGACGAGGACGTGCTGTCGAAGTAGCCTCGCCCGCGAGCGGGGGGTGGGGGACGAGGAGCGGCGCGGATCGTCGCCGCCGCCCCGCACGGAGCGGGATTGGTCCGCCGGGGGCTGGGCAGGGGCTCACGGAAGGGAGGAGACCCGGCCCGTGCCGGCCGCACCGCTCCGGAAGGACGCCCTGATGAAGCCGACGACGACGATGGCCCGCCGGATACTGCGCGAGTACGGCGAGACGTACGCGCACGAAGCCGGCATCCGGTTGCGGAACACTCCGGCTCCGCTGTACCAGCTCCTGGTGCTGTGTGTACTGCTGTCGGCGCCGATCCGTGCGACCACGGCGGTCGCGGCGGCCCGGGAGCTGTTCGCGGACGGGCTCCGCACCCCGCGGAAGATGGCGGACTCGGACTGGCAGGACCGCGTGGACGCCCTGGGGCGCGCCCACTACCGCAGGTACGACGAGAGCACGGCCACCGCGCTCGGCGACGGAGCGCGGCTGCTGCTCGAACGCTGGCACGGCGACCTGCGCGAGCTGCGGGACGAAGCCGGCGGTGACCTCACCCGCGTGCGGGATCTGCTCCAGGAGGTGCCCAGGATCGGCCCGACGGGCGCCGACATCTTCTGCCGCGAGGCCCAGGCCGTCTGGCCGGAGCTGCGCCCCTTCATCGACGCGCGCGTCCGCGAGGCGGCGTCCGGCGTCGGCCTGCCCCGCACGCCGAAGGCCCTCGCCGGGCTCGTACCGCCGCGCGAGTTCACCCGGCTCGCCGACGGCCTCGTACGCGTGAGCCTGACCCCTGACGCGGCCGACCGGCTGCGCGCCGCATGAGTGGGCCGCGCCCCGCCGACGCGGCCGGTACGGAGGTGGTGGCGATGTGCGCGAGCGCAAGCACGGGCACGGGCACGGGCACGGGCGTCGGCGCGGCCTCACCCGCCGGTCAGGACTACGACGCAAGCCCCTATCTGCCGTCACGCGGCGGCCTGCCGAGCCTGCGGCGGGCGGCGGCCGGCTGCCGGGGGTGCCCGCTGTTCGAGGACGCGACCCAGACGGTCTTCGGCAAAGGGCCGGCCGGCGCGCGGCTGATGCTCGTAGGCGAACAGCCGGGTGACCAGGAGGACCGGCAGGGCGAGCCGTTCGTGGGCCCGGCGGGACAGTTGCTGCGCAGGGCGCTCGATGAGGCGGGGCTCGGGGACGAGGACGCGTACGTGACCAACGCGGTCAAGCACTTCAAGTTCACGACGACCCCGCGCGGCAAGCGCCGCATCCACAAGGCGCCGAGTCTGCGGGAGATGACCGCCTGCCGGCCCTGGCTCGCGGCGGAACTGCGGCTGGTCGACCCCGAGGTGCTGGTGGTACTGGGAGGTACGGCGGGCAAGGCGCTGCTCGGCTCCTCGTTCCGGGTGGGTGAGCGGCGTGGGGTGCTGCTGCCGATGCCCGCGCCGGCCGGCGGGGAGAGGGACCCGGGGCACGGACGGTTGCTGGCGACGGTGCATCCGTCGGCCGTCCTCCGTGCGGACGACCGGGATTCCGCCTTCGCGGGTCTGGTCGCGGACCTGTCCGTGGCCGCCACCGTGCTGGAGTGAGCGGGCTGGGCTTCGGCCCGATCCGACGCACAAGGAGGGGCGCCGGACGCGGAGGCGTACTTCCTGACGCGGCGGGGCTCCTGCATCATGGCCGGGCACCGGAGTTCACCCGCGCGGGGGCCGCCCCGCGTCCCGCTACCGATCGCGACCCGGAGGCCCGTGTGCCGTCGCACGACCAGACGAGGCGCGATGAGCTGTACCTCGACCCGTACCCGCTCTACGCCCGCGCCCGCCGGACCGAGGGACTGACCTACGTACCCGAGTTCGACGCGTGGCTGGTGGCCCGGGACCAGGACGTACCGCTGGACGGCTACCTCCGCGACCGGCACACCGCGCGAACCTGGAGGAGCGGACCACCTACACCTACACCGTCAAAGCCGTCGACGCCGCCGGAAACGCATCGGCCGCGTCCACCGCGGCCCGGGCCACCACGGGGGACAAGCCCGCGACGCCCGGCGCGGGCAAGCCGCTGGGCACCGACCCTCGCAAGGACCCGATCTACTTCGTCCTCACCACGCGCTTCGACGACGGCGACCCGTCGAACAACCGCGGCGGCAGCCAGCACGTGAAGTCGGGCAACGCCGCGAACAACGACCCCATGTTCCGCGGCGACTTCAAGGGCCTGTTCACGCCGACCGTCTACGGCGTGCGGGACAAGGACTGGGCCTGGCACTACGACGAGAAGCAGCCCGGCTTCGAGTACGACGGCCTGACCATCGACCCCAAGAGCGGCAAGTCGTACTACAACGGCGACCTGTGGTCGACGGCCGAGCCGTCCGGCAACACCTGCGTCGACTGGGGCAAGCCGACCCAGTGGACCTCGCCCGAGGGCTACCGCATCTACAACTGCCAGTGGCCGAGTCCGACGTCCGGCATGTTCCCGAAGTCGCTTTACCACAGTTGCTGGATCGGCAACTGGGAGGGTGAGGACTCCCGTTCCTGCTGGCTGCACGACGACCTCGCCGACTTCGACACCGAGTCCGCGCCCGTGCAGAACTACCTGATCGGCGCCTACAACAAGTACATCGACATGGGCGTGGACGGTTTCCGGGTCGACACGGCCGTCCACATCCCGCGCACCACTTGGAACCGTCGCTTCCTGCCCGCCATCACCGAACGCGTCACCCGGCAGCACGGCGCCGAGGCGGCGAGGAACTTCTTCGTCTTCGGCGAGGTCGCCTCCTTCGTCAACGACAAGTGGAACCGCGGCTCGGTCAACCACTCCGCGCAGTTCTTCACGTGGAAGGAGCGCAAGGAGTACGCACTCGACGACGCCAAGGCGGCGCTCGAAATGTACGACTACGAGCAGCAGGCCGGACCGGCGAACCAGCCCACCTCCACCAACGCCTTCCTGAACGGCAACAGTTACCACGCCCCGGACCACGGCCGGTCCTCCGGCATGAACGTGATCGACATGCGCATGCACATGAACTTCGGTGACGCCGCGAACGCCTTCCACAACGGCAAGGACTCCGACGACAGCTACAACGACGCCACCTACAAAGTCGTCTACGTCGACAGCCACGACTACGGACCCAACAAGAGCAGCGAACGCTACGCCGGCGGCACGGACGCCTGGGCCGAGAACATGTCGTTGATGTGGACCTTCCGCGGCATCCCCACCCTCTACTACGGCTCGGAGATCGAGTTCCAGGCCGGCAAGAAGATCGACTGCGGTCCCACCTGCCCGCTCGCCACCACCGGCCGCGCCTACTTCGGCGACCACCTCGCGGGCACGGTCACCGCCTCCGACTTCTCCAAGGTCGACTCCGCCGGCGGTACGGTCGCCACCACCCTGCAGCAGCCGCTCGTCCAGCACGTGCAGCGGCTGAACCAGATCCACCGGGCGGTGCCCGCCCTGCAGATGGGCCAGTACTCCACCGAGGGCATCCAGGGCCGGATGGCGTACAAGCGCCGCTACACCAGCGGCGCCACGGACAGCTTCGCGCTGGTCACCGTCACCCACGACGCCACCTACACCGGCATCCCGAACGGCACCTACACCGACGCCGTCACCGGCGACACGCGGACCGTCACCGACGGCAGGCTCACCGTGGCCGCGCCCGGCAAGGGCAACCTGCGGTCTACGTCCTGAACGGCGCCGGCAGGATCGGCGCCGCCGGCCCCTACCTGAAGTAGTCACCGCGGTACGTGCACCGGGGCCTCGCATACCGCTTCGAGGACCCGGTCCACCTGCCCTTCCCCGGGGCGACGACCAGCCACCCCGCCGGCCACCTCTGGCGCATCGCGTGAGGTGGCCGATACTGGAAAGCACGGGCCCCCTGCGAGCAACGATCCCAGAGGCGGTGGCCGACCCGTGTACCCACCTGTTCCGAC
Organism: Streptomyces sp. NPDC030995; assembly: GCF_055571215.1. Classification (NCBI taxonomy): domain Bacteria; kingdom Bacillati; phylum Actinomycetota; class Actinomycetes; order Kitasatosporales; family Streptomycetaceae; genus Streptomyces; species Streptomyces sp. NPDC030995. The sequence continues at coordinate 335,053 of NZ_JBVIFS010000006.1, forward strand.
CGGCGACGGAGCGCCCCGGCACGCTTCCACGCCGGGCCAGTACGGCAAGACCGTGTTCCCGCCCGATCAGGCCGGCGAGGACGCACGCATCGACCTCGGCGCGCTCGCCTACGACGACATCTCGATCGCCCGGCTGCGCGAGCTGGGCGCAGGACCCGGCTGGAGCTGCCTCGACGTGGGAGCGGGCACCGGCAGCGTCGCCCGCCGGCTGCTCGGGGAGCTCGGCGTCGCGAGCGTGCTGGCGGTGGACCGCGACGTCCGCTTCCTCGCCGCCCATCCGCAGCCCGGACTCGACGTCCTGGAGACGGACCTCGGCGCCCCCGGGTTCGACCCCGGGCGGTTCCACCTGGTCCACGCCCGCTTCGTGCTGATGCACCTGCCTGCCCGGCAGCAGCTGATCGCCCGCCTCGGCAAGCTGCTCGTCCCCGGCGGAACACTGGTCCTCAGCGATGCGATCGACCTGACCACCGATCTTGCGCCCGCGAGCCCGTACACGCTGGCGATGCAGGCCATGTGGCAGGGCCTGCACGACACCATCGGCACCGACATCTCCGGCACGCCGCGCTACCCGCAGCTGCTGCACGGCCTCGGGCTGGGCTCCGTAGCCGCCGAGGTCCATGTCCCGCCCCTCGTTCCGGGCAGCCCCATCAGCCGTTTCTGGGCGCAGACATGGAACCGCGCCAGGGAGTCGATGACCGCGACCGGGCTGGTGGACGAAGCGGACATCGACGCGGCGATCCGGTATCTCGATTCTCCCGACTGCGCGGCCCTGTCACCGGGAATGCTCACGGCCTGGGGCCGCCGGCCCACGGGCTGAAGACCCTGGGCCGGCGGCCGGCGGCACGGGGGCCGGCGGCACGGGGGCCGGAATCGTCAGCCGGTGCAGCCCGCGACGGCGCCGGCCGGAGCGCAGTTGTTCGGCTGGTTGTCGCGGATGACGTCGCCGTTCAGGGTGAGGACGCCGGACGCCTTGAAGATGCCACCGCCGTCACCCGCCCGGTTGTGGGCGATGGTGTTCCGCTCCAGCGTGGTGGTGCCCAGCCCGGCCGGCCCCCCGGCGTGGTAGAGGCCGCCGCCCTGCGCGGTGCCGCCCTTCGCGATGACCGTGTTGTGGAAGACCTTGTTGCGCTTGGCCGTCAGGGTGCCGCCGTCGGGATTGTCGAGGCCGCCGCCCTGAGCCGTACCGCCCGGTGCGACGGCGCTGTTGCCGCTGATGTGGCTGCCCGTCAGGTCGAGCGTGCCGAAGGGACCGATGCGCACGCCGCCACCGCGCGCGGTGCCGTCCTTGGCTACCGCCCGGTTGTGACTGATCTCCACCTTGCTCACGGTCATCAGGGCGTTGTTCGCGATGCCCCCGCCCTGGGCGAAGCCGTGCGGAGCGTCGGACGTGTTGTCCGTGATGGCGCCGCCGGTCACGGTCAGCCTGCCGGGCTCCGGAATGCCGTTGGAGACGGCGGCACGCGCGAACCCGCCCGGAGCGAAGGACCGGTTCTTGCTGATGACCGTGTCCTCGACGGTCGTCTCGGCGAAGCTGATGATGCCGGCCCCGAAGGCGAAGCTCTGCGTGTCCTCCTTCACGGTCGCGGTGTTCCCGGTCAGCCGGGAACGGGTGACCGTCAGCGGACCGTCGTTCGCGATGGCGGCTCCCGCGGCGCCGCCGCCGACTTCGCTGCCGCTGTAGATGACGTGGTTCCCGGTGACCTCGGTCTCGCTCACGCTGCCGGTGCCGGGGTTGTCGATGGCGCCGCCCTGGGCGAACACGTCGGACCGGGAGGTGTTGCCGGTGAACTTGCTGCGGGTCACCTTCATCCTTCCGGCGTTGGAGATGCCGCCGCCGCAGGCCAGGCCCTGGAGGTCGGGGAAGGCGGGGCAGTCCGTGGCGAAGCCACCGCTGATCGTCGTGTGGGTGAGCGTGAGGTTTCCCGTCGGACCGACGAAGAGGATCCGGAACCTCGGCACCGAGTTCTCGCGCCCGTCCCGCCTGATCGTGGCCCCGCGCCCCTCGATGGTGATCTCACTGGTGATCACCGGCAGCCCGTTGCCGGGGTTGACGGTGTCCGGCGCCGTCAGCTTGTACGTGCACTTGCGCGCCAGCCGGAGCGTGTCGGGTCCCGGTGAGCTGTTCGCGGTGTTGATCGCCGCGACGAGGTCCGGGACCGAGCAGCGCACCTGCACCGTGGCGGCGTGAGCGGCCGGGACGGGGACCGCCACCAGCGCGCCCGCCACTAGGCCGAGGACGACCGGGACATGCCGACGAGACATCGGAGACTCCTCTTTCTGCGGTGTACGGCCGGCCGTCAGGGCCTGCGACCAGCCGAGCCCAGCCGACCACGCGCAACCGCCGTCGGCTCCCCCGCCTGATCCGTACGGGCGGGCGGACAGCCCGGACGGCTCACGAACACGCGCAAACGGACCAAGGGCGGGCGAGGGGCCCTGCACACCGCCGACCGGCCGGCCGACCGCGACTCTGACACACGGTCATCCGCGCGTCGCGTGGCGATCCGTCACCAAGCTGCTGCGGCCCGCAGCCCGGCGGTGTGCGGGGGCGGCCGGGGCTGCACCTGGATAATGAATCCCACCCGGGCCGGCGCCGTACGCTCGCACGGTCGCGGGCCCTGCCGACCGGAGAGACGAAGGATCGATGACGCTCGAAGAAGGCCAGCGCGTGAAGCTGGCGGCGGACCTCAGACTGGCCGGGTCGGTCGTTCCTGCCGGGGACTTCCCGGATTCGGCGGATGCCGTCGCCGGCTCCCTGTCCCTGGCATCGGGCACCGAGGGCACCGTCGAGCGGGTGCACGAGCCGCGTCAGCAGCAGAGCCAGGAGGTCCGCGAGTACGTACGGCTCAAGTCACTGCTGGACGACTTCGGCCACCAGATGCCCCCGGGGAGCAGGAAGCAGCTCGAAGAGCAGGTCGGCTCCCTGGAACCCGAGTGGATCGCCTACCAGGGGCGGAAGCTCCGCGTGACGGTACGCGTGCGCCTCGACAACGGGTTCGTCCTCGACGACGCGCAGGAAGACATCTTCGCCTTGGCCTGACCCGCCTTCAGATCCACTTCAGGATCGGCCGTCCGCCGGCCGTGCGACGTCAAAGTGCCGTTCTGGTGGACCTTCTGACGGCGCGAGGACGACACTGGGCAGGACGTGTGCCCGTTCCCGATTCCTGAGCCGACTGGAGCAAGCGTGACTCTTCCCCACCGCCCTGCCCGGCAGCCGGATCCGGCCGCCGCCCGCCGCGCCTCCAGTGTCTTCGACGCAGTCCCGGCGCTGGACGGGGAACTGTGCCGGGACGAGGCCGCTCTCGAAGCGGCGTCCACCGACTTCGGCGGCCTCGTCCACCAGCGGCCGGCCGCGGTACTCAGGCCCGGCTCGGCCGAGGACGTCGCCACGATGGTCCGCCACTGCCGCGAGCGCGGGCTGAAAGTTGCCGGGCGGGGCCAGGGGCACTCCACCAACGGGCAGGCCCAGGTGCCCTCCGGGCTCGTCATCGACCTCAGCACCCTGAACTCCGTCGAGATCCGCGACGACACCGCCGTCGTCCAGGGCGGGGCGCTGTGGAGCGCCCTGGTCCGGGCCACCCTGCCCCTGGGCCTCACCCCGCCCGTCTTCACCGACTACCTGGAGCTGTCCGTCGGCGGCACACTGTCGGCCGGAGGCCTGGGCGGGCAGATCGGCCGGTACGGGACACAGGCCGACAACGTCCTCGAACTCCAGGTGGTCACCGGCGAAGGCGAGCTGACGACCTGTTCGGCCACCCTGCGCCCCGACCTTTTCCGGGCCGCCCTCGGCGGTCTCGGACAGTGCGCGCTCATCACCCGCGCCACCATCCCGCTGGTCCCCGCGCCCCGCTCCGTACGGCTCTACACACTGACCTGCCCGAGCGTTGCCGCGCTCACCGCCCAGCAGGCCGAGCTGATCGAGGACGGTCGCTTCGACTACCTCGTCGGCCAGGTCCAGTCGCCTTCCCCGGAGGGCTGGACGTACGTGATCGAGGCCGCGGCCTACGACGCGACACGCGCTGACGACGCCCGCCTGACCCACGGCCTGGAATACACCGCGGTCGAGGCCCAGGACGTGCCCTACTTCGACTTCCTCAACCGGATCGCCCCGCTGGTGGAGACGTTGAAGTCCATCGGTGAGTGGAAGCGGCCCCACCCCTGGTACGACAGCCTGCTCCCCGCCTCCTCGGTCGACGCCGTCGTCACGGAGACGCTCGCGGGCCTCAAGGCCGACGCGATCGGCGCGAGCGCGGTCATCCTGCTGTACCCCGTCCTCACCGCCAAGTGCACGACCCCGCTGCCGGTCATGCCGGACGAAGAGCTCGCCTATCTCTTCTCCCTCCTCAAAACCGCTTCGCCCGGGGCGGATTCCCCCGAGGAGATGGTCGCCGCGAATCGCACCCAGTACGACGCCACGCTCGACGCGGGCGGCCACTGGTACCCGATCGGGTCGGTGCCGCTCGCTCGGGCCGACTGGGTGCGTCACTTCGGCACCTTCTGGAACGAGTTCGAGGCCGCACGGCAGCGTTACGACCCCGACGGCATCCTCACCCCAGGCCAGCGCATCTTCTGATGCGCCCGGCGCTCGTGTCCGGCGGGGTCAGGTGTGCAGGCGGCTGTTGGGGCCGTCCTGGTCGCCGGCGCTCTCGTCGTTGAACCAGTAGTCCCCGGCCGCCAGGTACCGGAAGGAGTGGGTGCTCTCACTGGGCAGCTCGACCGTGACGGCGCGCTTGCCGTCCTTGCGGGACTTGAGGGTGTGGACGCCGGGCTGCCAGTCGTTGAAGTCGCCCACCACGCTGACCGGCCCCGGCGGGGTGTCGGCGGGAAGGATGAAGGTGACCTCGGTCCGGTCCTTGCGCAGCGTGCGCTCCAGCATGGGCGGGCTCCTGACGGTGGCAGCGGATGGGTACGCCGCCCATCGTCGGGGGCGGGCGCGCGGACCGCACGTCGACCCGGCCACACCGGTCACGGCGTCACCCGCCCACCACATTCGGTAACACAAATGATGCGAGTCATCACGGTGGATGTCAGGGTGGGCGAGCAGGAACCCTTCCGTCACCGTCACAGAGGAGCCGGGTATGCAGGACAAGCGCCAGGAACCGGGCAAGGGCCGCGAGGAGCAGAAGCGGATGCACCGCCCGGGCCAGGACCCCGTCCACCCCGGTGAAGGCCAGGAGGGCGCCCGGGGCAAGAGCCCCGAGGAGCTCAAGCAGCCGCGCAAGGACGAGATGCCCGACGAAGAGCACTGACCCGGGCAGAACCCGTACACCTCACGCACGCAGGACCCGGCCGGGCCCGTAGTCACCATCACCTCGGCCGGGTCCTGTCACGTTCGCGGGAACCAGGGCACGACGGGGAGCCGGCCCGAACCTCGGGGTTTCAACCGCCCGCCAGTGAGCACCCGCCAGATGATGGAAAACCCGATCGAGGAGGCCGATGGTATGGCGGGCGAGTCGAAGGACCAGGATGTCGTCGAGGTGATCCTCAAGGACCACCGCACCATGGAGGAGCTGTTCCGCCGCATGCGGAGCGTCGAAGCCGACCGTGCGGGAGCACTGGAGAAGTTCTCGGCCCTGCTCATCGCGCACGGCGAGGCGGAGGAAGCCAAGGTCTACGGGGCGCTCAAACGCTTCAAGGACGTCGACAACGAGGAAGTGGAGCACGGCGAGGAGGAACACGCCGAGGGCAACAAGGCACTGCTGGCGCTGCTCGAAGTGGACGAGGTCGGCTCCGAAAAGTGGGACGAACGGCTGGAGGACCTGGTCAAGGCGGTCTCCCACCACGTGGACGAGGAGGAGCGGACGATCCTCAACGGCGCCAGGGAAAACGTCCCCGACGACCGCCGGGCCGAGCTGGGCACCGCCTTCCTGAAGGAGCGCGAGAAGCAGCTGGCATCCGGCTGCGGCAGCATCGAGAACGTGCGCAAGATCGTGGGCGGGTGACAACGACATGAGCGAGCAGGAGCGGCCGCGCCGGCAACCGCGCACCACACCGTCCCAGGCGGTCGGCGAGAGCGGTGACCGGGAAGCCCGGCAGGCGGCGGACAGGGCCGTCGCGGGCACTGCGGGCGGCCTGGGCGCTGCCGGCCCCGCCGACGCCGCCGACGCGGGCGGTCATTCCGCCAAGCGCCAGCGTCCCGGCATCGGCCGGGAGGAGCAGACACGTCCGCACCGTCCGAGCGGGGAGCGTCCTGCGCCCGGGAGCACCGATCACTGAGCCCTGAGCGTCGGGCGTCGGGCGTCGGGCGTTCAGGAGGCACGCCGGCCCCCCTTCCCTCAGGTGACGGGTTCCGGCGCCGGCACGGGACCGGGCAGGGGCCCCGGCTGGGGGTGCGGCTCGGGCCGCGGTGCCGGCGGCGGCCGGGGGTCGGGTTCGGGCTGCGGAGGTGCCGGAGGCACCGGGTCCGGCCCGCCGGGAGCGGGTACGGGGCCGGGCAGCGGCCCGGGCTGCGGGCCGGGGCCCGGGCCCGGCGCCGGAGTGGGGCTGGGCGGTACGGGGTCGTTCGGTGGAGTGCCCATCACGGCTGCGTCCGGGAGGGGCGGAGGCTGCGGTGGACCGGGCGCCGGCTCCGGGGTGGGGCCGGGTCCCGGTGCCGGTCGTGGCGCCTGGGGATCACCGGGCCAGGGATGGGTGGGAGGCGCCGGACGCGGATCCGAGGGATCCCGCGGGAAGGGATGAGTGGGCGGACCGGTCTTCGGATGCGTCATGGTGACTCCCGAGGGTCGTCTGGAGACCGGCGGCAGCGCCGGTCAGACACGGTCGAGGGCGTCGTCATCGCTGCTCGTGTCCGCGCGGACGATGGCGCCTCGTACGAAGCGGGAGACCCGTCGACACCCACCACCACACGGGGAATCCGACCGCTGGTGTCCATGGCCTCGTCCCTCCTCCCTCTGCACGGGCTTCCGCACGGGTGTACGACTGCCCGGCTCCATGGGGGCCTCCCGCGCCTACCCGCGCCGCAGAGCCGTAGACACGGCGGCCGGAACGATGAGCCGCCCGTGTGAGCCCGCTGGGACTGCCCGTGATCACCGGTTGGGCCTGTGCACGTCCCTCCTCGCCATCGTCTGCGCGGCGCTCTTCGTACGGGCCGCAGCGACGGCCGCACCGGCCCTGCTCTGGCTCTTCTCCGGCCTGTGGGTCCTCACCGCGATCTGCCTGCTCCTGCTGGTGTGCCGTTGGGGCCGCACCAAACTGACGTCCATCGTCGACCGCACGAAGGGCGCGCCGAAGGCTGAGCCGCCCGACCGCCCGGAGCGAGACGCGAGTGGGGCCGTGGCCTCACCGCCTCAGGACTTGCGCCAGTGGAACTTCCCACCGCCGACCCACCGGACCTCGCCCGGGTCGTCCAGGTCGTGGATCGTGATGCCGGCGGCCGCGGCGGTCAGGATCACATCCGTCATGGACCGGGCGGTGCTGGCGACCTCGCCGTCGATTTCCACGATGCGGAAGGGCGGGTCACCGGGATACACGCCCAGTACCGTGACTCGCGCCGCGGAGATGTACGGACTCGCACTTTCGGTCATGGCGACTCTCCTCCACTTCATGGCCAGAGTGCCACGACGCGGCCCCGGCGGCCACGATCACACTCACCGCAGGCCGGGAACACGATCAGAAAATGCACCCTTTCCCGCACCTCTCGGAGGCCGGGAGAGTCGTCATTCGTTCTGCGTGTTCTCGTAGCCGTGTGGTCTGCGGTGCGCGACCATACGGACGCCGACAGTGCTCAATTCGGAAAGCAGACAAGGTCGAGAGCAAGCAGCCAACAGCCAGTAGACGGAAAACACCGCGACAGGAAGAAGGACGGACGTGTCCGGCAGCGAAAGCGAGAACCCCGTAATCCCCACCCCGGCCCCCGCGCCGGGCCGCCCCAGGACGAACCGGGACTGGTGGCCGAATCAGCTGGACCTTCAGGTTCTCCACCAGCACTCGCCTCGCTCCAATCCGATGGGTGAGGACTTCAACTACGCAGAAGAGTTCGCCACCCTGGACGTCGACGCGCTGAAGCAGGACGTCTTCGACGTGATGACCACGTCGCAGGACTGGTGGCCTGCCGACTACGGCCACTACGGGCCGCTCTTCATCCGGATGAGCTGGCACGCCGCGGGAACGTACCGCATCGCCGACGGCCGGGGCGGTGGCGGCTCCGGCGCTCAGCGCTTCGCCCCCCTCAACAGTTGGCCGGACAATGCGAGTCTCGACAAGGCGCGCCGTTTGCTCTGGCCGGTCAAGCAGAAGTACGGCCGGAAAATCTCATGGGCCGATCTTCTTGTCTTCGCCGGCAACTGCGCCATGGAATCGATGGGGTTCAAGACGTTCGGGTTCGGGTTCGGGCGAGAGGACATCTGGGAACCCGAGGAAATCTTCTGGGGGCCCGAGGACACATGGCTCGGAGATGAGCGCTACAGCGGCGACAGGGAACTCACCGGTCCTTTCGGTGCCGTGCAGATGGGACTGATCTACGTCAATCCGGAAGGGCCCAACGGCAACCCGGATCCGATCGCTGCCGCCAAGGACATTCGCGAGACGTTCGCGCGCATGGCGATGAATGACGAGGAGACGGTCGCGCTCATCGTCGGCGGCCACACGTTCGGCAAGTGCCACGGCGCGGTCGGTCCCGAGTACATCGGTCCGGAACCCGAGGCCTGCCCGATCGAGCAGCAGGGCCTCGGATGGAGGAACTCCTACGGCAGCGGCAGCGGCGTCGACTCGCTCACCAGTGGGCTCGAGGGCGCATGGACCTCCGAGCCGACGAAGTGGGACAACGGCTACCTGGACAACCTGTTCAAGTACGACTGGCAGTTGACGACGAGCCCGGCCGGTGCGCAGCAGTGGACCCCCACTGACCCCTCGGCCCAGGGCACGGTGCCCGACGCGCACGATCCGTCGAAACGGCACGCTCCCATGATGCTGACGACGGACCTCTCGCTGAAGCTGGATCCGGTCTACGGGCCGATCTCGAAGAGCTTCCACGAGAACCCGGCCAAGCTCGCGGAGGCGTTCGCCAAGGCCTGGTACAAGCTCTTGCACCGCGACATGGGGCCCCTCCCGCGTTACCTCGGCCCGTGGATTCCCGCGCCGCAGCTGTGGCAGGACCCCGTCCCCCCGGTCGATCACCCACTGGTCGGGGACGCGGAGATCGCCGACCTCAAGGCCCGGATCCTCGCCTCGGGACTGTCCGTCTCCCAGCTGGCCACCACCGCTTGGGCGGCGGCCGCCAGCTTCCGCGGCACCGACAAGCGGGGCGGAGCCAACGGGGCACGGATCCGGCTCGCGCCGCAGAAGGACTGGGAGGTCAATGCCCAGCTGGCCGAGGTGGTGCAGGGCCTCGACCGGATCCGGCAGGACTTCAACGGCTCGCAGACCGGCGGAACGCAGGTGTCGCTCGCCGATCTGATCGTCCTGGGCGGGTGCGCGGCCGTCGAGCAGGCAGCGAAGAACGCCGGCCACGACATCACGGTCCCGTTCGCACCGGGACGCACGGACGCCTCGCAGGAGCAGACCGACGTGGAGGCGTTCGCCGTACTCGAACCCAGGGCGGACGGGTTCCGCAACTACCTCCCGGCAGGGGAGAAGCTGTCGCCGGAGACCCTCCTGCTCGACCGCGCCAACCTGTTGACACTGACCGCCCCCGAGATGACGGTCCTGACCGGCGGCATGCGGGCCCTGAACACCAACGTCGAGCGGTCCCCACACGGCGTCCTCACCCACCGGCCCGAGACGTTGACCAACGACTTCTTCGTCAACCTGCTCGACATGGGTACGGAGTGGAAGGCCTCGACCTCGGCCGAGAACGTGTTCGAAGGCCGGGATCGCGCCACGGGCAAGGCCAAGTGGACCGCCACCGCCGTCGACCTCGTCTTCGGTTCGGACTCCCAGCTCCGGGCCGTCGCGGAGGTCTACGCCTCCGCGGACGCGGGAGAGAAGTTCGTCCGTGATTTCGTGGCGGCGTGGGACAAGGTGATGAACCTCGACAGGTTCGACCTCGCCTGAGCCCGGTGTCCCGGTCGGCCGGCCTCGCACCGGCCGGCCGGGACTCGGCGAGGCCGTCTTGGAGCGGCCCGGCTCGTCCGGCACGGAGTCGTAGCGTGGAACCATGCAGACGACCCGGGTGTCCTGGACCGCCGCAAGCGCCCGCCGGATGGACCGGCAGGGGCTCCTCACCCCCGCCGCGACCGCCGACACCTCGCCCGCCGACATCTCCGGGCGGATGCTCGGCGCGCACGCCCAGGTGGCGTCCGCGGCGGAACTCTCCATCGCCCTACGCCTGGACGGCGCGACCCGCACGGACGTGCGCGACGCACTGACCGGCGGACAGGGGCCGGCCCGGAAAGAGGGCCGGGGACCGCGAGCGCGACCGGGCGCGCTGGTCAAGACCTTCGGGCCGCGCGGCACCATCCATCTGCTGCCGGCCCGGGATCTGCCCTGGTGGACCGGGGCCCTCTCCGCCCTGCCCGCGCGCCCCAGCCCCTTCCGTCCAGAGGCCCGGATGACGGCCGCCCAGACGGACGAGGTGATCGCCGCGATCGGCGACGCGCTGACCGGCGCCGAGCTGACCGTGGACGAGCTCACCGAGGCGATCGTCGCGCGGACCGGGTCCTGGGCCGCTGACCCGGTCATGCCCGCCTTCCAGACCATGTGGCCGCGCTGGCGCCAGGTCACGCACACCGCCGCCCACCACGGAGTGCTGGCCTTCGGCCGCGACCGGGGACGCAAGGTCACCTACACCAACCCCGGCTGCACCCCCGCCTCCCCCACCCGGTCGCTGCACGAGCTGGTGGACCGCTATCTGCGTGCCTACGGGCCCGCCACCGCCCAGGACTTCGCCACCTGGCTCGCCGCACCCCACGGCTGGGCCGCCGAGCTCTTCGGCTCCCTCGCCCGGAAGGAGCGCATCGAGGAGGTGGCCTTCGCGTCCGGCCGGGCGTGGCTCGCCGCCGGAGACACCGTCTTCCCGGACGAACTCCCGCGCGGCCTGCGGCTGCTGCCGTACTTCGACGCGTACGTCATCGCCGGCCGCCCCCGCGAGCTGCTCTTCCCCGGCGCCGCGGCCACCCGCGCCCTGGCCGGCGGCCAAGCCGGCAACCACCCCGTCATGCTGGTCGACGGTACGGTCGCCGGTGTCTGGCACCAGCGCCGTACGGGGCGCCGCATCGCGCTCACCGTGGAGCCGGTGGGGCCCGGGCGGCTGAGCGCGGCCCACCGCCGCGCACTGGACGAACAGGTGGAGCGTACGGGCGCGATGCTCGAGGGAACCGCGGAGCTCACCCTCGGCAAGGTCACCGTAGGACCCCACGCCTGACCTCGCGCCCCCACCCGCACCCCACCCACGCCTGACCCGCACCCGACCCGCCCGGGGACGGCCCCGCGCAGGGGCCGGCAGCGGCACGAGGCAATCCCCCGCACGAGCGACCCTTCCTGTTCGAGCGAGTTTCAACTCCCCTTCCCCAGACACCCCAAGCCCACCGGCCGCGACCAGAACATACGTTCACCGCCTGCCCCCGAATCGGCCGTGACGGGACCGATCCAGGGCCGTTCCTAGAGCACCAGTGCCAGCCATGCACCCATCCGGAGGATGCCGTGAATGCCGTACCTGCTCACCGCGCCGGCCTTGCCACATTCGAACATCGCCGGCTGTCGTCCCGCCCTCGGCCGCGAATCAGGCACCAGGTTGACGCTCCCGCCGGCGGCCGGGCCTCACGGCCGGACACGGAGCCGCGGGCATGAGCCGGAACGCAGCCTCCGGACCCGGGGCCGCGGGGGTGTCCGAGTCGGAGCGGCTCCTCTTCGGCGGCGAGCTCGCCTACGACATCGGCTGGGACCGGCACGAGGGCGCGTGGCTGAAGCTGGGCCTGTGGACGATGGCGAGGGGCCTGCCCCGGCTCGTCGGCACGGGCGTCCGGCTGGCACACCTCGCCGACGCGCACGCCCTGCGGGTCGTCCTCGGCTCCGAGCTCGGCCGTGGCATCACCCAGGCCGTGGGACTGGTGGCGGTCAACAGCGTCCTCGGCCATCTCCTCACGGAGGGCACCACCAACGAGGGGCTCGCCCGGGCAGTACCTCGCGGACTGGGCACGCTGCCGGCCCGCGGATACCGGGGCGGGCACCAGATCTCCGGCGGACAGTGGCAGCGGGTGGGCATCGCCCGGGCGAAGTACCGGGAGGCCGAGGTCCTGATCGTGGACGAGCCCACCAGCGCGCTGGACGCGGTTGCCGAGCAGCGGGTCTTCGACCAGATCCGGACCCTCGCGGCCACCACCGGGCAGACCATCGTGCTCATCACCCACCGCCTGCACTCCGTACGCCACGCCAACCTGATCCATGTCCTGAAGGACGGCCGGGTCGCCGAGTCGGGGACGTTCGCCGAGCTGATGGGCGAGACGACCGGCACCGGGGACTTCCGGGAGGCCTACCTCGTCCAGGCCGCCGCCTTCGACACCCCCATCCCCGCACAGCCCGCGGGCGCCCACGACGAACTGCCCGCGGAGGACCGCACATGACCGCCACGCCCGTCGCCGCCCCCGCCACCGGGAACCACGTCCTCGTAGGCGTCCACCTGTACCTGGAGCGCGACGGCCGGGTGCTGCTGGGCCTGAGGCACCCCGACTCCGCGTACGCGGGCTCCACCCATCACTTCCTCGCCGGGCACTGCGAGCAGGAGTCGGCCGTGAGTTGCCTGGTGAGGGAGGCGGACGAGGAGGCCGGCCTGGTCATCGACCCGGCCGACGTGGAGCTGGCCCACCTCGTGCACATCGTGGACGAGCCGGGCGGGCAGCCTCGTATGCAGTTGGTCTTCCGCGCCCGCCGGTGGCAGGGCACGCCCGAGGTGCGCGAGCCCGACCGCTGCCTGTCCTGGGACTGGTGGCCCGCCGACGCCCTCCCCCACCCGGTCGTCCCCTATGCCCGGGCCGCCATCGAGGGCATCCGGGCCGGCCGCCTCTACACCGAACTCGGCTGGACCTGATGACCCGCCACGAGGGAGAGAAATGACCCAGGAGTACGTGTTCACCGTGCCCCTCGCCCTGCGCCCAGGAGCCACTCGATGAGCGGCGGCGCGCGGCACACGGTGCCGGTCGACGTCCACCTCATCCTGCGCCGCGACGGGGAGCCCGGCCCGGAGGTGTTGCTGTCGCGGCGAGCCGGGCCCGTGTACGCGGCCGGCCTGTGGCACCTGCCCTCCGGGCACCTCGACCCGGGCGAGGACATGGTGACGGCGGTGATCCGGGAGGCCCGCGAGGAGACCGGCGTTCGCATCGCGACGGAGGACGTGAGCGCCGCCGTCACCGTTCACCACCACCCTCCCCGGAGCGCCGGTTCCCGGATCGGCGTCTTCTTCGAGGTGCGGCGGTGGTCGGGCCGTCCCCGGGTGATGGAGCCGGACCGGTGCGACGGCATGCGCTGGTACCCGCTGGACGGGCTGCCGGAGCCGATGGTGGCGTACTGCCGGGCCGGCCTGGACGCCTACCGCGCCGGCCTGCCCGCAGCCGTGCACTTCCAGCGGCCGGACGACCTGATCCAGTACGCCGCGGACCGCCCCGACCGCACCCGGCTCCTGCCCGCCCCGCCCACGGGCGGGGTGGATCTGCCGTACCGGCTGAGGGTGTTCGCCGAGCAGGCTGTCGGCCGGATCACCCGCGCGGTCGAGGTCTCCTGGGTGCGCGCCGGCAGCCGGGTGTGGCAGCTCACCGGATCCGGTGGCGGCACCTGGTACCTGAAGCGGCACCGCGGGTCGCGGTTCCACGACCGGGAAGTGGCCGCGTACCGGGCGTGGGTGCCGGCGCTCGGGCCGCGGGCTCCCCGCCTCGTGGCGTCCGACTCCGCGGCGCGGGCCGTCGTCATCACCGCGCTGGCGGGGCGGTCGCTGCACGGCCTGGTCCTCGCTGCGGCGGCCGAGGCACGTGTCCACCACGGTCTGGGCCGCCTCGCCCGCGCCTTGCACCACAGCGCCCCGGAGCAGACCCCCGGACCCTCGGCTGCGGCGGGCCAGGTGAAGCGTCACCTGGAAGAGGCCCGGCCGCACCTGGCCGAGGGGGACGAGGAGGCGGTACTGGCTCTGGCCCGCCGGTACGAGGGCCTCCCGCCGACCGCGCTCGTGCCCACGCACGGGGACCTCCAGTACCGCAACGTACTCCTCGCCGACGACGGCGAGCTGCGGCTGTTCGACTTCGAGCGGTCCGAGTACGCCACCGCCACCCGGGACATGGTCCGCCTGAGCGACACCTGGACCGGCCGGCCCGACCTGCGCAACGCCTTCCTCGACGGGTACGGCAGATCCCTCACCCCCGCCGAGGAACTCCGCCTGGACTGCGAGGCCGCCTTCGACGCCGTCTCCGGCATCGCGTACGGCACCCGCCACGACGACCCCGAGGTCGCGGAGCGGGGCCGGCGCACCCTGCTCCGGCTCCACGCCGCCCACCACCCGTAGGCCGTCTCTTTCGGATCTTGTCGGGCCCGCGACGCCTGGCACCGCACCTGGCCGCGTTGTCGGGGCGCCCGAGTACCGTCCAGTACGCGGCACGCCCCTCCGCCTTGCCATGCACGGCACCAGACGCCCCGGGCTCGGCCGACAAGATCCGAAAGAGACGGCCTAGCCCCCAAGACCCATCGCCGAAGGACCACGCCATGCCCCAGTCCCGCCCCGCCACACCCGGCCGGCTCAGCCGGTGCGCCGACCCGGCGCTCATGAGGATGACCCGTTTCCCGAGCCCGGCCGACGGGAGCGCGTCGTGAGCAAGAAGTGGCTTCCACCCGAGGAGTTCGCCGCGACCCTGCCGAAGGCCACCGTCTTCGGGGCGCTGTTCTTCACCGACGAGGACGACCGGCCCGTCCAGTTGCGCGCCACCTACTCCGGCATTCACCCCTGGCAGTGGCCCGGCGGCGTCACCGAGGCGGGCGAGCGGCCCTGGCAGACCGCCGTGCGGGAGTGCCGGGAGGAGACCGGACTCGTGATGCCCGGACCGCCGCGGCTGCTGGCGGCGGTGTTCGGGCTGCCGGGGAAGGAGTGGCCGCACAGCACGGTGGGTTACGTCTTCGACGGCGGTCGTCTCAGCCCGCAACAGCTCGCCGGCATCGTGCTGGATCCGGACGAGCACGACGAGGTCCGCGCCCTGACGGTGACCGAGTGGCGGGAGCTGATGCCGGTCCGGGATCACGCGCGGCTGGAAGCGGTCGTGGCCGCCCGCCGGCAGGGCACGCCGGTGTACTTCGACACCTGGGACTGGGAGGCGTAGATGCGGATGCGCATCGACTCGATGTCCGACCCGCGCGTGGCCGCGACCACGGCCACCCAGAACGGCGAGCGCCTCGGCGATGTCCTCGCGGTCTACGCCCACCCCGACGACGAATCCCTCGTGGCCGGAGGAACCCTCGCCCGCCACGCGGCCTCCGGCGCCCGCACCGCCGTCGTGACGGCCACCTGGGCCCCCGGCAGCCATCGCGCCGCCGAACTCGCCGACGCCCTCACGGTCCTCGGCGCCGGAGAACCCCGCATGCTCGGGTACGCCGACCTCCGGGTTCCCGACTCGGCCCCCGGGCAGCCACGCTTCTACGACGCCCCGCTGGAGGAGAGCGTGGAGCGCGTCGTCGGCCACGTGCGCGACTTCCGGCCGGACGTCATCATCACCCACGACGCCTACGGCTCCTCCGGGCACCCCGACCACATCCACACCCATCGCGTGACCCTGCTCGCCGCGCACGCGGCCGGCCTCGACGACCTCTACCCCCGGGCCGGGCCGCCGTGGCAGCCCAAGGCCGTGTACTTCTCCGCACACCCCCGGTCTGGGAGCAGCGGGCTGGCCGATCTCCTCGCCGGGGCGGGCAAGCGCCTGTGCACGGTCCCCGACGCGCTGGTCACGGCGACGGTCGATGTCCGCCCCTGGCTGGAGCAGAAGTGGGCCGCTGTCCAGGCCCACCGCTCGGAGGCGGCACGGGGCCGCTCGCTACCGGGCCTGCTGAGCGAGGTGCCGGCATCGCAAAGGGAGTCACTCCTGGGGACCGAGTGGTTCATTCGCCACGACCTTGTCTCGGCCTTCAAGGGGCTTCGCGAACTGGCGTGAAGGCCTGGTCATGCCCCAGACGCTACGGGAGCGGCCGTCACCCGCGTGAAATACGCTCCCGCCATCGCCCCGTGCCTGGGCGTTTCCGACACCCAGGCGACCGTCGACTTCTACGAGAAGCTCGGCTTCACCGCCCTGCCCGCCGGCAACGACCCGAAAGGCTCGCCGCGGCCGATCGAGACGACTCGGTCGGCCGCGGCGGGTCTGACATGCCGTCCCCGCGACGCTACAGGCAGTCCTTACGCCGCAGGTGGGCGAACATCGCCACGCCCGAAGCCACCACCAGGGCGAGGAAGGCCGGCCAGGCCCACACGAAGCGGGTTTCCGGCTGATGGAAGTTCGCGGCGTAGATCCCGCCCAGCAGCGTGGGCATCATGAACACCACGAGCCACGAAGTCACCCTCCGCGCCACCCTCGTCCCGTGGTAAAGCTCCACAGACTTGTCGTGCAGCAGGACCAGTTCGTTCCGGTACCGGCGGACTCCCTGGAGAAAGGTCCGCAGTTCCTCATTCGAGCACGCGTCAAGGTCTTTAGGAGCAAGCCCGGCCAAGCTGGGCTGCATGGAATTGTCCGACATGAGAATCGTCCTTCCTCTGCTCGATGACGGGCCTACAGCCAGCCCTTGCGCTTGACCGCGAAATAGGTGGCCAAGGCGGTGGACGCCAGGGCCGCGAGGAACAGCGGCCAGCCGTACTTGAGCTGCAGTTCCGGCATGTGCTCGAAGTTGGAGCCGTAGAGCGACGCGAGAGCTCCGGGCACCACCGCGATCGCCGTCCAGGCGCTCACTTTCCGGGTCTCCACCGTGACCTTCAACTGGTCTTCGGTGATCTCCCGGATGTCTTCCATTTCCTTGTTCAGGCCGCGGATCTCCCTGTTGATCTCGCGGAGCAGCTCCACCTTCTGGGCGTGCTCCCCCACCGTCTCGACTGGCATCAACGTGTTGTCGGGGTTCGTCGGCATGGCGTTGGTCATGGCATTCCTCCTGTCAAGACACGTCCCCGGCGGCGCTCGGCGCGCAGCCGTCGCCCCTTGGCGGATCTCGGACGTGCTTCGGCGGTAAACATGTGGTGAATGTGTTCGCTGAGATGGCCGGCAACGCGGTACGCATCAATGGCCGCGCGGCCCTGTCACCGGTGGACGTGCCAGAGCACGCCGAAACGGCGTCGGGTTCGAATATCAGGGGGAAATCACCGCGAAGGCGATCAACTCAGTCCCGTGGCCCGACGGACAAGGCTCGCGGAAAACCGGACGCGCCACGGAGGCATCCTGCGGTGCCGTGCCGTCGCGCGGCACGCGGGCCGCTACTGCGGTGCGTCAAGCGGGATAGGCGGCGTGTACGCCCTGTGACTACTACCACCAGGCACGCTGATCACCTCCCGCAAATCTTGGCACGGTTTGTCCCGCGCCTCAGCCACGGTAAACGACAAGCAATGTGTTTACAAAGTCGGACAATGGCGTATCAGTCCGATCCACCCCGGAAAGCGCCGAAACCCGCGGCCGGCGAGCACGCACGCAGGGCGGCGAGACACCCAGGCTGACGTTGTCACGACAGGACAGGTCGCCGCCGACAAGGCGCTTCAGGACTGGGATCTCGACAACGACGAGATCCTCGACGGCATCGCCGACGGTGCGCACGCTTCGGCATCGACGGCATCTGGTCGTTCGTGGACGGTCGTTACGTCACCGCTGCGCGGTCCGGGCTGTCCGGCGGGCAGGTCAGTAGCCGATGGTGAAGCGTCGTTGGACGAAGCACGGAAGCTCCGCCTCGTCGACGAGGGCGACGGCGGCGTCCTCCATGGAGATGCGGCTGCGCCCGTCCGCGCCGAGGACCGGCTGGTCGCCGCCGATCCGGAACCGGCCCGTACGTTCGCCGGGGGCGATGTCCTCGGCAGGGCTGAAGTAGGTCCACAGCCGGTTGGAGGTGCGCAGGACGTTCAAGGCGTCGCGGTGGCCGCGCACCGCGGCGGAGTACTCCCTCGGCAGGCCGATCTCTTCGAGGGTCTCGTGCAGGAGTTCGTCGGAGTCGGCACGTACCACTCCGGGCTCGATCTCCAGGCTGCCGGCGCCGCCGATGACGATGAGCCGGGTCCTGGGGCGGCTCTCCAGCGCCTTCAGGAGTGCTCGCGCGGCCGTGGCGTACACCGTGGGATCGGCGATCGAGCGAGCCACCGTGTCGGCGATGTCCTTGGCGGCGTTCCCGGGCTGGAATCCGCTGATGAGTACGTCGAGGCCGGGCATGACGGCGGCGATGCCGTCGGCGTCGAGAACGTCGACGCTCTTCCAGACGACGTTCTTCCGATCCTCGTGGATCCGCGTGGCGTCGCGGCTGAAGGCCGTGACGTGATGCCCCCGGTCGAGGGCTTCGGTGACGACGCGACTTCCGATGCCGCCCGTGGCTCCGATGACTCCGATGTTCATGGCTCTCCCTGGGTAGTTGGGTGCACCGCCACCGTCTTCACGGCGCGCAGAGACTATACGGCGTGAAGTGTTAATACGGAGCACAATATTGAGACGCTGTAGAGTGAGCCGTCATGGGAAGCGTGGGGAACACCAAGGGGCGCCGCGAGCGGCTGCGGGCCGAGACGACCGCGGAGATCAGGAAGGTCGCCCTGGAGCTGATGGCCTCGGGAGGACCGGACGCGATCACGCTGCGGGCCATCGCGCGCGAGATGGGCATGACGGCCAACGCCATTTACGGCTACTTCGCCACACGCGACGACCTGGTCACGACGCTGATCGGCAACGTCTACACCTCACTGGCCGACACCGTCGACGCTGCCTGGGATGCCAACCCCTCCCTGGACCCGGCCGCCCGGATCCAGGCATGGGCCCGCGCCTTCAGGAACTGGGCGCTGGCCAACCCCGAGGGTTTCCGCCTCATCTACGGCGACCCCGTCCCCGGCTACCGGCCCCCCGAGGGCGGCGCCGCCCCCGAAGCCGCCCACCGGGTCTGCACCGGCATCACCGCACTCGCGGCCGCGGCCTGGCCGCACGCCGAGCTTCGTTACTCGGACAGTGAATTCGAGTGGTCCGACTTCGACGCCGGCCTGCTGGACAAGGTCCGCCCGGCCTTTCCCGACCTGCCCCCGGCCGGCGTGGCCCTTGCCCTGCGCATCTGGAGCCACCTGCACGGCCTGGTGTCACTGGAGATTTACGGACACCTGCAGAACCAGACCCTCAGCCCGGAAAAGCTCTTCGGTGAAGAACTCGCCCAGCTCACCCGGTCCTTGGGCATCACACCCCTGACGGACCCGGCTAGCCCCAGCTAGTGACCTGAGTCGGAGGTTTGTCGTTAGTTCGGTATGAGTCGTCCGGGTCCGAAGATTCCGCCGTTGTCGGTGACCGATGCCCAGCGGGCTG